>CABMCD010000011.1 GCA_902384555.1 uncultured archaeon | reverse complement strand
GCCGTCGATTGCGAAGGAGAGCAGAAAGAGAATGGGGCCCCACAGGCTCATCTGCCACACGAAATAGGAGCCGAGGCCGGCGAGCAGCAGCGAGAGGAGCGTGATGTCGTTGGGGTGCAGCGGCAGCCACTTGAAGAACTGGCCCACGCGGGATTGTTGGGAGGAAAGCGAGGATTTGAGCATGGAGGAATGGGGCGCGCCAAAGCATTAAAGGGATATGGCCGAGGCTGGGGGAAAATAGGGAATGAAAGGAAAATGAAAAGGGAAAAAGAAGATGGGGAGAGGGGTGCGGCTCTATCAACCTAGAGCTCGCCCACTCTGCGCTTGAGCTTGCGCTTGAGGCGCTTGCGCCGCTTCTTGAGCCATTTCCAGCGCATGCGGCCTTTCTTCTTCCATTTGCGAGGTCTGCTTCCCAAAAATTCACCTGAAGAAAATTGAACGTTTGTTGTCTCATCATACGCTATATAAATTTAAAAGGGTAAGGGAGGGGCATGGCAGCCACCAGAAGCGCCGGGAGAACGGCAAAGGAGAGGGCAGTCGGGGAGGCGCAGGATGACGCGGCCCGCATGAATGACCCCCAACACCAGCGCGCGCGCTGCCTTTCCGACATCGAGCAGTTCTATTCCAACGTCAAGGAAGTGAAGCGCACGGCCGAAAACGCGCACATTCTCGATTTGGCCACCCAATACTGCGAGGACACGAAATGGTTTTTGGAGAAAAAGGATTATGTGACGGCTTTTGGGGCGATTAATTACGCGCATGGATTGATTGACGCATACCGGAAAGCGAAAGGAGAAAAGTAGGGGAGATAGGGGGAACGCTAATTTTTCAGGCCTAGGGTTTTTCGGCATCCGGCGCATTTTCTTCGGACATAATCGAGCGCATGGCCGGCGCCTGGGTGTAATCCATTTCCAACTGCGCCCCCAGCGCCTGCAGGTCGGCCCAGAAATTGGGATAGGCGCGCGCGGCCGCCTCGGCGCCGGAAATGGAGACCGAGTGCTCGCAAATCAGGCCCGCCAGCGCCAGGCCCATGGCGATGCGCGAATCGCCGCCGCTGGAAACCTCGCCGCCCGCCAGCGCGCTTGGGCGGACTTCGACCGCGCCCTGCTCGATTTGGATGTCGGCGCCGAGGCGCTGCAATTGCTGGGCCGTGAATATCAGCCGATGGCGCGAGAGCGGGGAGAGCGGGTAGAGCGGCGTGAAGCGCACCGGCGCCGCGGCCTGCGTGGCCAGCACCAGCGCGAGCGGGTAGAGCGAAGGGTAGGGCCGCATGTCCAGCTCGGCCGGCAGCGCGGGCGCCTCGCCGGCCTGCGCCCAAATCGAGTCCTCGGCCTCGTTCCAGCGCGCCTGCCCGGCGGACTCGAAGGGGAGCCAGAAGCCGCGCTCGGGCTGGACCGAATCGCGCTCCAGCACCGCCGCGCCGCGGCCGGCCAGCAGCAGGGCGCCCAAGAGGTAGGAGCCGGCCCGCCAGTCGGACTCCACCTCGACGTTGAGTTCGGGGTAGGTCTGGCCCGGCACCATGAAGAGGGTGGGCCCCTGCTCCTCCCATGAAAAGTCCATGCGCAGGCGCTCGAGCATGCGCAGGGTGAGCTGCACCGAAGGATGGCGGGCGGCGTATTCGTCCATGGCCAGCATCAGCGGGATGTTGGACAGCGGCGCGGCCAGCATCAGGCCGGGGGCCCAGAACGCGCCGGCGCGGTCCTCGAGACTGAGCGCGTCCCCTTCGGGCACGCCGTGCACTTCGAGGCGGCTGGAGGTGTGGATGAGCCGCACGCCCAGCGAGGAGGCGGCGCCGTCCAGCCAGCGCGAGGCGGAATCGGGAATGCGCAGGCCGGTGAGAACGGGGGGCTGCAGGGTGAGCAGGCTCAGCGGCGCCGAGAAGCGCGACACGGCCGCATTGGAGGCGCAGGAAAGCGTTTCGGGAGGCACGGGCACGTTGGGCCCGAAGATGTCGGCCACGCCGTTCTCCACCACCGCCTCGGCCCCCAGCTCGCGGCCGGCCTCCAGCAGGGCGGCAATGTCGGGATGGTCGGGCAGGCGGCCGATGACGCCGCCCTCGCTGGTACAGGCCGCCCAGAGCAGCCGGCGCGCGACGGGCACGGAAGGCGGCGGGCGGCCGACGCCGGAGAGGGTGGAGCGGCGCAGGGTGGCAAGCACCATGAAATCTCAACGCCCACTTGGCTTAAAATGGATGGGGGTTGCAAAAAGGGATGATGAGTCCAGCGCCCGCGCTTGATGAGAGAAAAGACGCTGCCGACCCCAGCTCGCCCGCCTCCCCGGCCGGCGAGAGATGGGCGAATCCGGCCATGGCCAGCGAAGGCCTGGCGAAACTTCACCTTCACCCCGACGTGTTCTTCAACCCGCACATGAGGCTGTGCCGCGATTTGTCCAGCCTGTGGGTGGGCACCCTGCCGGAATTGCGCAGCGTGCTGGACGGCTTCTGCGCCTCCGGCGCGCGCGGCCTGCGCTACAAGCTGGAAAACAAGAACGTGGGCCACGTGGCCTTTGTGGATGCCCTGCCCAGCGCCGTGCAGCTGGCGGAGGCCAACGCGCAGCTCAACGGCCTTGGGAGCGGGCAATACCGCGTCATGCGCGCCGACATCAACCGCCTGCTTGGGAGCGGAGAAAGATTTGACCTCATCGAAATCGACCCCTTCGGCACGCCGGTGCCGTATTTGGCGGCCTTGTCGCGGTGCGGCAACGGGCTGGATGAGCGCTATATTTCGGTGACGGCCACCGACACCGCCGTGCTGTGCGGGGCGCACGCGCAGGCCTGCTACAAGGGCTATGCGGCCAAGCCGGTGCATTCCGAAATTTGTCACGAGTCGGGCCTGCGCATCCTGCTGGGCGCCATTGCGCGCGCGGCCGCCGCGGAAGACTGGGCGCTGGACCCGCAGCTGTGCGTGTCGCACCGCCATTACTTCAAGGTGCTGGCCAAGCTCACCAAGGGAGCGGACGGGGCGGTGGACACGGCCAAGACGGCGATGACGTACATCACGCACTGCCCGCACTGCCTCTACCACCACATGGACGGATTCCCCACCCCCATCTGCGCCATGTGCGGCGAGCGCACGCAGTGGGGCGGGCCGGTGTGGGGCGGCGACTGGGTGAGCAGGGCCGTGGTGGAAAAGATGATGAAACTGGCCGGGCAGCGGCCATATTTGAGCAAGGAGGCCGTGCCGCTGCTTTCGACCATCGCGGCCGAAGCGGACGGGCCGAATTTGTATTACGATTTGCACGAATTGTCGTCGAAACACAAGCGCATCATTCCGTCGAGCGAGGGCGTGGTGGAGGCCTTGCAGGGCATGGGCTATTTCGCCTCCCGCACGCACTTTTCCACCAGCGCCATTCGGACGGACGCGCCGCTGGGCCGGATATTGGAGCAGATGCAGAAGCGCTAGACAAACCGGTCTTTTCGCCCCGCGTCGAACCCATCTCTTATAAAGCTTGTTTTACCCTATCCCCCTCGTAGAGCGCCTAGCCTTCCGGCGTGGGAATGGGAGGTGGCGCACAAGCGTTCATGCGAGGTTTTTGCTTATGTCCAAAGCATCCGCAGGCGATTCCATCTGGTCCGGCTTTTACAAAAGGCCGGTGGGCGAGCGGCAGAAAGTGGTGGCCGGCGAGCGCGGGCTGGATGCCGCCGACTTGGCCGTGCTCAACAAGGACGGCCCCCTGCCGCTGAATGTGGCGGATTCCATTTCCGAAAACGTCATCGGCACCTTCGGCCTGCCCTTTGCCGTGGCCCCCAACTTCCTCATCGATGGAAAGGAATACGTCGTGCCCATGGTGATTGAGGAGCCTTCGGTGGTGGCGGCCGCCAGCCATCTGGCCAAGCTGGCCAAAGAGACGGGCGGATTCAAAACGGATTATTCGGGCTCGATTATGACGGGGCAAATCCAGCTGGTGAAGCTCAAAGACGCCAAAGAGGCGGCCAAAAAGCTGGAGGCCGAGAAGGAGAGCATCCTTAGCGAGGCGCAGGAGATGGGCGGGCACCTCAAGAGCTTCGGAGGCGGCGTGCAGGGCGTGGCCGTGCGCACGCTGGCCAGCCCGCGCGGCCCGATGATAGTGGTCGAATTCAACGTCAATGTCGTGGACGCCATGGGCGCGAACATGGTCAATACGCTGATGGAAAAGATGGCGCCCTCTCTTGAGAAGCGCAGCGGCGGGACCGCGCGTCTGCGCATCCTCACCAATCTTGCGATGCACCGCATCGCGGCATCGAGCGCCGTGTGGAGCGCGCAGAGTTTGGGCGGCGAGGAGGCGGTGGAGGCCATTCTGGACGCGTGGGCCTTCGCCATGGCCGACCCGTTCCGCCGCGCCACGCACCACAAGGGTATCATGAACGGCATCGATGCGGTCGGCATCGCCACCGGCAACGACTGGCGGGCGATTGAGGCCGGCGCGCACGCCTATGCGGCCATCAAGGGCGCCAGCATTACGACTTATTCCAAGACGCCGGACGGGGATTTGGAGGGCAAGATTGTCATTCCGCTTGCCGTGGGCGTGGTGGGCGGCTCGATGAAGGCCAACCCCTGCGCCGCCTTGGGCCAGAAAATTCTGGGCGCCAAGAGTTCGGGCGAGCTGGCGCGCATCATGGCCTCGGTGGGCTTGGCGCAGAATCTGGCCGCGCTCAAAGCGCTGGCCACCGAGGGCATCCAGGCCGGGCACATGCGCCTGCATGCGCGGCACATCGCCAAAATGGCCGGCGCATCCGAGAAGGAAGTGGACGGCGTGATTGAATTCATGATTTCAGGCAAACAGGTCAACGAGGCGGGGGCGCAGGCCGCCCTGCGCCAGTTGCGCTCCAAATAAGTTGATGACTATGATGCAAACAGGCGAAAAGAGAGGCCAGCCCGACTGGATGCTGGCAGTGGCGCTGGCCGTGCTGCTGGCCGCCATGGTGGCCGCCCCCAACGTCACCACCATGAACGAGGGCGCGTATGCGGCGGGCTTGCGCATTTTGCACAACCAGCCCGCCCTGCCGGCGGAAATGCTGCTCAATGCCGTCTACCACCTGCCCGGCATCGGCTCGGCCAAGACCGGCGCGGCCGGCGTTCTGGCCTTCCTGCTCGACGTGCCGCTGATGCTGGCGGCGCTCTCGGCGCTGGCGGCTTTTGGCGGCCTGCGCTATTTGGGCTTCGACCGCCTCGAGAGCGGCGCCGTGTCGCTGCTGCTCCTGCTGGCCGCGCCGGTGTATGAGGCCTTCATGCCCGGCTTTTTGCCGCCCGAGGCGCTGGCCGTTCCGCTGGCCCTTGCCGGCATTCTCGCCATCGCCTATGCCTCTTCGGAGAAGAGACAGGTGCGCGAGGCGCTGGCCAGCGTGGTTGCGGCGGCCGCATTCGCGCTGGCCGTGTGGGTGCAGCCCATCAGCGCGCTCATCCCCTTGGGCCTGCTGGCGGGCGAGCTGCTGCTCGCGCGCGAGACGCACCACAAAAAAGAGCGCAAGGCCAATGACGTGCTCTGGCTCAAGTGGGGCGCGCTGGCCCTGCCCATTCTGGTGCTGGCCGTGCGCCTGCCCGACGTTCCCTCGCTGGCGGCGGCCATGGGTGCCTGGGCCGGCCTGCCCAGTCTGGCCTGGCCCCTGCTGGGCTTGGCCGCCATCGGCATTCCGGCCGGCCTGCGCCGGGAGGCGCACCCGGCCTCGCGCCTCGTTCTGCCCCTGATTCTCTCGGCCGTCTTGGCGACGGTGGTTTCGCCCGCCATGGCGCTGGTGGCGCTCGTGCTGCCGGCCGCCTATGGCCTGCACACCCTGCGCAGCTTGGAGGAAGAGGCGCCCATTTGGCGCATTGCCATGCTGTTCCTCTGCCTGCTGGTGGTGCTCTTCGGCCTGCTCTACGGGCGCGAATCCTCCGACGTGCTGCGCGCCGGCGGATTGGCGGCGCTGGCGGCCGGCGCGGGCGTGGCGCTGGCGCAGATGTGGAACTGGAACGCGGCCGTGGTGCGCCATGGCCTCGCGGTTCTGCTGGTGGGATTGGCCCTGCTGATGGCCATTTCCTACCTGCCCGGCGTGTCCGTCAGCGACCCCTACCCGCACTACAAGCCGCTGGACGTCACGGTGCAGAACCAGCTGCTGGCCATGGGCAACTCCAGCGCGGGCGCCGGCGGGCCGCTGGCCACCATCGCCCCGGGAGAGGCCGTGAAATTCCTCTCCGGCCGCGAGCCGGCGGGCAATGAGAGCCAGCTGCTGGACTGGCTGGCCGGGCCGCAAAGCGCGCGCGCCCCCTACCCCAGCGGCACGCGCATCGTTGTGCCCATTTCAGTCTTTGATTCGCTCAGCCAGCCGGCCAGCGGATTGTCGCGCAACTGGACCATGGAAGCCTTCCATTTCTCCGGCGTGGCGAACAGCAGCAGCGGGCAGCTGGCCGTGTTTGATTCTTATGACGGCCTGCGCGTGGTCCATCCGCTCGACGCGCAGAGCGGGGAGCTGGCGGCCCAGCGCACCTACCTCTACTCGCTTTCCAGCGGCGCGCTGGTCAAGGTCATGATGGTGGGCGAGGTGCAGCTCCTGGAGCCCGGCCAGCCTTTCGACGCGCCGGGCAACCTGCTGATTTGGCCCAACGAGGAGCTGCACAGCAAGCTGCTCGGCCTCTATGGGGATTCGCCGGCCGGCGTGAAAGTGGTTTCGCGCACAACCGATGCCTTGGTGCTTGAGGTGATTTGAATCGAGCCGCTCTTCCTGTTCCTGGTTCTGCTGGCCGCCGGACTGGCCAGCTATTTGACGCTGGGCCGCATCCTGCCCAAGCTGCTAAAGGCCGGCATGACCGGACAGGACATGCACAAGCCCGGCAGGCCCGAGAAGCCGGGCATGGGCGGCATCGCGATGGTGGTGGGCTTCGTGGGCGCGGTGCTCGCGGGGCTGGTGCTGCACTCCTTCTTCGGCTTCCAGCTGCATCTCACCGAGGTGCTGGCGGCGCTCTTGACCGTGTGCATCGTGGCCATCATCGGCATCTTTGACGACATGTTCGACATGGCCCAGCGCACCAAGGCCCTGCTGCCCCTCGCGGCGGCCGTGCCGCTGGTGGCCGTGGCGGTCGCGGGCGGGCACAACGCGATTGCGATTCCATTCGTGGGAACGATTGACTTTGGGCTGGCTTACCCGCTGCTGCTGGTGCCGCTGGCCGTCGCGGTGTGCTCGAATTTGACCAACATGCTGGCCGGCTGGAACGGCACCGAGGCGGGCCTTGGATTGGTGATGTTCGCCACCCTCGCCATTGTGGCCTATGCGCACGGGCAGGTGGAAATGACCGTCTTGTGCGTCGCCATGGTGGGCGCGCTCTTGGGCTTCATTCCCTACAACTGGTATCCGGCCCGCGTGTTCATTGACGACGTGGGCACGCTCTCGATTGGCGCGGCGCTGGCCGCGGCCGTCATCGTGTCGGACCTGAAATCGGCGGGCGCGATTCTGACCATTCCGTTCGTGATTGACTTCTTCATCAAGGCGGCCAACGGATTCCCCAAGAGCTTTTCCGAGCTTGGCGCGGACGGCAAGCTGCATGCGCCGAAAGGAAAGATTCGCGGCCTAGGCGATTTGGTTCTGCGGGTGAGCGGCGGGCTGAGCGAGCGCAATCTGACGCTGGCGCTCATCGGCATCGAGTGCGTGTTCGCCGTCATCGTGCTGGCGCTGTATTTGAAGTGAAACCATGGCTTCTGAAAAGCAGGACAATGAAAAAACCGCCCCGGTTTTGAGCGAGGCGGAGAAGGAGGCGCGCCAGTTCGCGGCCCTTTGCTACGTGCCGGTCATGCTCATCAATTTCGCCGCCATGTTCTTTGTCTTCTTTGAGAAAAAGGGCGGAAAATACGCGCGCTTCCATGCCCTGCAGTCGCTGGCGCTCACCCTGATTATCGTCATTTCGGTCGTGGTGCTCAACGTCGTGGTGATTGCCGGCGTCATGGCCGGATTCATGTCTGGAAACCTGCTGGCGCTGGTGGGCGTGTGGGCGCTGACGATGGTGGCGGCCTTTGCGCTGGTGTTCATTCCCCTCGTCGCGCTGGTCGTCATCGCCATCCGCGTCTGGGGCGGCCATGACGTGAGGCTGCCGCTGATTGCGAAATACGTGGATGGATTTATGTAAGAAAAGAAAAAGAAGCGAAAACTACTCCATCTCGCCGACCATTTCCATCAGCGTAATCATCTCATTGACCTTTTCGTAGTCCGAGGGCCGGCCGATGTCGAGCCAGTAGTCGTCGAACACGAAGCCGCCGATGGCCTGCCGCTCAGACAGAAGCCGGGGGAAGACGTTCTTGGCGAAATCCTCTTTCGGCTTGATGTAGTCGAAAATCTTGGGGTTGAAGACGTAGACGCCGGCATTGACGAAGTTGCGCACGATGGGCTTTTCCTCGAACGCGATGATGCGGCTGGCGTCATCCAGTTTCGCGATGCCGTATTCCAGCGGCACGCCGGTGCGCTTGAGCGCCACGGTGGCGAGGTGGCCCTCCTTCTTGTGGTAGGCATACATTTTCTTCAGGTCGAGGCGCGAGAGGTGGTCGCCCATCTGCACGATGAAGGGCTCGGAGGCCCATTTTTTCAATGGAACGATGGAGCCGGCCGTGCCGGCCTCGCCCTCCTCGACTGCATACTGGATTTTGACGCCCCATTTCTTGCCGTCGCCGAAATAGTCCATGATTTGCTCTTTCAGATAGCCCACGGTGAGGTAGAGGTCGGTGAATCCGTTGCGCTTGAGGTGGCGGATGACGTATTCCAAAATGGGCTTGTTGCCTAAGGGCAGCATGGGCTTGGGAGTCGTGTAGGTGAGCGGGCGCAGGCGCGTGCCCATGCCGCCGCAGCAGATGATGGCTTTCATGCATAACACCTCGAATGGAGTATAAGAGTATGGCGCATCGGAACAATTTAAACCAGTTGCGCTTTCACCCGCTTTTCATATTCCTCGGCCAGTGAGCGGGCCTGCTCCATGCTGGACGCTTCGGCGAAGATGCGCACATAATTCTCGGTGCCCGACGCGCGCACCAGTACCCAGCCTTGTAGTAAATCAAGACGGAAACCTCCCCGAAGTGGACGAAGTACTGAGTTGGATGGATTATGCAGCTCTAAGTCTTCTTTTACGGCATCAG
>CABMCD010000010.1 GCA_902384555.1 uncultured archaeon | reverse complement strand
GTCCACCCACTCGGAAATCGGCTTTTGGGACGCCATTTCCAAGAGCTTGACCGAGGCCAGCACGCCGTCTTTTGCAAGAGTGAAGCCGGGCCAGACGATGCCGCCCACCTCCTCGCCGCCGGAAATGACGCGGGAACCCAAGCCGGCCATGCGCTCGGAGAGATACGGCGCGCCCACATCGGTGTATTCGCAGCGCGCGCCGTGTTCCTTGGCCACGGCTTCGACCACGCGGCTGGTGGCCGAGGTGGAAACCACGATGGGCTGTCTGGATTTGGGAATGGGTTTGTATTTGGATGAGGATTTGGGAGGATAACCGGCCTGAATGAGCGCCCATCGGACCGAGAGCGCCACGCCGATGTCGCCGGTGAGCCATCGTCCCTTGTCGTCCACGAAGGTGACGCGGTCGGCATCCCCGTCCCACGCCACGCCGAAAGAGGCATGGCCGTGCGCCATGGCCTCGATGAGGGCGCCCAGATTGGCCTTGGCCGGCTCGGAGAGGCGGTTGGGGAAATGGCCGTCCAATTCCTTGTGCAGGAAGCGGGCCTTGACGCCCAAGGACTTGAAGAGGGCGGGCGCGGTGAGCGTTGAGGTGCCGTTGCCGGGGTCGGCGATGATGCTGAGTCTGGAGGCATGCCGGGCGAGCAGGCGGCGGTTGGCGAATTTCAGCACCGCGGACTGGTATTGGGAGATGATGTCGGGCACGGTTTGCAGCTTTCCCAGCTGCTGCCATTGGAGAATGGGATGGTGCGGCTTGCCCGCATACGCGGCGATGGGGGCCCCGCGCTCGCGCGAGACCGCGATGCCGTTTCCGTCCACGAATTTGAGGGCATTCCACTCCGGCGGATTGTGGCTGGCCGTGACGATGATGAGGCCATCCGCTTGGAGATGGTGGGCCGCCCACTCCGCCGCCGGAGCGGTGAGGATGCCGACATCCAGCACGTCGCAGCCGCCCTCCATCAGGCCGGCGGCGGCCGCCTGCGAGAGGCAGGGGGAAGTGAGGCGCATGTCGCGCGCGAGAACGACAGATGGACGGGAAGAGGAAGAGGTCTTTTGTTTTGGCTTTTTCCCTTTTGCTTTCTCCTTTTTGACGAATTGCGAGAAGCCGAAACCCAAGTCCATGGCCGCGCGCGCATCGAGCTCGTCGAAGAGGGCGCGCACGCCGTTGGTGCCCATCGCGAGTGCCATGAGGGCGGATGGTTAGGCAATCATTAAAAGCGGCGGGGGCGCAAGAGGGATGAGGAGATGCGATGGCTAAAGACTGGGGCGTGTTCGGAACGTTCATGCGGGCGCTGCGCCCCATTGGATTCACGGTTGGCGCAGCCGGCGTGGCGGCCGGCGCCACCGACGCCCCCTTCGTCCCGCCGGGCGCGCGCCCCTATTTGTTCGGAGGCGGGGCCATCCTGACCGCCATCAGCGCGGCGTTCATGGCGGCCGATTGAGATTGCAGGTTGTCGAATGCGGATTCTCGCCGATTTGCACGTGCATTCCAAATACGCCCGCGGCTGCTCGCCGCAGATGGACATTATGCACATGAGCGCGAGCGCGAAGCGCAAGGGCTTGCAGCTGGTGGGCACGGGCGACGTGACGCATCCGAAATATTTTGAGGAGATAAAAAAAGAGACAAAAGAAACAGAAGGAAAATTCCTTGAACACAACGGCATCTTCTTTGTCCCCACGGTGGAAATCAACAACACTTTCGAGCAGCCGGCCGGAAAGAAGAGAAGGGTGCACACGCTGGTGGTGCTGCCGGATTTGCAGACGGCCAAGCGGTTTTCTGAAATGATTGCGCCCGTGTCGAAATTGGGAACAGACGGGCGCCCTTGGGTGCGCATGAGTTTGGAGAAACTGGCGCAAGAGGCGCTGGCGCTTCATCCCAAAATCCTCATCATTCCGGCCCACATCTGGACGCCGTGGTTCGGCGTGTTCGGGGCAAAAGGCGGATTCGAGTCGCTGCAGGAGGCTTATGGCTCGCAGGCCAAGAACATTCACGCCATTGAGACCGGCCTCTCCTCCGACCCGCCCATGAACTGGAGGTGCGCGTGGCTGGACGGCGTGAAAATATTGTCTTTTTCGGATGCCCACTCGCCGGACAATCTGGCGCGCGAGGCCAGCGAGTTCGAATTGGAAGAGGCGGATTACGGCCATCTTTGGCGCGCCATTGCCGAGCCGGATGAGAAGAATTATCTCGTGCGCACCATCGAATTCTTCCCCCAGGAGGGCAAGTATTTTGCCGACGGCCACCGCGAATGCGGCCTTTGCATCAGCGCGCAGGAGACGCGCAAACTGGGCGGGCGCTGCCCCAAATGCGGAAAGAAAATCACCCGCGGCGTGCTGGGAAGAATCGATTTGCTGGCCGACAGGAAAGAGGGTGAAAAGCCGCCTGCGCGCCGGCCCGGCGATGCCGCGCCGTTCGTGCATTTGGTGCCCCTGCGCACCCTGATCGGCATGGCGCTGGAGCGGGGCGCGAAAACGCAGGGCGTGGAAGAAGTGTATGAAAAGCTGCTGGAAAAATTCGGCAGCGAATTGAAGGCGCTGCAGGCCCCGGCTCCGGAAGTGGAAAACGCGCTCATGCCCTCGCATGGATTGGAGAAAAGCCGCAAAATCCGCCAGGCAATTGAGCTGATGCAAACCGAAAAACTGCAGCTCAAGCCCGGATTCGACGGGCAATACGGAGAAGTGGGCCTGCCGGGGCATGGGGAAGCGGGGCGGCCCTGAACCGAGCAAAACCGGGGCGATGGATTAATTAAACGCAAAAGAGCGGATATGCGCATTGCAAAAAAATGGAGGGGAACACATGGGCGGACCATCCAGTCTCACCAAACCGCAGGACCCGCAGCAGGCGGCCCCGGCGGGCGCGCCAACCCTGACGCCCCAGCAGCTTTTCCAGCAGGCCGCGGCCGAATACAACAACGCCATTGCCGGAAGCGGCAGCTACGACAAGGCGCTCGCGCTCTTCAAACAGCTCAACCAAACCGCCCCCAATTCGACCGCCTACTTCTGCTGCGGCAGCATCTACCAGCAGAAGAAGGACTACCAGTCGGCCATTGAGGAATTTTCCATGGCCTTGAACATGCCCGCGACGCCGCAGGTCAGCGAGAACGCCCTCTTGGGCCGCGCCCAGTGCTATGCGCTCTTGGGACGGCAGAAGCATGCGGACGAGATTTCCGCCGCGTCCAAGGCCTTCAACCAGACGCACGACGAGGCGGCGTGGCACACGTTCAACAATTCCATCCCAGAATTCAAGCTGGCGGCCAATGATTACCAAAAACTGCTCGAGAGCCCCAGCACGACGGCCGAGGTCCGCCAGCAGGCGCAGGATGCGCTCAACCAGCTGTCCAACAAGGGCATCCGGCCGGATTTGGCCATGGGCAAGCTCTGAAAAAGAGGGAAAACGGCTCAGGCACCCCAAGCGTTCTGACGCCGGCGGCCCATACTTCGTCTTTTTATCCTTTCTTGCGGGAATACGGGCCATGAAGGCGGCGGCCAGGCCACAAATAGAGGAAACCGAGCTTTACGAGGAGAAACCCAGGGCCCCGGCCGCCCGGATTCCCGAAGGGGAGCGCGACATCACGCGCATCGTGCAGATGCCCACCTGGCGCGAGGTGCTGATGGATTTGGTGCACACCAACCAAATCGACCCCTGGAACATCGACGTGGTGGAAATCACGCGCGCCTATGTGGACCAGGTGCGCAAGATGACGATGAACGACTTGCGCGTGCCGGCCAACCTCATTCTGGCGGCCGCCATTTTGCTGCGCTTCAAATCCGACATGCTGCGCCTCGATGAGCCGGTGGCGCAGACCACGCTGGACGCGTATGAGGACAGCGGGCCGGTGGGCGACATCCCCCTGCTGGAATTGCGGGGCCGCATCCCGCCCAAGCGGCGCGTGACGCTCGACGAGCTGGTGTCGGCGGTGGAAGAGGTGTTCGAGCGCGAGCGGCGGCGCGATAGTGCGCCCACCATGCTCGCGCCCCCGCCGGCGATTGAAATCAAGCTGGCGGAATTCAATCTCGATACCGAGGTGGCGGCTTTGCAGCAGAAGCTGGCCTCGCGCAAGGACGGAGAGGGGCTGGTGCTCTTCTCGGCGCTTTTGGACGAGCCGACGCGCCATGCCGTGGTCTATACCTTCCTGCCGCTGCTGTTCCTCACCCAGCGCGGCGAGGTGTCGATGGCGCAGGAGCCGTTCTTTGGCGAAATCATCATTCGAACCGGATTGGAGAAAAAGGCGGACGGGGGAAAGAAGGGCAAGGGCTCGGGTTGATGCGATATGGCGAAATCCAAGATGTATGTGTATGTCAAGCCCCGTTCGGGCGCACCAGCAGTTGAGAAAAAGGCCGAGCCTCCGCCCGTGATTGACGTGGAGAAGCTGGAAATGCCTCAAGTCAGAGAGGCTGGAAGAAAAAAGAAGGGGCAGACAAGCCGAGCGGCGGGCGGCTCCGAAAGCCAGATGCCGGCCGCACCCCCCGAAATCCAAATTTCCTCGCCAGAGCAGTTGACGCTCGAATTGGGCGAAAAGGAACTGGTTTCCGCCCCTCCGCGCAACCCGCCCCAGCCCGCGCCGATGGACCCGGAATCCACGCCGGCCGAGCCGGGAAGCCTTGAAACCGTGCAGGCAGGAGATAACACGGCTTCCGAGGAAAACAAACCGATTGTGGCAGAAAATTCCGTTTCTTCGGCCCCCACGGCCGCGCCCGCACCCGACAATTCCCTTTCATCCGAGCCCATGCCCGCATCGGTGCTCGACCCGCTGCGCGTGCTGGAGGCGGCGCTGTTCATGTCCTCTTCCGCCATGCCGGCGCAGGATTTGGGCAAGCTGGTGGGCATTGGAGCCGTGGGACATGTGAGCTCGCTGCTCACGCAACTGTCCATCCAATACGAGCAGAGCGGCTCCAGCCTCGAAGTGGTGGAGGAGAATCCGGGCAAGTGGGCGATGCGCATCCGCGCGGCCTTCGCGCCCTCGGTGCGCCGCTTCGCCGGCGAGGCCGAGATTCCCAAGCACGCCCTGCGCACGCTGGCCTATGTTTCCAGGCACGAGGGCATCACCAAGCGCGACCTGTTCAAGCGCCTCGGCGGCACGATTTACGAGGACTGCGCCGAGCTGATTGACAAGGGCTTCGTGCAGGCCAAGCCTTCGGGGCGGACAATGAGCCTCTCCACCACGCCCAAATTCAGGCAATATTTCCAGGGGTAGGGAGAGAGCAATAAAAACGTTCGGCCCGAAAACGAAGCCCGCGGGAAGAGAACAGAGGTGAGCGCATGGTTGCTGAATTGGATTCGAACACGTTCAAAAGCCACATCGCCAAGGGCTGGGCCCTGGTGGATTTCTGGGCCCCCTGGTGCGGCCCCTGCAAGATGCTGGGGCCCGTCATCGACGAGCTGTCCAAGGAGATGAAGGACGTCAAGTTCGGCAAAGTGAATGTGGACGAGCAGGATGCGCTGGCCTCGCAGTTCGGCGTGATGTCGATTCCGACCATCGTGCTTTTCCATGACGGCGAGCTGGTGGAGCAGCGCGTGGGCGCGGGCACCAAGCCGACCATCAAGGGATGGATTGACCAGGCGATGGACAAGTAAAAAGGAAAACAATCGGTCCTTCTTTTTCCCAAGTTTTTCTTCTTAGACAAAGCGCATCAAAAAGCCCTTGAGGATGGGAATGCGCACGTCTTTTCCAAGCGCCACCGCAACCGTGAGCGCGAGCCCGATGGCCAGCACGCCCAGTCCGAAGAGCATCATGGGCAGCATGGCCATATACATCTGACCCATCACTTGGATGGGCGCGGTTGCAGCGGCCGTGGAATTGTCCTTGAGGCTTTGCGCCAGCTGGATTTGGGTGGTCATCAAATTCTGCATCATGGGCAGAAGAAAGAAGACGGAAAAGAGCATGTTGAGCACGAAAAGGGCCAGCAGCAGCGCCAGGCCCTGCAGGGCATGGTATTTGGCGTATTTGCCACCCTTGTTAGCGAGTAAAACGTAGAGAATAACGACGAGATTGATGAGCGCGAAAGGCACGTAGCACAGGCCGGCCAGCAGGCGGGAATGGTCTTCTTCTTTCGCCATAACCCCACCTCTAGTCGCAGGCGCGCAATATCTCGCTTCGGGCCATTTCCAGCGCGTGGCGCGCCTGGTCCTGCTTGGGCTTGAAATTGGGCAGCAGCGAATTGGAGAAGCGGATGACCGAGAGCTGGTCATAGACGGTGTTCATGAGGTCGAAGTAGTAGTGGGCCTCCTTCTTTTCGCCATGGCGCATGGATTCGAGCATGGCGCGGCGGAACTCGCCCACCGCGTCGCAAACGCCGAGCAGGTAGACCTGCGGCGGCACGCCCAGCTTGGAATAGGAGGGCAGGGGCTTGTGCTCCACGGCCGCCAGCAGCAGTTTGGCTTCCACCATTTCCTGCCAAATCGGCTCGAAAAGGTATTCGAAGGAGGCGTCGGCGGAAGGCAGGGAGGCGAGGGTGGAATCGAGCTTGTCCAGCTCGGCCTTCGCCTCTTTCACTTCGCCGGAATGCAGCTGCTTGATGCTCAGGGCGCAATGGCGCACCAGCGGCCGGGTGGCGGTGATGACCTTGTCGCGGTCGGCCTCGCGCTTTTCAAGGAGGGGGATGATGGAGGCCAGGCCCAAATCAGGAGAAGAGGATTTCGTTTTCGATGCCATAAGGGAGTTGGGCCGGTTGGGGTTTTAAAACATGGATGAGGAGGATGGGGCATGGACACTTCCAACTCCTACCCGGCCCCGGCCGTGGTGCTCTCGGTCGGCGGCTCCCTGCTCAATGACGGCAAACCCAATGCCGAGATGGCCGCCAAGCTGGCGGGCGTGATGAAGCAGGCCGGCCTGCCGCTCGCGGCCGTGTGCGGCGGGGGCAAGCAGGCGCGCAAGCGCGCCGAGAGCGCGCGCAAGAAGACGGGCAGCGAATTCATGGCCGACATGGCCGGCATCAAGATTACGCACAAGAATGCCGAGGCCCTGCGCTCGGCGCTGGGGCCGGAGGCCGGAGCCAAGATATTCAAAGACTTCAAGCCCGCGCAAAAGGCGGTTGGAAAACAGAAATACATCGTGATGGGCGGCACCATTCCCGGCATCACCACCGACGCGGATTCGGCGCTTCTGGCTGAGGCATTGGGCGCGAAAAGACTGGTGAATTTGAGCAACACGGCCATTTACGACTCGGACCCGCGCGAGAATCCGAACGCGAAAAAGTTCGACGTGATGAGCTATTCGGAGCTTATCGCGCTGGCGAACAAGTCCGACCAGCGCAAGGCTGGAACTCATTTCGTGTTCGACATGCTGGCCTGCTCGCTGATTGCCCGCTCGCGCATCGAGACGCATTTCGTGGACGGGCGGGATTTGGGGCAGGTGCGGGCCGCCATTATGGGCGAAAAACACAGCGGAACAATAGTGAGAGAATAGAGCTACCGCAATTCTTCTTTTTCCCTACTTTCTTACGGCTTCATACTTCTTCGCCGGCTTGTGGAAGAAGGTCGTCATGAAGAAGTTCTTGGTGTGGAACCACAAGTATTTCGGGTAGCCCCACTCCCGGATGCGGCGCATGGAATAATGGACCACGGCATCGGCTGCAAAGCGGGCTTGGCTCACCTTGCGCGCGCGCTGCACGATGTCGGTGTCCTCGCCGGTGCGCAGATAGATGTTGAAGCCCCCGATTTTGTCGAACACGGTTTTTCGAATCGCCAGATTGTTGCCGCTCACATAATCCAGCCCGATGAAGTTGAGCAAAAAGGCGGCGATGAGGGCCGAGCCGCCGATGAGGTAAAATTCAAGCCAGCCGGTGTCGCGGGGCTGGGCGAACCCGTAGACGGCGCCCACGCGCTTGTCCTCAAACGCGGCCACCATGCGGCGCACCCATTGCTGGTCCACCAGAGTGTCGGCGTCGGTGTAGAGCAACAGCTCGCCGTGTGAAACACGCGCCCCGGCTTGGCGGCCGGCCGCGATGGTGTGGGTGGTTTCCTCCACCACTTGGTTGCAGTATTTTTTGGAAATGGATACGGTGCGGTCGGACGAGTGCCCGTCGGCCACAATCAGCTCGATTTCCCCCCCGTAGTCCTGATGGCGCACGGACTTGAGCGTAGCCTCGATGTTTTTTTCCTCGTTGAGAGCGGGAATGATGACCGAAACTTTGGGGGGCATTGAAAGAGGCAGGGGGAGGGAGAATAAAAACCAGCATGATTAAGAAGCCCGGGCGGGGCAGGGAATTCATGGAATGGCCCCGCCCGATTTGCGCCAAATGCAAGCAGCCCATCGAAGCGCCGGCGCAGGCGCTTTTGCAATTCAGCTGGAAGGAAACCTACTGGCACGTGGGATGTTATACGGGGGCGGTCGGCAGTATGCTCGGCAAGACGGGCGGAAAGGCCGGTGAGCTGACGCTGGCAGCCGGGGCGCTGGGCGGCCTGCAGGGGGCGGCGGTTACGGCCTCGTCCCTGCGCAGCACGCGCGAGAAGCTGGAGCCCGAACTGAAGGCCGGGCGGCGGGAAGTGCTGCAAGCGCGCATCACCACCACCTTATACCAGGGCATCTTCGCCTGTGTGGTAATCGCGCTGGGCCCTCTGCTGCTCATCAGCTCCAAAGACCCGAACCTGGCGATGGAAAAGCTGGCGCACGAGCCGGTGTTGTGGCTGCTGTTTGCTCCGCTCGCTATTGTGCTGTTCGGGATTCCCCAATATCTGCTGCGGCTGAAAAAATTCGAAGACACCTACTTCAAGCGCTGAATCAGCGCGTCACGAAATAGACCAGCACGATGATGAGGCTGATGACGACCGCCGAGAAGATGAGGTTGTCGACCATAGGGTAAAAAACGTCCGCAGCCTAAATAAAACCCTATGAGAGTGGCCTTCGTTTCCGATACCCATTTCGGCTATCCGCGCTTCGAGGCGGACGCCTCGGTGCAAGGAAGGGCAGCCATTCTGGATGCCGCCTCGAGAGCAGATGTGCTGGTGCTGGGGGGCGACATCTTCGACAGCCGCATCCCCAAATTGGAGACCATACTGGAAGTGGCCGTCGTTTTGCAGGAAGCCAGGAAAATCATGCAAGCCAAGGCGGCGGACGGCGGTTCGGTTGGCGCGGAAGCCCCCTTCCCGTTCATTCTCGGCATCCACGGCACGCACGAGAGAAGGGCCAAGGACGCGCTCAACCCCATCTCGATGCTGGCGCAGATGGGCCTGATGGAGGATTTGCACAACAAAACGGTTGTGGTGGAAAGCAGGGGCGAAAAAGCCTCGGCAGGTGGCGGCGGGAAAACCGAGCGCCTCGCCTTTTCGGGCATGGGCGGCATTCCCGACGATTTGGTGCATGAGGCGCTGGGCCGCCTCTCCTGCAAGCCGGAGGCGGGGGCCGTCAATTTCTTCATCTTTCACCAGACCATGCGCGAGTTCATCCCCGTGCCGCTGGACAGCCTGGCATCGGTGGAGGATTTGCCCCCCGGCTATGACTGGTATTTGTGCGGCCACATCCACGCCCGGCGCGAGATGATGGGCGGCAAGCTGCTGCTGCCGGGCTCCACGGTGATGACGCAGATGAAGGACGAGGAGAAAAATGCGAAAGGGTATTATGTGGTGGATACGCAGGCTGCGCCCGAAAGCCGCTCGGCGTTTGTTCCCATTTCCACCCGGCCCTTTGAAGTGAGCGAATTGAAGTTCGAGGACGCCAAGCCGTCGGCGGTGCGGGCGGAAGTGGAAAAGGAGCTGGAGCGCCTGCTGGCGAAAGCGTGGAAAGACAAGCCGATTTTGAAAATCAAGCTGAGCGGCAAGCTGATGGGCGGGGCGGGCGACTTGGATTTGGCCGCATTGGAGAACGATTCGCGCGCGTTTGTTTCCGTCGACAACCAGCTGGAGGGCGCCAATCTGGCGGCCGAGCTGGAAGCCCTCAAACTGGAGCGCATGGGCCGCGCCACGCCACTGGAACTGGGCATGGCGATGCTGCGCGAGCAGGCGGGCAGGGCGGGAATAAAGCCGGAGCGGGCGCAGGAGCTGTTTGAGAAATATTCAAAAGAGGAATAATTCAGCAGGAAACCGGCTGGCCCGCCATCTGGCCCAGCATGAATTGAATGAGGGCGGGAGAGGCAAAATAGGCCAGGGCCAGCAGAAGGAGAATAACCAAAAACACACGGTCGATAAGCGGGCCGTGCTTTTTGAGGTCGGTGCGGCTCAGGCCGAATCCCAGCTTGAGCGCGGCGTAGGCCAGCAGAGGGATGAGAGCGACCAGCAAAATGGAGGTCGGGACGATTTCCTTTATCTGGACGCAGGTGTCGTACAGAACAGAAGACAGGGCCGTAATCTCGGTCATGTCCAGCCCTCACTTGCCCCTCAATTGCTTGATGTGCGCGATGCGCTTCTCAATCAGCTCTTTGGTGCCGATGTCGGGCCGATGCCACACCGGTCCGGCCACGGCCGAGCAGCCGGCTTCGGCCTTTTTCTCGGCCTCGGCAATGGTTTTGCCCACGCCCAAGATGGCCAGCGCGCGCGAAGAGGCCGTGTAAAGCCCGTCGGCGCGGGCATCCACCGAGGCATAGAACAGCTCGGCCTTGGAGGACTTGAGCTTCTTGGCGTCCACGATGAGGGGCGAGGGCGGCACGGCCTTGGCTGGATAGCCGGTCGGAACCAGGTATTTCACCACCGTAGCCTCGCTCTTGAACTTGACCTTCATCTTGGACAGCCGCCCTCCGTGCGAAATGGTCTCGAACACGGAGGAGAGCGGGGTTTGCAGCAGCGCCAGCACGTTGACGGCCTCCGGGTCGCCGAAGCGGGCGTTGATTTCGATAAGATAAATGCCTTTGGCCGTGAGCATGAACTGGCCGTACATCACGCCGGAGAAGCGGATGTTGGCCTCCAAGTCCAGAATGCGGGCCACTTTCTGCATCACCTTGAAGGCCTCGTCATACTGCGCCTGCGTCAGGAAGGGCAGCAGATGGCCGGGGCCGGAATAGGCGCCCATGCCGCCCGTGTTGGGGCCCGTATCGCCCACATTGGCGCGCTTGTGGTCCTGCACCGCCGGCATGGGAATGAGTGCCCGCCCGTCGCAGAAAGCCTGCAGCGTGAATTCCTCGCCCTCCAGCTTTTCCTCGATGATGACGCCGGCGCCGCCGATGCCCTGCGTGAGCACGGCGCGCGCGTAGGCCTTGGCCTCGGCCGCGTCCTTGAGCTGGTAGCCCACCACCGCCACGCCCTTGCCCCCCGTGAGGCCGACGGGCTTGACCGCCACCTGACCGCCCAAGGAGTCGATGAAGCCGTCCAGCTCGCCGGGTTGCTTGAAGAATCCGTATTTGGGGCAGCCGGGAATGCGGCCCTGTTCCATGAGCTGGCGCAGGAAGGCCTTGTCCCATTCGATGCGCGAGGCGGCCTTGGTGGGCGCGGCCACGCGGATGCCGCGCTTGATGAGCTCGTCCGACACGCCGGCCGCCAGCACGGCGTCTGGGGAGGGAAACGCGATTTCGATGCCCTGTTTGAGCGCCCATTCGGCGATGGGGGCGGGCGCGTGGATGTTGCCCAAGGCGGCCGAGCCCCCCGAGGAGCGGCAGAGCGCCTCGATGCCCGGATTGCGGGCGCTCATGTAGGCATAGAGGCAGACATTCTTGTTGGCGCAGAGGGCGGCGGCGATGGCGTGCTCGCGCGCGCCGTTGCCGACCAGAAGGAACTTGGTGGCCATAAGGCGGAGAGGGATGGAAAAGTTATAAGCCAGACGGCAGGGAGGGCTTTGGAAAAACAGAATAAAGAAGAGAAGAAAAGGGCGGAAAATCAGGCCGGCACCATGGCCGAGGTCTTGAGCTGCCGCAGTTTGGAGCCCAAATCGGAAAACGCCTTCTGGGCATTCGCCAAATCGACATTGCCGAAGTAGACCGAATACGTGCTGCTCAGGAGGGTTTCCATGACAAGGTAATAGGCCTGCACCGTTTCCACGTTGCCGTTGGACGAGAGGGCCGGGAATTTCAGGACAATCGCGCTGGCCTGCTCGTAGTAGGCGGAGCGGCGGAGAAGCGCGTGGAACATCTCCTTGGCGGACGGCTCATGGATGTTCGAGACCGAACCCGAGTTTTCGGCAAGCACCTTGAACTCGTTGACCAGCAATTGGGCATCCCGGACGGCGTTCGGGTGGTTGGGGCAGTCATTCAGCGCCTGTTCGCGCTGATCGCGTGAACTCTCTTTGTAAGAGAAGGCGTAGGACTTGTCAATTTTTGCCAGCTGCAGGAAGGCGGCCGACGAGTGGAAACGAAGCTCGTAGACCAGTTCGAAATAGGCCGCTTTCTTGTTCGCGCTTGGCTCTTTTTTGGCGGCAGATTTGATGCTGTCGGCCACGCCGGCGAAATATTTGGCGCGCTCGGCCAAATCGCGGCGGTTCGAGAGGCGAGTAATCAGTTGTTCGCTGGAAAGCTTGCCCTTCAAAAACAGGTTCTTGGCGTGGTTGGGGAACCACCCTTGCTTGGTTGCAAAGTTTTGAATCACTCCCATGGGCAAAAAGTGGGCAGCAGAAGTATATTAATCTATCCATGAAGCCCCACAAAAAGTGAATATAGGAAAACGAAATCCTTAATGCACCGAAGGAAGGAAGAGCCTGTCGCCGCCCTCGGCCATGTGCCAGCCGCCGCAGATGAAGGCGAAATAGAGGTCAGAGGAGGAGGGGTTGGTGAGCGAGTGGACTTCGTTTACCTGCACCATGAAAGCAGAATGTGCGAGGAGGGGCGCGCTGCGCTCTTTGGACCAGACACAGGAGAGGGAAGCCGGGCTGGAAACATCTTGGGTGGATTTCACCTCTTTTTCAGATTGCATGGCGTGGCCGATGCGCATCTGGCCCTCGCCCATGAGGCCGAAGTAGAGTTCGCCCCCGATGAAATGCAGATGCGGCGGGAAAATGCCGCCCGGCGGAAGCTGGGAGAGGTGCAATTCCAATTCGTCCGCGCGCGAGAGGGATTCGAAGTCCAGCCCCAAGAGGGTGAGCTCAGCCAGCAAATCGGAGCGCGACTTGTTTAGTGCTTTGGCCAATTCGATGAAGGAGCAGATGAATTGCCTTTTTGTTTTGATTTTGGGGTCAATAGGAGTGTTGGCCAGCATTTTGGGGGCGTCCAAATCATAGAGAAGGGCGGTGAGAGAAGAGGCTTTGGTGCTGGGGTGGAGGCGGATGATGGAGGCCATGAAGAAAACCCCGCAACACCTCAATTATAGGGCCTGCTCCAAGAGCTGGGGGTGCTTGGCGAAATAGTCCCGCGCGGGCTTGAGCATGGAAATCAGTTCGCGGCTGACCGCGTTCTTGAGGTCCATGGGGTGGAGCTTGCCGGCGGAATAAATGGAATGCAGTTCGCGCGCGCTGGCAATTTCCAAATTGCCGCCGAACTTTTCGGGGCGCTCGATTTGCAGCGGGCGCTCGCGCAGCACAAAGGTCTCGGCCATCTGCACAATCGGGTTGTCCTCGACCACTTTCTCGGGGCAATAGGCTTTTTTCAGCTTGCGCGTGATTTCGGCCTCGGCGTCGTGGACGAAGATGCAGGAGTCGGGGTTGGATTTGGACATCTTGTTCGCAATCATGAGCGCATCGGCATCGGCGGCGGGCGCATCCGCGTTGGAGGCCGGGTGCGGGCCGGCGTCCATTCTCTTGCCGGGCCCCAGCAAACCCGAAAGCAGCGAGCCGTGCACCGCCACCACTTTGGGCTTCTTCAGTTTGTCGGCCACCTCGCGCGCCAGCACATGGACTTTCCGCTGGTCCATGCCGGCCTGCGCGATGTCGGCTTCCAGCGCCCAGACGTCGGCCACCTGCATGGCCGGGTAGAGCGTGGCGGAAGCGGGCAGGGTGTCGCTCTCGGTGCGGCCCATAATCGTGGTGCAGCGCAGCATGCGCTTGAGCGTGGTGTCCTTCGAGACGTGCATGACGTCGGACCAGTAATCGAGGCTTTTTTCGGCATACAGCTCGCTGCCCATCACGAATTTGACGGATTTGGCCTGCTCCTCGGACAGGCCGGCGCACAAGAGGGAGGCATACATGGCCGACTTGAAGTAGCCTCTTGCGACCAGCTGGATTTTCTCCAAATCCCCGCCCAGTTTGCCGTTGAGGTAGGCGTGGTAGTCGGCCAGAAAGATGGTGGGCTTGATGCCCGCGGCCACGAAATCCTTGATTTTGAGCGCCGTGCAGAGGCCGGTGCCCAGATGAACCTTGCCTGAAATCTCAAAGCCGATATAGTGGGTGGGATGCGTTTTGGTCTCGAACAGGGATTTGAGGTCGTCCTCGGTGAGCACTTCCAGCACCGAGCCCTTGCGCACGAGGTCAAGCTTGGATTGCAGGTCCATGGACGCTGCTATGGAGGGCGGGAATTAAAATCATGGGAGGCGGCCGGGGCGGGAAAAGGGCGGGCGGGAAAGAAAATCTTCGCCCATTTGGGCCGGATTTTCGGCCATAAACGAAAGAGGGAAATCGTCGAGAAAATGAGGGAAATCGAGAGCGGGTTTGGGGCCCACATCTGGGCAGATTTGGCCCCATTATTTTTCTCGACGGAGAGCGTAGGCGCTTTTAAACCTGCCAGCAACCGAATGGACGCCTGACCACAAGAGATGGTAGTTCAAGATTCACAAAACCACTATATATTGTATATTGAGGGATTCGCATGCAAGGGGAGACGACGACGCAGGGTGTGGAGCGCAAAGTCCGACCACAAGGCGAAGGATTGCGCATTCCGAGGAGATGGACGCGCGCGGGCGAGGACGCGTTCGCCCAATTCTCGTACGACATGCGCACCTCCACCATCCGAAATCCCGACGGCTCCGTCGTCTTCGAGCTCAAGAACATCGAGGTGCCCAAAAGCTGGAGCCAGGTGGCCACCGACATTTTGGCCCAGAAATACTTCCGCAAGGCCGGCGTGCCGCAGAAGGACGCCGCCGGCAAGGTGATTACCGACCCGGCCACCGGCACGCCGCTGCTGGGCCCCGAAACGTCGGTGAAGCAGATTGTCAAGCGCCTGGCGGGCGCGTGGAGATACTGGGGCGAGCGCTACAACTATTTCGCCTCGCAGGACGACGCCGAGGCCTTCGAGGACGAACTGACGTGGATGCTGCTCTCGCAGATGGCGGCCCCCAACTCGCCGCAGTGGTTCAACAACGGGTTGAGCTGGGCGTACGGCATCAAGGGCCGGCCGCAGGGGCACTGGTATGTGGACCCCGAAACCAAGCAGCTGACGCAGGCCGTGGACTCGTATACGCACCCGCAGCTGCATGCCTGCTTCATCCAGTCCATCCGCGACGATTTGGTGTCCGAGGGCGGCATTTTCGATTTGGTGACGCGCGAGGCGCGGCTGTTCAAATTCGGTTCGGGAACGGGAACGAACTTCTCTTCCTTGCGCTCGGCCGGCGAGCCCCTGTCGGGCGGCGGACGCTCGTCGGGCCTGATGTCGTTTTTGAAAATCTTCGACCGCGCGGCCGGAGCCATCAAGTCGGGCGGCACCACGCGGCGCGCGGCCAAGATGGTGATTGTGGACATCGACCACCCCGACGTGGAGGAATTCATCAACTGGAAGGTGAGGGAGGAGCACAAGGTGGCCGCCATGGTGGCCGGCTCCAAGTCCATCAACCGCTCGCTCAACCGCGTGATGAAGGCGGCCAACGAGGAGCGCACCACCGATTTCACGCAGAGCAAGCGCCTCAAGCAGGCCGTGGCGGCCGCGCTGGCCCAGAACGTGCCCATGAATTATGTGCTGCGCGCGCTCAACCTGGCCAAGCAGGGCCAGACCAAGTTCGACTTCCCGGCGCTCGACACCCATTACGAGGGCGAGGCCTATGTCACGGTATCGGGGCAGAATTCCAACAACACCGTGCGCCTCTCCAACCGCTTCATGGAATCGGTGGCGCAGGACAAACCCTGGAACCTGACGCGCAGAACGGACGGCAAGACGGCGCGCACCGTGGGCTCGCGCGACTTGTGGAACGAGATTTCCTATGCCGCGTGGAGCTGCGCCGACCCCGGCCTGCAGTTTGACGACACCATCAACGAGTGGCACACCTGCCCCCTCGACGGGCGCATCAATGCCTCCAATCCCTGCTCCGAATACATGTTTTTGGATGACACGGCCTGCAATCTGGCCTCGCTCAACCTGACCAAATTCTACAACGAGCAGACCGGCCAGTTCGACACCGACGGCTACAAGCACGCCATTCGCGTATGGACCGTGGTGCTGGAAATTTCGGTGCTGATGGCGGGCTATCCCTCCAAGGAAGTGGCGCGCCGCTCCTACGAATACCGCACGCTGGGCTTGGGCTACGCCAATTTGGGCACGCTTTTGATGATGATGGGCGTGCCTTACGACAGCCCGCACGCGCTGGCCATTGCCGGCACCATGAGCGCCATGCTCACCGGCGAATCGTATGCGACCTCGGCCGAGCTGGCCGGCGTGCTGGAGCCCTTCCCGGCTTATGAGCGCAACCAGTCGGCCATGCTGCGGGTGATGCGAAACCACCGGCGCGCGGCCTACAATTCTCCCGAAAACGAGTATGAGGCCCTGACTATCAAGCCCATGGGCATCAACACCTCCTATGTGCCCACCTATCTGGTGGCGGCGGCCCGCGAAGCTTGGGACAAGGCGCAGGAACTGGGCGAAAAATACGGATTCAGAAATGCGCAGACCACGGTGATTGCGCCCACCGGCACCATCGGCCTCTTGATGGACTGCGACACCACCGGAGTGGAGCCCGATTTCGCCATCGTGAAATTCAAGAAGCTGGCCGGAGGGGGCTATTTCAAGATTGTCAATGCCTCGGTGAGCAAGGCGCTGCGCCGTTTGGGCTACTCGGCCTCGCAAATCGAGGACATCGAGCGCTACTGCAAGGGGCATGGCACGCTCGTGGGCTGCCCGTTCGTGAACCCCGAAAGCCTCAAGGAGAAGGGCTTCACGCAGGAGAAACTGACGGCGCTCGAGGCGCAGATGGCCTCGGTGTTTGACATCCGCTTTGCCTTCAACCGCTACGTGCTGGGCGATGACTTCCTGCGCTCGATTGGGGTGACGGAAGGCCAGCTTTCTGACCCGCAATTGGATTTGCTCAAGGCCTTGGGATTCTCCAAGGAGCACATTGAGCTGGCGAACGACTTTGTGTGCGGCACCATGACGGTGGAGGGCGCGCCGCATTTGCGGGCCGAGCATTTGCCCATCTTTGACTGCGCGAACCGCTGCGGCAAGAAGGGCCGGCGCTACATTCCCTATCAGGCGCACATCCGCATGATGGCGGCCGTGCAGCCCTTTATTTCGGGCTCGATTTCCAAGACGATTAACATGCCCTCCGACGCGAGCGTGGCGGACGTGCAGGAAGCGTATCTGCTTTCGCACAAGCTCATGCTCAAGGCGATGGCGCTGTACCGGGATGGCTCGAAATTGTCGCAGCCGCTCAATGCGGCCGTGCAGGACGAGGCCGAGCTGGCGGCGCTCAATGCGC
>CABMCD010000009.1 GCA_902384555.1 uncultured archaeon | reverse complement strand
CCCTGAATGGCTTCGATGCAGCCCATGAGCTTCTTTTTCATGCCGCCCGAGGCCGCGCCGGCGCCCGCATTCTGCATGGCGGCTTGCAGTTCGGAGGCCGTGAGCTTGGGCACGAGGTCGTTGGGGAAGTTTCGGTAATACCCATCCACATCGGTGAGCGAGAAGGCCATGTCGGCCCCCAGCGCGGAGGCGAGGGCGGCCATGAGCCGATCGCCGTCAATGTTGAGGGGCTGGTTGGTTTCGGAGATGGCGAGAGCGGCCACCACCGGCACATAGCCGGCCTCCAGCAGCGAATGCAGCAGTTGCGCATTCACCTTCTCGATTTTGCCCGTGTAATCATTGCGCACGATTTTCTGCTTGCCGTCTTCCACGGCGGTGAAAATCTTTTGCTTGGCGCGCACCAGCTGACCGTCGAGGCCGGTGAGGCCGAGGGCATTGACGCCGCCGGCTTGCAGGGCCGAAACCACTTGTGCATTCGCCTGCCCGCCGCAGGCCATGGTGTAGAGCCCGATGATTTGCTCGTCCGTAGCTCTGGACTTGACACCGGTAGGCGAGGTGTAGAACTTGGGCGCAATGCCCAAGCGCTTGCACAGCTCGTTGGTCTGGGCCGAGCCGCCGTGCGCCAGAACGAAAGAGTATTGGGACTGCAGGGAGGCCAAGTCCTGCGCGATGTGGGCGAGGGCAGTGGCATTGCCGGCCGTGGAGCCGCCTATCTTGAGGACAATGATGGGCTTGGACATGGGCACACCTAAATGGGGTGGTAGCCCGGCACCCAGAGGCCGGTCTTCTCATCCAAATTGTGCATGAGGTTGAAGCACTGAATCGCCGGACCAGCCGAGCCGCGGATGAGGTTGTCAATCGCGGACATCACCACGATGCGCGGGTGGTCTGCATCCAGCTCGAAGCCGATGTCGGCAAAATTGGTGCCGACGACGGGCTTAACTTCCGGATACTTGAAGAGCGTGCCCTTGTCCTTGACGAGGCGGATGAAGGGCGAGCCGGAATAGAAGGAGCGGTAGGCCTTCCACACATCGAGGTCGGTGAGGGGCCGCGAAACCGGAGCGTGGATGGTGGAGAGAATGCCGCGCACCATTTCGACCGCATGGGGCGAGAAACCGACAGATGCGTTGGCGGCCTGTCCGTTTGCCGCCAATATCTCATTGAGTTCCTGCTCCATTTCGGCCGTGTGCCTATGCCCCGTGGGCTTGTAGGCGCGCACGGTGCCCTGCCGCTCGGGGTGATGGGTGGAAATGTCAAAGGCCGCGCCGCCAGCCGAAGAGCCAATCTTGGAATCGGCAATAATGCGCGAGGGGTCGATGAGACCGGCCTTGACCAGCGGGGCGCAGGCCAGAATGACGGACGAGGCCAGGCAGCCGATGCCCGACACCAGCTGCGTCTTCTTGATGGCTTCGCGATGCAATTCGGGCAAACCATAGACCGCGCGGGGCAGCAGCTCGGGGCAGGGGTGGGGCTGGTAGTAGTGCTCGTAGGTCTTGGGGTTGTGGAGGCGGAAGTCGGCCGACAAATCAATGATTTTGACGCCGGTGTCGATGTATTGCTTGACAAAGGGGGCCGAGACCTTGTGCGGCAGGCACAGGAACAGGGTGTCCACATCCGTATTGAGCTGCTTGGAGGACACGAATTCGGCCTGCGTAAAGCCGCGCAGGTTGGGGTTGAGCTTGGTGACCGGCGTGCCGGCAAAACGCTCGGACGTGACTTGGGCGATTTCCATCTGGGGGTGCAGCAGCGCCCAGCGCATGAGCTCGCCGCCGGTGTAACCCGACGCGCCGACAATGGAGATTTTGTAGGACATGGACAGGACCTCGTGATTAGCGCTTGAGCCGTGATACGAAATATTCAATCATGATGCCCGGAATGTCGACGCCGGTGGGGGCGATGGAATTGCGGAACTCGGTGGTGTGGTTGACTTCGTGCACCACCAGCCCGTTGCCGGACTCCATCATGTCGACGCCGTAAATGCCCTCGCCGAACACGTGGGCGGCGCGAACCGCCAGCTCGTTGAGTTCTTCCGTGACGGGGCAGTTGGTGGCGGTGCCGCCTCTTCCGGTATTGGTAATCCAGCCGCTCTTCTCGGTGGCGTTGCGGTAGATGGCGCCGATGCACTCGTTGCCGACCACGAAGGCGCGGATGTCGCGTCCGGGCTTGTCGATGTGCTCCTGCAGGTAGTAGACCTTCTGGAAGGCGTGGCCCATTTCCTCGCGGTTTTCCAGCTCGGCTTCCAGCGCTTCACGGTCGTTTATCTTGTGCACCATGCGCGCCCAAGAGCCGAACACCGGCTTCATGACCAGAGGAAACGCGAGAGCAGATGCGGACTTGGTGGCCGACTCGGGAGTAAAGGAGCCGTACGTGCGCGGAGTGGGAATGCCGGCCTTGGCCAGCAAAGTCGAGGCCAGATACTTGTCTCCGCACAGGTGATGGGCCGCGTAGGGGTTGCACACATAGGCGCCCGCCTGCTCGAACCAGAAAGAGGTGTAGAGCGTGCGCGCATAGGAGGAGGAGCGCTGGAGGATGCCGTCGAACTCGGTCTGGGGTTCGGTCAGCTCCAGCTGCAGCTCGGCATCCGCCAAGCGCTCAAGCTCCAGCCCCCGGGCCTTGGCGGCCTCGAGCAAGAGCTTGTTCTCGGCCGAGATGATGGTGTAGAGTAGTGCGGCACGCATGGGAAAACCAGCCTGAAATGGAATTCCTACTCGCCCCAGTCCTCGTCCACGCTGGGCGCTTTCGCCAGCTGGAAGGGATTGAGGGATTTGACCTCGAGCTTGGCCCCGCAGTCGGGACAGGCGAGAATTTCGCCGACTTCAAGGTTGGGGCGCGCCACGATGTGGCCCGCGCACTCGGGGCATTCAGCTTCAGCCATGAGATATCACCTGATTATACGTCTGTGGCTTATTATTAATACATAATGTTGCGAATATAACTACTTGCGGGAGGCCAGCCAGGCCAGCAGCCCCTTCTGCGCGTGCAAACGGTTGTTGGCCTGCTTGAACACCACGCTCTGCGGCCCGTCCATCACCTCGTCCGACACCTCCTCGCCGCGATGGGCGGGCAGGCAGTGCATGAACACCGCGTCGGGCTTGGCGTGGGCCATGAGCCGCGCATTCACCTGATAGTGCTCGAAGCGCTCCCGGCGCACCTCGGCCGCCTGCTCGTCGCCCATCGAAATCCACGTGTCGGTATAGACCACGTCGGCGCCTTTGAGGCCGGCCGGGATTTCGAGCGTGAAGTCCACTTGGGGTCCGAAAGAGCGGGCGTGCAGGATGCTGGAATCGGAGGGCTTGCTTTCTTTGGGGCCGATGAGGGAGACGGAGAGGCCGGCCATGGCCGCGCCGGCCATGAGCGAGCGGGCCACGTTGTTGGAGCAGTCGCCGACAAAGGCCAGTTTGGAGCCGGGGCGCAGCTTGCCCAACTCATGAAGGGTGAGCAAGTCGGCCAAGGTCTGGCAGGGGTGTTCCTCTTCGGTGAGGCCGTTGATGACCGGCACCGGCGAGCCGCGGGCCAATTCCTGCAAATCGTATTGGCGGTAGAGGCGGGCCATGATGAAGTCGGCCATGCCGCCCAGCGCCGCGCCGGTGTCATAGAAGGATTCGCCGCGGGCGCGCTGGGAGGCGGCCGAGTCGAGGAAGATGGCGTGCCCGCCCAGCTGCGTCATCGCCGTCTCGAAGGACACGCGCGTGCGGCTGGAATTCTTTTCAAAAAGCATGAGCAGGGTTTTCTTGTCCAGCAGCGCGGGCAGGTGGCCCTGCGAATAGCCGTGCTTGAGCTGCAGCGAGAGGGTGAGAATTTCCTGCAGTTGCGCGGGGGTGACGTCCCCCATCTTGAGAAAGTCCATGGCACGACCTTACTGCCTTGCCTGCGCGAGCGCGAATTGCACGATTTTTTCGGCCACGCGCGGGGTGTTGGGGCCGGCGGATTTCGAGAATTCCGGGGCGTGGTTCACTTCCAGCACGCCGAGCCGGCCGTCGGGATATTCAATCAGGTCGATTCCATATATACCTGCGCCCAAGGCCGACACCGTCTTGGAAACCAGCTCCTTCATCTCGGGCGTGAGTTCGAAGGGCTCGGCCGTGCCGCCGTGGTTGAGGTTGGTGATGAAGGAGGTGGAACTGGATTCGGATATCTTGCGGTAGATGGAAAAGGCGACCTCATCACCCACCACAAAGACGCGGATGTCGCGCTGGGGCTTGTCCACGTACTCCTGCACGTAATACACCTTGTCGGTGTAATGGCCCAAGCTGTCCTTGAGCGACACCACGGCCTCGGCCGCGTGGCGGTCGTTGACCTTGCACACCATGCGCCCCCAGCTGCCCACGGGGGGCTTGATGATGGCCGGATAGCCGATGGACTCGATGGCTTGCAGCGCGGAGGCGGGGGAGAAGGCGAGCAGCACTTTGGGAGTGGAGATGCCTTTTTTCATCAAAAACGCGCTGGTGAGCGCCTTGTCGCCGCACAGGGATTGGGCATGGCTGGTGTTGATGACCGGCACGCCGGCCTCTTCGGCCAATTTGGAAAGATAGACCGAGCGGGTGAAGGAGGAGGAGCGGGCCAGGGCGACATTCAGGCCGTTGAAGATGGAATCTCCGGCCAGCAAATAGGCCTGCTGCTCGTCCCGAATGATTTTCAGGCTCGCGCCGGATGCCTCGGCCGCCGATTTGAGGGCCATGTTTTCCGGTGTGAGCATGGTGCAGATTAAGCCCAAGGTAGACATGAGAGATACACCTATCCGTCTTGAGATGAAAGAAAGAAACTACTCGCCGAAGTCCTCCTCGATTTGGGGCGCGTGGCCGATTTCGGGCGGAGAGAGGGCCAGCACTTCCAAGAGCGCGCCGCAGCCGGCGCAGTTGAGGATTTGGCCGATTTGCGTTCCGCTGGCCAGACCCTTGGGCTGGCCGCAGTCGGGACATTCAATCGAATCGGATTCCATAACGGGACACCTCTATGGGTTTGATGAAAAAGATGCGCCGCTGACATGTTATTAAATACATGTTTTATAAGAAACAAGAAATGGAAAAAAAGAGCTAATTGAGATTTTTCCGCACCGCTTCCACGACGTCATGGGTGCGCGCCGTGCCGCCCACGTCCAGGGTCTTGATGTTCTGCTTGTAGGCGGATTCGATGGCCGTTTCGAGCTTGCGGGCCTCGGGTTCCAGACCCAAGTGGGCCAGCATCAGGGCGGCCGAGCGCAGCATGCCGGTGGGGTTGGCCACGCCCTTGCCCGCGATGTCGGGAGCCGAGCCGTGCACCGGCTCGAAAAGGGCGTATTTTTGGCCGATGTTGGCGGATGGGGCCACTCCGAGGCCGCCGATGAGGGCGCTGGCCTCGTCCGAGAGGATGTCGCCGAAGAGGTTGGTGGTGACGATGACCTGGAAATCCCCCGGCGACTTCACCAGGCGCATGGCCACGGAGTCCACAATCGCATCCTCGCAGGCGATGGCCGGCGCATAGGGCTTGGCGGCCGCGCGGCCGACCTCGAGAAAGAGGCCGTCGCTTTTGCGCAGCACGTTGGCCTTGTGCACCAGCGTAACCTTGGAAAAGCTCCGCTTCTTGGCGTACTCATAGGCAAACTTCACGATGCGCTCGCTCGCGCGCCGGGTGATGACGCGCAGGGCGGTGGCGCGCACCTCGTCCGCTTCCTCGATGCCGGAATAGAGGCCTTCGGTGTTTTCGCGCACAATGGCGAAATGAAGGGGGGCGGGCGCGGAGTTGGCCGGCGCGCCGGTCCAAGACGGAGCCGGCACGTTGGGCAGGGAATCAAAGGGCCTCAAATTGGCGTAGAGGTCCAGCTCCTTTCTCATGCCGATGATGGCGCTCTTGTAATTGGGAATGCCCGGCGGCGTGGTGACGGCACAGAACAGCACCGCATCGCAGGCCTTGGCCGACACGACCGTGTCGTTGGGAAGAGCCGTGCCGTGCTTGAGATAGGCCGCATAGCCGGCCTCGCCCTCCACCCATTCCACGTCCGCCAGCTCGTCCACAATCGAGCGCGCGCCGGCCATAAGCTCGGGGCCGACGCCGTCGCCGTTGATATAGAGGATTTTCTTTACCATGAGAATCAAATCCAGCAATGGGATTAGGACTGGCGCTTCTTGCGGCCAACCTTTAACCCCCTCTTGGTAGCAGGTCCCTTTCCAACGCCGGCCGGCAGCTCGGCCTCCCCAGTGCCGGCATCGGATTCCAGTTCCTCGATTTTGTGCGTCTTGAGGAAGTTGAGGATGCCGCCCGTTTGGCGCAGCTTTTGCATCAGCGGCGGGATGGAAACGGGCGTGGAGAGCTTGCGGGTGCGGTTCACCAAGCGGTCGCCCTCAATCGCCATCTCATCGCCGTCCTGCGTCCGGTCCACGAAGTCGGCCGGGGCCACCAGCGCCATGACGCCATTGTTGATGCAGTTGCGGTAGAAGATGCGGGCATAGGACTTGGCCACCAGCGCCGTGACGCCGTTGGCCTTGAGGGCATACACCGCGGTTTCGCGGCTGGAGCCGCAGCCGAAATTGCGGCCGGCCACCAAAAAGTCGCCGCTCTTCACGCCCTTGGCGTATTCGGGCCGATGCTCGATGAAGGCAATGCGCCCAAGCTCCGCCATGTCGGTGGTCATGTTGTAGCGGCCGGGGGTGATGAGGTCGGTATTGATGGCATCTGAGAATTTCCATACACGAGTCATGAGCAACACCCCTCACTTGAGATACTTGCGCGGGTCGGCCAGCTTTCCTTCCAGAGCCGAGGCGGCCGCCGTGGCGGGCGAGGCGAGGTAAATCTTGGCCTTGGGCGAGCCCATCCGGCCGGTGAAATTGCGGTTGGACGTGCTGACGCACACGTCGTCGTCATCGAGCACGCCCATGTGCCGGCCCAAACACGCGCCGCAGCCGGGCGGCGCAAGGACGGCCCCCATTCGGGAGAACTCGCTCAGGTAGCCGCGCTCAAGAGCTTGTTCATACACTTGGCGGCTGGCGGGAGTGACGATGAACTTGAGGCCGGGCGCAATCTTCTTGCCCTTGAGGATTTTGTAGGCCACTTCCAAATCCTCAATGCGGCAATTGGTGCAGGAGCCCAAGAACACTTGCGTAATGGGGGTGCCGGCCACCGAAGTGACGGGCACGTCCTTGTCAATGTCGGGCGGGCAGGCCACAGTAGGCTCTATTTTCGAGAGGTCGTAGGTCAGCACCTGCTCGAATTGGGCATCTTCATCCGAGCGCAGGCGCTCGAAGGGGTGATAGCGGCCCTGGCGCTTGAGGTATTCGGCCGTCCTATCATCCGCCGGCACGATGCCGGTCTTGGCGCCGATTTCGGCGCACATGTTGGTAAGCGTCATGCGGCTGGGCACGTCGAAAGTGGAGATGGCGGAGCCGCCGAATTCCACCACCTTGTAATTCGCGCCCTCGGCCGAGAGGTCCTTGGCGATGGAGAGGATGACGTCCTTGGGATAGGCGCCGGCGTGCAGCTTGCCCTCCAAATTGATGCGGATGGTGCCCGGAACTCTTGTCCAAATCTTGCCGGTGGCCATGGCCACGGCCGCATCGGTGGAGCCAAAGCCCATGCACAGCGCGCCGGTGCCGCCCCCCGTGGGCGTGTGGCTGTCGGCTCCGGCCAGCACCGTATTGGGCTCGAGGAAGCGCTCGGCCATCACCTGATGACAGACGCCGTCGGTGATGATGGGAATGCCCTGCGCGCTGGCGAATTTCCTTATTTTGGACTGAAGGCCGGCCGCGGCCGCGCTGGGGGCCGGGTAGGCATGGTCAAAGAAAATCTTGATTTTGGCCGGGTCGAAGACCTGGGTGGCGATTTGCTGGAACGGCTCGATGGCCCACGCGCAAGTCGTGTCATGCGCCAGCACATAATCCACATTCACCACGGCCAAATCGCCCGCATTAAGGGGGCGGCCCGCGTGGGCGGAGAGGATTTTTTGCGCCAAGGTCTGTCCGGACATGGTTAAGCCTCCTTGCGGGCATGGGTGTCGAGCACCAGATACGAGGTGGTCTGCAGCACGCCGGGGGCGGCGCGCACGGCCTCCACCACCTCGTTGATGGACTGAATCGAGGGCGAGCTGACCAGAATGAGCAGGTCGAGCGAGCCGGTGAGTTCCCACACCTGGCTGACGCCGCGGATTTTGAGCAGGGCTTCGGAGATGGAGGCGGTTTTCACCTTCTCATCCGTCACCGCGCCGATGAATACGCTGATGTTGTTTTCCATTTTTCTCACCTTTTGTTTCCCGCACCTACACTTCGAATTCGAACATGTCGCCCTCCTTTTCCTTGAGGCGGATGAGGGCCTTGCGGATTTGCTCGTCGCTCAGGTTGAGGCCCAGCGATTCGGACAGATACTTGACCACGTTCTTGCCCGAATACTCGCCCACCACCACGCGGCGCTTGATTCCAAGAGCCTGGGGAGAGAAGGCTTCATAGGCCTTTCCATCGGTCCGCAGAACGGCGCCCAGATGGGTGCCGCCCTTGTGGCGGAAGACGTTTTCGCCCACGATGGGGCTGAAGGGGTCGGAGGGGAGAGAGGTGATGTGGGAAAAGAGCTTGGAGAGCTTGGGCAGCTCGGTGGATTGCATTTCAGGCCTTTGCCCGTAGAGCACTTGGAGCGCCATCACCACTTCGGCCAGCTTGGGAATGCCGGCCCGCTCTCCTGCGCCGTTGATGGAGGCGTGGATGCAGTCGGCTCCGGCCTCGACACCGGCGAGACAGTTGGCCAATGCAAGGCCCAAGTCGTTGTGGCAGTGCAGGTCGATGCCGGTGTGGGGGAGCGCTTCACGCACCGAACCCACCAGCTTGAACATGGAGGAGGGCGTCATGATGCCCACGGTATCGGTGATGGAGATGCGGTCGGCACCCGCATCAGCCGCCACCTTTGCAAACTGCAAAAGCTCGTCCAGCCCGGTGCGGGAGGCGTCCTCGCAGGTGAAGCGCATTTTTACCCCATGGCTTTTGGCGTATTCAATCATTTTTTGGGTTTGATTGATGGCTTCCTGCTGACCCATGTGCAGCTTGTGCTCCAAATGCACGGGCGAGGTGGAGAGGTAGATGGCAATCCATTGGGGGTCGAACTTGAGCAGCAGGTCAAGGTCGGACTGGATGGCTCTTCCGTGGAGGATGACGTTGGACTTGTAGCCGGCATTGAGCAAATCCTTGGCCACGTGCTCGGTCTTTTCGCTGACAATGGGTGAATACTCGATGAAATCCACGCCCAAGGTGTTGAGGCCGTCGGCGATTTGGAGCACCTGCTCGTGGCTGAAGCGCACCTTGGGGGCCTGCGCGCCCTCGCGCAGGGTGGAATCTAGGACCAGCACGTTTTGCATGAGAGGAATGAGGGGGGCTTTAATTAAATACGGAATGTTGCAGGGATAACAAACTAAGCCTGCGCCAGTTCCTCCAATTTCTTCATCGTCGCCAAATTGCGTGTGGTGGCCGACACTTTGAGCGTCTTTTCCACGACCGGATTGGAATAGGCGGAGCGCCCGTAGCCGTTGGGGCAGAAGATGTAGACCACGTCATTTTGGATGCTTAATTCATCGCCCTTGCCATCGATGGCTTTGAGCTGGGCCACATGGGCGGGTTCAGGCGGTTTTTCAAGCAGGGTGAAATAGAGGCGCGCGTCCTCGATGCCGGAGCGCTTGGAGAAGGGGTTGGCCTTGAGGATGGCCGAGAGTTTGGCGGGCGTGAGAACCATCACGCGAGCCGCAAACCCAAAACGGGCTTCCATCGCTTCTTCGATTTTCTTCTGAACGGAAGAGGGGGAGAGCGCACTGTCGAGTATCACGTTGCCGCTCTGAATGTAGGTTTGCACATTTGTGAAGCCGAGCTTTTCAAGCAGTTGGCGCAGGTCGGCCATGGGCACCGAGCGGCTGGGGCCGCCCACGTTGATGCCGCGCAGGAGAGCAATGAAGCGCGTCATGAAGAATCCCTTGATTGGACCGGGCGGCGGACCCGAAGATAGTGCAGGGCGCAAATCACCAGCGATGAGAAAAAGAAGAGCGGCGTGAAAACGAGGTCCAGATGCCCCGGAAAGAGCGCAAGCATGGCGCCCATCAGGGTGGCGAAATTGATGAAAAAGAAATAGACGATAAGAAGATGGAGCGTGGAGGGCGGGCGGGTGAGGGCATTGG
>CABMCD010000008.1 GCA_902384555.1 uncultured archaeon | reverse complement strand
GAGTAATGGTGGAGAGGACGTTGTGGTTGGTAGGGCTGGTGGTGTTGTAGGCCACGGTGGCAGTCGGAGCGGTCTTGTCGATGTTGGACACAGACGCAGTGGCCGTTCCCGTGTTGCCGGCCGCATCGACAAAGTTGAAGGTGAAATTGCCGTTAGAGGAGAAGGTGTAGGTGGAACTGCCGCCATTGTTGGTAATCGTCACGTTCTCGGAGGGAGTAATCGTCGCCAGCACGTCTCCATTGGTTGGAGAAGTGGTGTTGTAGGCCACGGAGGCAGTCGGTGCCGTGGTGTCGATGCCGGAGATGGCGTTGGAGAAGGAATAAGCCGCGTTGCCGGCCGTGTCATTGGATTTGAAGCAGACTTTCTTTCCGTTGTAGGACTCGGAATTGAAGGTGACGGCACTGCCGTTGGAAATCGACAGGAAACTCAAGGTGCCGTCGCAGGAGGAGCCGCCCGTGACATTGTAGTAGAGGCTGCCCTCGTTGGTGGTGGCGCTCACCGACTTGTTTTGCGCCGGGCTGGCGTTGGGGTTGGTGATGGAGAGGGTGGGCGCGGTGTTGTCGGTGTGCAGCTGGCCCACGAGAGTATAGTTGGTGTTGCCATAGGTGTCGTTCGCCTTCACGCACAGGTAGTCGGAATGGTCGCCGGAAACGTTGAAGGGGGAGCCGGACACGAAGGGATTGGAGTAGGTGTCAGCCGCGTTGCAGGTGCTGTCCGGGCTGAAGCCGTAGAGGGTGGAGGCCAGGTTGGGGTCGATGGCCGTGACGAGAATGGAGTCCGTCTGCACAGGGGCGGCGGAAGTGCCGTCGGTGATGGAGAAGGTGGGGGCCGTGGTATCGGTTATGACGCTCAGCTGCGAGGAATTGAGGGCCGTCGAGTTGGCCGCATTGTCGTTTGCCGTGCATTGGAGCGTCCAGTTGCCCAAGAAGTTGGAGGTGATGTTGGCGACGTTGTATTCCGTGCCGGTGGTGAGCGGACTGACCGTTTCGTTCGCAAACAGGTCTTGCTCGTAGATATCGGCCGCATTGGTGTTGTTCACGGCCGTGCTGTTCGTGCCGACGCTCACCCACGAGCTTCCGTTGTAGCAGTATTTGGAGGTCTGGGAGTAGTTGGTGATGGTGGACGTATTGTAATAGACCGTCAGGCTCAGAAAGTTCAGGCTGGTGGTGACTCCACCGCCAGCACTTGAATTCTTGACCATCGAAACGGCGACGCCAAAGCCGGCATTGTTGACCAGAGCGGGAGTCAGGGTGGTCCCCCACTGGCTGGTGGAACCGCCGTGATTGACGGTGGTGTCACTGGTGCCCCAATAGGTCGTGTTGCTCATGTTCGTTCCGAGCACGGCAGAGTTGTTCCAGAGGCGCACGTCGTAATCCTGAATGCGGCCGGCGTTGGCCGCTTTTCCAACCGTCGTCAAAGAGATACCCGTGACAGTCGCGCCGGCCGGCACGTTAAAGCCCCAGCCAGTCGCCACCAAATAGACGCTCTTCTGCCAGTCACTCGGAGACACAGTCGCATACGACGTATCGCTCAGTTTGGCGTTTCCGGGGTTTGTCCATGAAAGGCCGCCGCTGGGAGTCGAGGCGCTGGTGAACGTCGTTGCGTTGGTGGGCGTCAGCGAGTTCGGGACAAAATCGGTGGAGTTGCTGTTGTTCGAAACAATCTTGAGCTGGATGAGCGGGCTGGCCGAGCATGCGGTCGGCAGCGTATCATTCGAGAGGGAATTTGTGCCGTGCTGGGTTTGCCAAACAAACGGCGTGCTGCTGTTGGCAGGAGCCGTATAATTCCAATAGGCCGCAGCGCTGGCGTAGGAGGAATAGGAGGATTTGGTTCCGTAGTTGCTGTCGTTCGCGTTGGTCGGGCTGGTGAAACCGGCATCGTAGGAAAAGCTGCGCCCGGAGAGCTTGGCCATGGAGCTGGACCAGCTGCCGAACGTGCCGCTCGAATTGAGCGTGCCGTCCTTGTACCACGAGTAGTAATAGACCAGCCCACTGGAGCCGGTGGTGGAGCCGTTGCAGAAGCCCTGAATCAGGCTCACGGATGAAAGATTCACGGTGCCGCTGGGGCTGGTGCGGCTGCCCAGCATGCTAACGGCGGCGCTGGAGAGGGAAATGAAAAGAACCAAGGCAAAAATGGCGGAGAACAGCCTGTTTGGGGGGGCCATTTCACTCCGGAGTCCAGACACCACATCACCACTAGGTCGCATACACTTTTCTTATGTTTTTACCACTTTATTAACCTATCGTACCGGGTCACCCCAGAGAGATATCTTATACTAGGTATGAGGGAGGGGTCATTTAAGAACTTTTCGGCTCCAAGCCGCGGGCTGAACACAGGCGTAAAAAGGCCGTCGGCTTTATAACCCTGAAATGAGAGGAAAAAGCCAGTTGCTGATTATCAGTCATGAGTGTGATATCCATGGTCGAACCCCCTCGCAACCCCGAGAAACTGCAGTCCCAGCTGGACGACTTCCAGAATTTGCAGCGCCAGGCCCAAATCCTGGCCATGCAGCGCCAGCAAATCGAGCTTCAGCTTGAAGAGCTCAAGATGGCGCAGGAGGAGCTGGCGAAAGCCTCGGGCAAGGTCTACAAGGCGACGGGCAACCTGCTTATTGAGACCACCCCGGCCGCGGCCAAGAAGGAGCTGACCGAGCGCATCGAGACCATGGGCGTGCGCGCCGCCAGCTTGGGCAAGCAGGAGGAGAAGGTCAAGGCCCGCGGCGAGGAGCTGCGCCAAGAGCTGGAAAGGCAGGTCGGCAAGCCGGAGGCCTGAGCCTCAGCGGCCTTGTGTTTCAATCTCTTTTTTCCTGCTTTGGTAATAGGGCATGTAGCCGCCCGAGACTTTTTCGGCATACACTTCCTGCACCGACGGGCCCTTCACCGTCTTTTTCTTGCGCCCCACCCTGACGGTGATGAGCGGGGCGCGCGCGTTGCCGTTGTAGCGGTAGGCGGCCTTGTACGCCTGCTTCTTGGTCATCCCGGGGCGGGCGCCCTTGTAAATCATCACCACCCACGCCAGGTCAATGCTGAAGGCCGGGTTCTGCACCGGGGATTCGGCGGCCGGGTTCCAGCAGATTTGCCAGCGGGCCGGAACATGGCCCTCGTTCTTGGGGTCGTTCTCGGCCTTCCACTGCTGCGGGGAGATGGGCGAAGTATCCCCCTTGAAGCGGCGCACCAGGATGACGTCCTCCCACTTGCGGCTGGACGGATTGTAGAATTGGGTGGTTTTGGGGTTGAGGCCCTGCGGGTCCCAGGTCTTGATGAGGGAGTCCAGACGCGAGCGGTGCAGGTCGGTGTAGCCGATGTCCCAGAGCACCGAGGGCGTGAGCTGGTAGAGGCCCAGCCCGTTGCGGTCGCCGCCGGAGTAGCCGACCTCGACGGGGTTCCAGCCGGTTTCCTGGCTGGCGATGGAATGCAGGTAATTGACGCCGATGAGGAAGGAGGACATTGACATGCCGGGCTGGCGGAAGTCGGCCTCGCATTTGAGGTAATGCAGGGCGACCTCGGCTGCCAGCGCTTCGGCGCGGATGCCGGCCTTGGGCCCCCACAGCGACAGGCCGTTGTAGGAGAAGGGCTTGGGGTCGCCCTGATGCGCCAGCAGGGCGTCGCAGTCGGCTTGGATGTAGGGCCAGTAGCGCTGCAGGGTGGAGAGGATGGATGGGGCGAGGTCGGGGCGGTTGGAGCGGTAGAGCGCGATGGCCGGCTGGGCGAGCAGGGAGGCGGGCGTATGGTTGGAAGAGGAGAAGAGGGCGTTCTTTTTGCTTGACCCGGCGTGAGGCTCGGATTTGTTTTGGCCGGTGCGGGGGGCCGGATTTTGGTTCTTCGGCCCGGGCTGGGACTGGATTTCAGCCGAGGCGCTGGCGGAGACGGAAACGTGGGCCGTTTTTTGGATGGGCGTGAGCCAGACGTTGGTGGAAGAAGCGGTCTGGCCGGCGAGCAGGCGCTTCTGCTCTTCCAGCGCCTGCTGGAAATAGGGCAGGGCGGATTTCGGATAGGCTTTGGGATTGGCCTTGAATTTCTTGAGCCACGACTGCAGCACCACGACCTTGTCGCGCACCGACATCTGGTGCGAGAGGTCGGCCACCACCACCGAGGCGATGAGCGAGGGCATGGAGTCGGACTTGAGCTTTCCGGATTTCTGCATTTTCCACAGCCAGTTGATGCGCTCGCGGTAGCTCATGGCGCGGTCGGCGCAAATCGTGTTGGACACGTCGATAGTCGGGTATTGGGAGATGCCCGCGATGCGCTGCTCGTCCGACAAGTTGGGCGCGTGGAGATAGTGGTAGACGTATTGGCCGTTGGCCCACGACTGGTAGAAGCGGCCGACTTCGGGCTTGGAGGAATAGAGCTTGGCGTATTGGGCCAGCAGGTCGCCCTTGGCCTGTGCACTGAGGTCGGTGCGGGCGATGACGTCAGAAAGAGTCTTTTGGTGGTCGGCCCAAGTCGGCTCGGAATGGAAGAGGCGGCGCAGGGGTTCCATTGAAGTGGAGAAAGACGGGAAAAATAATAAAGGGCCCTAGACGGCCTGCAGCTTTTGCATCCACTCGCCGAGGCGGGAGGCAATCGCCAGCCCTTTGGGCTGGCGGTGCACCAACGGCCCTGCCGGGCCGTTGAGTGCGCAGAGGCGGGCGGTGGAGGAGGAGCAGGAAATGGAAACCGCGCTTCCGCTCGCCAAAACTTTCGCGCCGCCTTTTTGGATTTTTTCAAGCTGGGGGCGCAGGACTTCGGCGGCCGCTCGGGCCGCCTGCGCGGAGGCGAAAGGCAGGGACAAATTCTTGGGGCTTATTCCTTCTTTTCGCACAGGCATCCCCTCACGTAATGGAAAGACAGGACTGGCTCGCCCTCAAAGAGCAGGCGCGCGGCAGCCGGTCCGCCCTTCTTTTCTTTGGCCTCGAGTTCGAAGGCCGGCAAATCGTCGTAGTAGGAAGCGAGCGGATGGGGGCGCAGGCCGAGGAAGGAAGAGAGGAATTTCGCGGCCGGGGATTGGGCTTTGAGCAGATACGGTTCGTCCGAATCGGCAGAAGAGGGTGGAATTTTCTCCCCGGCCTCGAGGTGGGAAATCACCAGTTCGTCCTCATCCCAGGACCACGCGCCCGAAAAATGGCGCGAGCGCAGGATAAAGGAGGGCGCGGGGCCGGCGCGCGGGGACGACGGGCCGGACGCGCCTTGGCTCAATACCAGTATCGTTTCTTCCGCCTCGCGCTCGGCCAGCTCCTGAAAGCGCTCGAGGCTGCGCTCGCCTCGGGGGAAGAAGGAAGCGCCGGGCAGGAGGGAGGCGAGCAGGCGGGCGGTTTTTTTCAGCTTCGCGTCCGCGTGCTTGGAGGGCAGGAGCCACATGAGGATAGAACCAGAACGGGGGAATAAAAATGGGATGGAAAAAAGGGGGAAAATTTACTGCGTGCCAATCTCTTTGGCGATGGGCTGCCGCGCCTTGTAGAGCACGCGCCAGCCGCAGTGGGGGCAGCGGGTGAACTTGGGGTCAAGGGTCTTGACCTCTTTCTTGCATTTGGCGCAGCGGTACATGGAGATGACACCCCTTAGGCTTTCCCGGCATTCTTCTCGCGCAGCTTGAAGTCGGCAATCAGGCGCGAGGCGACCTCGCCGGCCGGAGTGGACAGCGCATAGGTGGCGCCGGCGAACTCGGCCCGGCAGGACTGGCATTTCCACAGGGCGTTGGACACGCGCTTGACCGACACTTTCGAGCAGCGCGGGCAGGCGTATTTGGCACTGCGGGACTTGGCTGTGGCGGAGGCGCGTTTGCGCAGCTCCATGCCGTAGCGGACGTTAGAACCTGACATGCATCATCACCATTTCTTATTGCTCAAGCAAGCGCCTAAGCTCGGCTCCTTTCTTGAATGAAATATCCACGAACTCCATTATATCCTTTTGGGTGTAGCCCATCCAGCCCGATTTCTGCGCGGCGCACACGAAATCGGGGGTGGTGGCCAGCACGAACAGGCCGTCCACGCCCTTTTCCTCGTCCAGCGTGGGGTCGAGGAGGTGCTGTCCGCCAATCGCGCCGAAGGTGCAGCTGACGGGCAGGCAGGACACGGGCAGGTTGCCGGCGTACTCGCCAAAGGCGATTTTCTCGTTCTCGATTTTGGGCATGCGGCACTTGGAGAGGGCCGCCACGGCCGCCAGCATGGCGGCGTCGAAGAGGTTGCCGTCGTGGTCCGCAATCCAGAGGTCCACGTAGACGGCCTTCACCTTGGAGGAGCCGGGAATGGAGAGCGAGGCGAGGTCGACCATGTTGGCCGAGCGGATGCCGCGGTCCACCACGCGGGCCAGCTCGATGGCCTCCACCTTGGGGGGGCCCGGCTCGAAGAGGTGGCTGCCCAGCGGCGTGAATTCGGCGCCGGTGGAGAGCACGCCCTCGTTGGGGCGGTCGGGGAACGGCGTGGCCAGGCTGACCTTGACGCCGCAGATGACCTGCGTCTTTCCGATGGTGCACAGGGCCGAGCCTTCCGCGTTGCCCAGCACGTCGCGCGTAATCTGGATGTCGCGGTAGTCGTGCTTGGAGCGGCCGTCGGCGCGCTTGCCGGCTGCGAGCAGCTGCATCAGTTGCTGGTGCTTGAGTTCTTTTTGGACTTCCATGAGAACACCTGACCTTAGGCCTGGCGGACCTCGCCGGGCTGCAATTCGAGGGGCACGCGCCGCTTGTCGGACGCGCCGTCGTACACGCGCCGCAGCGCGTCCACCTGCAATTGGTGGACCTTCTGCGCGCCGATTTTGGCCATGCTCATCGCCTGGTCGATTTCGTCGCGGGTGAGCTGGCCATCCATTTGGTAGAGCAGGATTTCGCCGTTGCGGCTGGCGATTGCGATGGGGTTGTCGGACTCGCCCCAGTTGTCCTCCTCTTTCGAGAGGTCGAGCGCAAGCTTGCCCTCGACCTTGCCCACGGCCACGGCCGCCACCATGTCCTTCATGGGGATGCCGGCGTCGGCGAGCGCAACGGAAACGGCCGTCGCGGAGGCGCAGCGGGTGCCGCCGTCCGATTGGAGCACGTCGATGTAGACGTCAATGGCGCTTTTCGGGTAGGATTCGGCAATCACGACGTTCTCGAAGCATTCGGTGATGACCTTGGAGAGCTCCTGGCTGCGGCGCGAGGGGCCGGAGCGGCCGTGCTCCTCGAGGCTGCAGAAGGGAGCCATGTTGTAGCGGCAGCGCAAGACCGCGCGGTACGGGCTCTCGTCGTGGCGGGGAATGCACTCGCGCGGGCCGTAGACGCCGCAGAGGATTTTGTTTTTGCCCCAAATCACGAGCGACGAGCCGTCGGCGTCGTTGAGCACGCGCGCCTCAATCGAGATGGGGCGCAGGTCCTCTAAGCTGCGCCCGTCGAGGCGCTGGCCGTCTTCGCGCAGAAGCGGCGGATGATTGGCGGAACCACTCATAGATAGTCACCTACAATGTAAGAATCAAGCCTCGCGGGGCATCTGCATCGGGGGCTGGCCGGCCTTGGCGCGCTCCTCGTTGAGCAGGGCGGCCACGCGGTCGGTGAGGCCGGTGGTGTGGGCCTGCGCCTCCACCATGCGAATCGCCTTGAGGGCGAGGGAATGATTGCCCATGCCCGAGACATAGACATAGCCGTTGCGGCCGACCACCAGCTGGCAGCCGGTCATCTGGCTGATGAGGTTAATCATGGAATTGCGCTTGCCAATCAGGCGGGGCACTTTCACGGGGGAGATTTTCTCCAAACTGCCGCCCGGCAGCGGGCGCGCGTCGGCGAGGTCGATGGAGCGCACCTCGTCCACGTTGATGATGCGCGCCTGCACAATCGAGCCCAAGGAAAGCGTCGCGCGCGTGTCGCGGCTGGAGAGGAAGCCGGAGAAGGGCGTGCCCAAACTGAGGGAATAACCGGTGAAGCGGATGTCGGTGACATAGCCCACGACAATGTCCTCGACCAGCGGCTCGTAGGGGCCCTCGAGGGGCACCAGCTTGCCGTCATCGCCGAGGAGGCTGAGGGCCACGGCATAGGTTTTCTGCCCGTCGGAAAAGGTGTAGGCCATGCGCTGGGGCTTGTCGGCGACCATTTCGCCGGGAACGACGATTTTGGACATAGGGATTCTCCTCCAGCGCGCAAAGAGGCTGGATAGGTCTGGAACATTCCTAAAAGGGGGTTCCTGCTTTTGGTCTCGAATACGGCTATAGATGGGAGGAGAGTGTATAATAATATATAGGGTGGGCCACGGCGGGGAGGAGAGCAGGGGAGGAAATACGGAAAAGACGGGCCGGAAGGGAGTGGCGGACAGGTGGAGAAGGGGACAGGGGCGCGTTTCAGGGCTTCATCTTGCCCTCGCGCATGCGCGCCTGCACGTATTGCTCCACCGTGTAGGTGCGCACCGACAGCTCGCCGCCGCGCAGGGGCGAGTGGTCGGACTTTTGCCAGTCCGGCTCGCCGGCCTCGGCCAGATAGCGGGCCACGAGGTCGGGGGCCGAGTTTGCCGAGGCGATGGGGCGGATGGGCGGGTGGCCCTTGGCCAAATCCACCAGATAGGTTTGGCCTTCGAGGCTGAAGGTGAGCACCATGTGCGCGGAAGGAGAGCCCACGGGCTGGATGCCGACCAGTTGCACGTTTTGCAGCGGCACGCCGGCCTGCTGCATGAGCGCGGCATAGAAGAGGCAGGCCTCGTCGCAGTCGAAGGCCTTGCGCTTCATGGCCAAAACCTGCGCCGGCGTGCGCGTCTGCCCGACGCTGGAATAGAACTTGATGCCCAGCAGGTTGGTGGAGCCGTACGCCGCGCTCAGGGCCCACGCCACGCGCTCGGCCGTTTCGCCGTTCTCGCCCGGAGGGGGGAAATAGGAGGGATGGTCGCGGCGCCATCCGCCAATCATTTCGTCCTCCGCCCCCAGCAGCTGGGCGTCGTTGCAGATGCGCGAGAGAATCGCCTGGCCGGTTTGGGCCGGCAGCAGCTCGACGGGCTGGCGGGCCGGATGGAGGTCTTGCAGGCGGGATTTGGAAACGCGGGGCGGGGCCTGAGGCGGGGAAAGCCAGATTTTTTCAATCCCTTGGAACACCAGCATCAGCCAGACGCTCGACGGCCAGCTATTTAATCCATTCGCAGGGCGCGCGGCCGGGCGAACAGCGCAAGGCCGGCGCTGGACGGGGGCGGCGGGCGGAGAGCGGCCCGCCGAAGCAGCCGCCGGCCGGACGGGAAGGCCGGGGGCGAGCGGCGCGCGGAGCGGGGCGGCGGGTATTTAATCTGTGGGCGGGCAGGAAGGCCCGTGTTTGCGCTTGAGCAGACGATGAACCCGGTGCTGGCGCCCTATGTCCCGCCCAGCGCGCGCGAGCTGGCGTTTCTGCAATACGTGGACCGGCACGCCGGCATCCTCTACTCGAAAGAGAAGGGCAAGACGTACGTGTGCTCCACCCTGACCAAGGAAGCATACGACGTGCTGGGATTTTCCAGGCCCTACGGGCCCCTGCCCCTCAACGTGGCGCAGGAACAGTACGTCCGCCTCGCAGCCAAACTGCCGAACATCGATGAGAGCCGCGGGCTGGTGCATTACGGCCAGAACAGCCCGTCGTTTATCGGCGAAGGCGGGTGGCTGCAGCTGCCCATGCCGGACGGCGGATTGCAGGCCGGCAGGGCGGGCGCGGTGCGCCAGGAGGGCCTGCGCGCCTACTTCGAGGCCGGCGCAAACCGGTACGTGGCCGAGGTGCGCATGGTGGAGGGCCGGGCCCAGACCGTCATCGGCCTCGCGGATGGAGGAATGGCCAGTTACCCCACCCTGAAGGAGTATGGCCGCGAAGAGCTGGAAAAGCCGCAGATGGCGCAGACGCTTCAGGCGTATTACGAGGCCAAGAGCGCCGACCCCAATCAGGCGGACCGGGTGCTCAAGCCCGTCTACCCCCTGCTCATCGCCTCGCACGGCGGCATCGAATTCACGGCGTTCGGATACGACGCCCGAATCGCGCAGGGGCAGCGCCACTCGGTGCTGTTCAAATACCTCTGCCTCCGCTCGGAGCCCATGAGTTTGGAGGGCGGCGAACTCGCGGTGCCGGGCTCGGATTTGCGCGGGCAGCTCAACCGGTTTTTGGCCAACATCCCCCCCGATGCCGCCTTTGGCGCGCCTAAAGCGGACAAGCAGGGGCGCCTCGTCATTCCCATCCGCTGGACCGGCTCCACCCGCCTGCCGGGCGTGCGGGAAAAGATGGAGCCCACGCCATTTGAGGCGCGGCTGGTGCTGGACTTCAAGGCCGGGCAGGCCTATTACGTGGAGCAGGCGAGCGGGCCGCAGGGCAACCGGCTGGCGGATTATGTCATGCTCCAGGCGCCGCAAATCCAGCTCATCCCCCTCTCCATTGTGCCCGACGGCGGGCGCTTCCGCCTCGAGTTCAACCATCTGGTGATGTTCGAGTCCATTCCCAGCAACGACCCCACCGGCCGGCTGGGCGCGGGCGACCTCTACGCGCACGTGATTCTGCCCGAGCAGATGGAAGCGGATTTTGTTGCGACGCAGGCGGTGGCGCGCTATGCGTTCCTGTTTCCCCAGCTGGAGGCGCCGGCGCCCAAACCCTTGCGCTTCGGCCAGCCGGCAGAATATGATTCCGGCCTGTTTGCGGCGCAGGAGCACCGAAGGCTGTTCGCGGACCGCATTTACGGCCTCTCGCGCATGTCGGCCGGATACGGCATGCAGGGAGGCAAGGACGGAATATTGGTGCGCGTGCTGGAGTACGGGAAAAAAGAGTAAGACCACCTTGGGGAAGCGTACGGGCGGCCTTAGGGCTTGCGCGCGATATCGGGCTGGGCGCCTTTTTCCCCGTCTTCTTTCCTGCGATAGACCAGCACCACGGCCTGCGTCGAGAACTTGTTCGCGGGGTCAAAGGCATATTGAGGCGCGTTTCGGCCCATGCCGGCGATGGACCTCCACTCCATTCCAAGGCGGAAGGATTCGTCCATCCGGTCCTGGTTGGCGATGCGCATCTTCTCGCTCAACTCGGCCGTGGTGTCGCGCACCTGCAGCTTCACCTCCCGCATGCTGCCGTCCGGCTGCGGAAGGTATTGCGTCTGGGTGACGTATTTGGGCTCCACGGTTTTGGGAGATTTTTTCACCTTGGGCTGGAGGTTGAGCTCGTAGGCCTTGCGGCTGATTTCATCGGTGCGGGCGTTGGGGAAGAATTGCTCGCGGAAAAGGACATGCGCCTGATTGGTGCCGCTCCCCATGCGGCGCGTCGGGTCGTCGGTCTTGGTGTTTTCGAACAGCACCAGATGGTTGAATTCCAGCTTGAACGAGCCGTCCGCTTGAGGCAGGATGGCGAGGGGAATGAACTGCTGGTCGGGAGTTTCCTGGCGAACGTAGCGCGAGAAGCGCGCGTCCGCGGACTCCGCATGGGCAGTTTCGTAGGTGCCGACCTCGGAATAGTAGGCCGTCCCGCTCTTGGGCTCGAGGTGCAGCACCGAGTTGAACTGGACGTTGTCGGCATAATGCCATTTCTCGCTGCCGACGCGCTCCTCGCGCTGCACGTCGTTGCTGGTGCGCACCCCGCTCTGCGCCCATGAGAATTTCACGTCGATGGTGCCGTCGGGGTTGACGGACTGGCTGACCTTGGCATCGGACGGCACGTTGGCAAAGAACTTGTTGACCTGGGAGATGAGCGCCGCCCCGTCCAGATTGAGGCCGGAAGGAGCCGGGACCATGGGGTCGGAGGTGCGGTAGACGTATTCCACCATCAGCGCGTGGCGCTCGTCGGTCTTGAAGTGGTTGTTGTAGAGGTAGGCCGCGAACTGCATCGTGCCCTGCGAGGAGATGAGCGCGTCGTAGAGATTGGCCAGCAGGGGGCCGGCCTGGTTGGGGTCCTGGCGCTTGATTTCGTAATACTGCCGGTCGGTGGCCTGCAGCTTTTCGCTTTTGGCAATGTCCTTGCTGCGCGCGCCGCCCGAAGGATAGGCCTCCAGCCCGCCGCTGGCGAGACCGATGACGGTCTGGGCCCGGCCCTCCACCATGCGCCCCGAGGCCACGTACCGGTTTGCGCCGGCCTCGAAGTAGGCGCGCAGGCCCTGCGATTCCAGCTTGCTTATGGCCAGCGCGGGCGTGGTGCCGTCCGGGGCGGGCAGCTGCAGCGTCGTGCCGTTCTGGAGGAAGGCGAGGCCGGGCGAGTCGTAGGTTACAGTGCCCTGTTTTTCGTCGATGTTGGGGAAGCGGCGGACGAGCTGGACGTATTGGGAGTTGGCGATGTTCTTGGTCACCTTAATCGAGTGGCCCAGCACGTTCTCGATGGCGTCGTGGCTGAGGCTGGAGCAGACGTAGACGCCGGCGGACGGGTCGCGGGAGTATTGCTTGTCCGAAAGCTTGGCGGCCGTTTCCGCCACGCTGACATATTCGGCCTGCTTGGACTTGGAGGGAGATGGCGTGCGGTTGAGGTAGGAGCGGATGATGGCGTCCTCGGTTTCGCGCTGCCCGTCGGCGAGGTGGATTTCCTCGCCGTTGCGCACCAAATCCAGTTGCGTGTAGCGCTTGCGGCCGTTCTTGCCCAGCACATAGAGGTTCTGTTTCTTCTTCTCGCCCAGGTAGATGCGGTAGGCCGTCTTCTGCGCCTCCTTGTGCGTGACGGGCTTGCCGTCCTTGGCGGCCACTTCCTCCACGCGCTTGGTGAGGACGGCCAGCAGCGAGGTCTGGCCGGGGCCGACTTCGGCTGAAACGGGCACCTCGGTGTATTCGGGAGTGGGAGAAACGGCCGGGGCCGGGGCGGAGGGTGCGGGGGTGCTGGCGGCCAGCCCGTTCTTCCATTGGTCAAAGCGCGCCCATTTGTCCGCATCCCAGGAAGGCAGGCCGGGGATGACGCCCTTGCTGGCCTCCAAGAAACGCTGGAACTCGTCCGATTCGGACAGGGAAACCTGCGCGGTGGGGCTGGAGCCGGACGGGACGAACCCCCGGCCCGGGGTTGCGGAGGCCGGCTGGACAGCAGTGAGAAGGGCGGCCATGCTTTCCTGTCCGGATTGGCGCCTCTGCAGGGTCATGGCCAGCGCGCTTTGGGAATAGGAGGTCTGGACCTCGACGTCCCCGTTATATCGCTTGAAGAGCGTGGAGAGGTTCTGGTCGCTCAGGGAATTCGGCGCGGACTTGATTTTGGCGTCCATGAGCTTGCGCACCAGCAGCCAGCAGGTCATTTCGGCCTCCAGGCCCGGGTCGCTGAGGGCCTGCTTGTAGGCGCCGCTGCCGGCCTTGAGGGGGAGGTAGGCTCCGCTCTTTTCGTCGTAGTATTTTCCAAGGTTCTCGTCGAATGGCTTGAGGCCGTTGGCAGCCATGTATGCATTGACTTTCTTCATGCGCGCGCCCTTGGAGATGTTCATGTCGGCCACGGAGATGGAGACGAACTGGAACAGGCCCAGCGCGCCGGTCGGGCTTTTGGCGGAGGGTATCCAGTTGCTCTCTTTCTGGACAATGGACTGGATGACATAGCGGTCGATGCCGCCGGACTGCGTGGGGTCGGCGCCGAGGCGCTTGGCCATGAAGTGGGTGAGCGCCACCTCGGCCATGAGCTGTTCGGCATCCACGCCGGCCGCCTCGCGCTGCTGCATCTGCACGGCGCTGCTGGATTGCATCACCTGATTGTAGTCGGCGAGGATGAGGGGCAGGTATTGCTGCACGTAGGCTTTCTTCTCCTCCTCGCCAAGGCCGGCATAGTTGGCCAGCACGGGGTTCTGCAGCAGCTGCTCGGATGAGAGACCGGTGATTTGCTGCAGGTCCGCCTCGGACTGTGAGATGGAGGCGCGATGGATGGAAACGCCGGAAGCGGAAGAGGTGGCGAGGGTGGCCGTGTAGTCGGCCGGGGAAGGCTCCTTGGATTCGGCCCGCGTTTCGGCTTGCGGCGGCGCCATCACCACGCTGGTGTTCACCACGCTGCTGGGCGGCTGAATCTCGTAATTGACCAGAAAGATGTTGTCCTGCAGGCTCATGGTGCGGTATTCGGCCGGGGCCTGCGTCATGTAATCATAGAGGGTGAGGTATTCCCCGCCGCGGCCCTGCACGAAGTTGTCGAAGACCTTGCTCCAGGAGGAGATGAGCGACTTCATCTGCTCCGGGTCCTCCACGTGCGCGAACTCGCCGGAGAGGGCGGAGATGAAGCTGGTGAAGGCGGCCTGGTATTCCGAGCTGTCGGATGATTTTCCCACCAGCACCTTGCGCTCGACTTTGGCCAGCTTCTGCTGCAGGCCCTCCTCGGCCATCACCAGCGGGGGGCTGGGAGGGGCGATGACCACCATCTGGCCGTCCGGGCCGGGCTCGACCTTGAAGTCCTTCATGCCGCGGTCGGCGAGGTTGGTCTTGATGAACGCGACGACCTCGGCCGGACCCATGCTTTTGAAAGAAGAGACGGCGAGCGTCTGCTGGATGGCGGAATAATCGCCGGCCTCCTTGTGCTGGATGGCCGTCTTGGTGTAGGAGAGAAAAAGGCGGTTGACGTCCAGCAGCAGCTGGGCCAGTTCCCCTTCGCGCTTCTTCTGGCTGGGGTCCAGAAGAGCCGCCATCTCGCCGCCGGGCATGAGGGCGCTAAGGCTGGGAGCATTAAAACGCTATCGATGGAGGGCCGGGCGCAAAAACGCAAGGGGGGGTCGGAAAACAAGGCCGGCGCGTCAAAGCATCTTGGTCTGGTTGTCGCCGGATGTCGCCTTGTTGAGTTTGTCCAAGAACTCGCCCACCATGCCGGCGGGAATGGTGATGACGCCCATGAGCGAGCCGTCCGAGCCCCACTCCTCCTTTTCCATGTGCTGGCCCTTGAGCAGGCCGTACGCGCGGTGGGCGTGCACGGCCGGAACCTTGATGGCGATGCGCTTTTTCTCCATCTTAATCGGCAGCTCGATGCGCAGCGCCGAGATGACCTTGTCCATCTGGGCGGCCGCGTCCTGCATGGGGTCGATGTCGAGGCGCACTTTGTCCATGGCCGCCTCGATGCGCACCAGCGGGTGCGGCGCGCCGGTGCGCGGGTCGGTGGCCTCGCGGGAGATGAGCTGCGCGATTTGCTTTCTTTTGAGCTCCATCATCTTTCGTTTCTGCTCGGTGGTGAGCGCCAGCTCGCCTTCTTTGAGAATGCGCTCGGCGATGGCGAACACGTCCTGCGTGCCGAACGCTTTTTGCAAATCAGAGGATTTGGCCCGCTCGGAAGCTTTGGCGTCGGTGAAGATTTCCTCCACCGGCAGGACGTTGTTGAGCTCCTTCTTCTGCCCCTGCCGGTACGCGAGGCCGGCATCCGGGTCGACGTAGATTTCGAACTGCTTGCCCTGCACTTTGATGTGGGCGATGATTGATTTGTCAAGCGAGACCATTTCAGACAGCTCCAAAGCCCGATGGGGGGCTAAAAATTATATTCAGACCGGCCCGCCGGCGGGCCGCGCGCGGAGGGGCGGGAGAGAGGGAAGCGCCCCTTTTTGGCGGCCGGGCGCAAGAGGAGGGGAATCTCCCGCTGGACGCTGGAGGAGGGAAGATAACTGCCCCCCTCATTGCGCCACGAAGGTGACTGAGGAGGGCGGCGCGATTTCGATGTCGGCCGGCACGTAGTCGGTGCAGTTGTAGCGGGGCAGGCCGGTCTGGCGGAACAGCAGAAGGATGTTGTCGATGGCCATCTCGATGGCCTGCTTGCCCAAGGAGCGGGAAAGGTCGGTTTTCGTGCCGGTGTCGTCTCCTTCGTAATAGAGGTAAGAGTTGGCCCCCGACAGCCAGGTGGTGCGCGAGATGGAGCCGTGGATGGCCACCTTGCCGTGGCGCGGATCGCGCGCCACCACCAGCACGGTGTCGCCGCCCAGAGGGCTGGAGGATTCGCAGCGCTTGTTGTAGTATATCGGGTCGGTGGACATCGAAATGCCGTTGTTGGTGACCGAGACGTCGGGCGCCCGCAGTTCGGCGTCCGACTTCACGCAACTGGCGCCCGCCATTTCCTTGAGCTGGGCGGTGGGAATGGAGCGGTCCAGCGCGATGAGCTGGTCCTGATTCTTGTAGATGAAGGCGTAGAAGCGCTCAGACGAGCCCCCCCAGTAGAGCATGGCGAGGCCGCAGAGGGACACGGGGCTGGGCTCGGCGGAGATGGAGAAATTCAGGTCCCGGTAAGACAGGATGGCGGGACGGGTGCAGAAGAAGGTGAAATCCGAGTGGTTGTAGAAGCAGTAGTCGGCCGGCAGGGCGGGCGCGGAAGGTTTGGGGTTGGAAGCGGCGGAAGCGGTTGAACCGGACGGAGTGCCGGTGGCGGAGGAGCTGGGCGCGGGGTTTGCAGGCGCGGCAGGCTCGGCGGGGGCGGAAGAGTTGGAAGAGCCGGCGGGAGAAGAGGCGGGCGCGTTTGAAGCGGGAGATTGGGTTTGGTTGGAATCGGACGCGGCGGGGCCGGCCTCGGAAGAGGGCGCGGAAGATTCGTTCAGGGCCGGGGAAGCGGATAGGTTGGATTGCATCGAAGAGTTCGCGGAAGCGGAGCCGTCCGGCGGGGACAAGTCGGACATGAAGATGAAATCGTCCTCCGTGGCCGCCTCGGGAGCGGCCTGCGCTTGCAGCGTCTGGTTGCCCCGCTGCGAATAGAGCATCACGCCCCGGTCCGAATAGCAGGAAACCAAGGTGGTGCCGTCCTTCTCCAACGAGAAGCAGGCGGCCGGAAGGCCGGCCACGGTGCGGGCCGGCAAGTCCTGCACCGCATAGCCGTCCAGCGATTCGTTGCCGCCCAAGAGCCCCGACAGCGAGCCGGGCAGAGCGACGCGCTGGCAGGTCCAGTTGAGCAGATTGCGTTGTGCAAGCGGGATGCTTTTCGCGCAGGTCAGCTGGTCGGTCTGGTTCCAGTAGGCCCGGACCTCGATTTGGCCCCCCTGTGCCGAAGCGTCCATGCGGCCGCGGCTCCCATCGAGGTACACCGTGGCCGGCGTGGGCGGCTGGCCGGGCGAACTCATTTCGTACGCCGTCTTGGTGGGCGAGCGGGCCGTGAGCAGCAGCCGGCTCAAGTGCGCGGACGGGCTTTCGGCCGGCGCAGCGGCGGAGGCGTTGGCCGTTATTTCGGAAAGATTGGACAGGGCCTCGGAAGAGGCGTTGGCCGCCGGCGCGGGGGCGGCCGGCGGATGGGCGCCCTTGGTCAAAGCCGGTCCGATGAGAACGGCCGCCAGAACCAGCACGATGAGCAGAACGGCCGCGCCGGCCAGATAGGGCTTGGGAATGCTGGAAAGCGGATTGGAAGATTTGGCGGACGGGGCGGCCACGTGGGACGGGGCGGAAGCCGGAGGCTGGGCGGACGGGGCGGTGCGGGTCGCGGGGTTGGCGCCCGCAGTCATGGAATTCTGAGAACCCGAGGAAGCAGCGG
>CABMCD010000007.1 GCA_902384555.1 uncultured archaeon | reverse complement strand
CCCCCCCGATTTTGGGCTTCTCTCTCGTCGTCTTCGACAGGCTGGCCTGCGAGTTGAAAACGGTTGGGTCCCAACTACCCTTTCTTTTTGGGCCGCATCGGCGCCGTGATTTCCTCCAAAGAGGGCGAGAGTATCGCGCTGGCCGAATGCCATCTGCGCGTGCGCTCCACCATGACGCCGGCCCGAATCAATTCCGCCACGCTCCAGGCCTGAAGCGGGCATCCGCCGTCCGCGCCGGTCGAGGGGTCGTGGATTTCGGCCGCGCCAAGCAGCGTGCCGGGCAGGCGCTGGGCGGCCACGCTCATCACCTGCCGGTGCAGCTCCTCCGCCCGCTTGGGGTAATGGCGCAGCCACGCCTCGGTCCAAACGCCCGACAGCCAGGGCCATGCGGCTCCCTGATGGTAGGCCTCGTCGCGTGCGCCCTGCTCGCCCGTGAAATTCGGATGATAGTTCTCGTCCGCGTGCGAGAGCGTGCGCACGCCGCAGCCCTCGGCCCACAGCGCATCCACCAGCGTGCCCAAGGCGCGCCGGGCCGGCACCTGGCCCAACTGTACGGACGGCAGCGCGATGGCCCACAGCTGGTTGGCGCGCACGGCCGCATCGGCCGGCTGGATGCCGTCCTGCAAATACGCGCCCGGCTCATGATAGAACGCGCCGAAGCTGCCGCGCGCGAGGCGCACGGCCTCGAAGAAGCGCTCTTCCTCCTCTCCCTCGCCCATCACGGCCGCCCATTTGGCGGCGCTATCCAGCGCATGAATCCACAAGGCGTTGATTTCCACCCGCTTGCCCGGACGCGGCGTGATGGCCCTCAGCGAGCCGGGGCCCGTTCCGCCGCTCTCTTCCTCCACCCATTTTGCCGCGTCCATCCAGGTGAGGCGCTCCTCTTTGAGGCTCACCAGCCCGTCCTTGTCCACGCGCCCGAAGCGGGTGCCCTTCATCCACGCGTGCAGCGCGCCGCGCAGCGCGGGCCACACGCTCTTCAAATACTCCGGCGTCATGCCGCCCTCGCTTTGCAATTGGCTCATGGCCCAGAACAGCCACAGCGTCCCGTCCGCCGATTCGAAGGCCGGCTTTCCGTCCTCGTCGTAGCGGTTGGGCAGCAGCCCGCCCTGCAGGCGGCCCGTCCAGTTCATCAAAATGTCGCGCCCCAGGCTGTGCCGTCCGGTGTAGAGGCACAGGCCCGGCACGCTGATGAGCGCGTCGCGCGCCCACACGCCGAAATAGGGGTAGCCGGCGATGACGTTGAACCGCTCGCCCTCGCGCACGAAGAGGCTGTCGGAGGCGCGCAGCAAATTCTCCAGCCACGGGATTTCGCCCCACGCATTGTAATCCCGGAACTCCTCCACCACGCGCCCGAGGCGGCGGCTCGCGGCCTCCGAATCGCCCAGCGAATCCAGCGCGGGGGCGGAATCCGAATACGTGTTATGGGTTTGGTCTTCCTTTCCTTTTTCAGCCGCATCCGTTTGCGCCCACGCGCGCAGCGTCACCTGCTGGCCCTCGCGCAGCAAAAATTCGAACCTTCCCGGCGTCGCCCAGTCCTCCTCGTCCGCCTCCCCCCGCTCGCGCTCGCGGGGATAGCGCATGCGGTAATACACATCCGCCTTGGGCCGAAACAGCCCGCCCGACGCCTGGATGCCCCAGGGCATGGGCGACAGCCAGCGCACTTCGCTGGTCTGCGCCGTCCCGCCCGGATGGCGGCGCATGAATTCCGGCAGGCCGAGGCTGTGCGCGTGCCGGCCGCTCACCAAGGGCACCACTTCCAACCCCAGCGGCTCGCCCTCCAAAAGGGTGTATCGCACATAGGTGGCCGGCCGCGCGCGGTCGCACCACACTTCCTTGGCCAGCCGCCTGCCGGCCACCCCATAGGTCCAGCGCGCAACGGCTCCGTCGAAGAGGAATCGCTCGATGTTTTTCCAGCCGGCCGGATGAACCGTGTCGGGATAGAAATTGGTGGAAAGCGGGTGGCCGATGCCGCCCGCCAGCGCCGTTTCCTCGAATTTCCCCAGCAGGATGCGCCGGCTGCCTGCGGCCGGAAACGCCACGGACAGCAGCGCATGGTATTTGCGCGTGAGCGCGCCGCTGGCGCTGGCCGACGCCCAGCCGCCCTGCGCATTGCCCAGCCACCACTCCAGCCCGGTCGCGCGCTCGAGGCGCTCCTGTTCCGGGGGGAAAATCGCCATGGCCAGAGGCTCGCCGGGATGGTTTTTTATTCTATCGCAGCGGCATTAGGCCCATGCAACGCCTTTCTTCATTCCTCGTCTTGTCGCTGGCCTTCATCCTGCTGCTGGGCGGCTGCGTGCAGACCGGCACGCCCAGCGTGCAAATCCAGACCGGCCAGCAGAACACCTCGCTCCTTCCCGCATCCAACGCCAGCGCCAACCCGTCCAATGCCTCCGGCGCCGCTCCAAACTCCAATTCCACGCCGGCGGTTTCCAACAGCTCCTCATCGATGCCCAATTCCTCTTCCAACTCCACGCTGGAGCAGGCCAGCGAGCGCCTGCTGGCCATCAACAAGCTCTTCCTCAACCAGACGCAGGCCGGCTCCGACGCGGCCGCCGCGCTGCAGTTCGGGGATGCGGCCCAGCTCCTCAACCTCTCCGCCCATTCGGCCGCCCTGCTCACCGCCAATCTGGCGCAGGTCTGCGAGCTCAAGGGCGTCAACTGCACCTCGCAACTCAACGGCTACGCCCAAATCTCGCTGTGCGCGCGCCAGCGCGCACTCTTCTATTGGCAGGTGGAAACCCTGATGCCGGTCGTGCAAACCAAGCTCAACTGCACGGCGGCCGAGAACGAAACCAATTCCACTCCTTCCGCCTCCTGCTCCTCCAACGACGCGCTCTACGCGGACGCCTGCACGGCCCTGCTGGCGCAGGCCAACTTCACCCGCGCGGCGTGCCTGCCGGTGATGCCGGACATCAACGTGGTGGAATCCAGCCAATTGCTGTGCGCGGAAGCCGCCAATTCTTCAAGCTGATGAAATGGTATTTTCCAAGCCTTCGCTTATGCTGATTCTGGCCCTGCTGTGCATCGGTCTTGCGCTCTCGGGCTGCGCGGCGCAGGCCCATGCTCCAAATGCGAACAACACTTCACAGATGGAGACGAAAAATGCGGGCATTTCCCAAAAACCTGCTTCAGTTCCCGCTTCCAATCCCGCTTCGGTCCTGCTTCCGAATCTGAGCGCCATCGAAAGCACGGGCGCTAATTCATCCAAGGCCGCCCCGGCCTCGAATTCTTCCGCTGCCAACTCTTCTGCTCCCCCCGCCCCTCTTCTCTCCCCCGACGGCTTCCCCTACAACGACTCCAACTCCAGCT
>CABMCD010000006.1 GCA_902384555.1 uncultured archaeon | reverse complement strand
CAGGGGGGCGTTGGTGGTGCAGTCCTTGAAGCGGCTGGCGCTGCAGGCGTTGTTGCAGGCGAGTAGCGCCGCCTCCTCCGAGCCGAGCGCGGCCTTGGTGAATTTTAGCAGGGGCTGGGTGGCGCAGGAGTAGCCGAGCACGTCATAGGGGGGCAGGGGGTTGACGTCGCTCTTGCAGATGGAGAGCGAAGCCTTGTAGCCCTGCGACCCGTCGAACACCGACAGGTGCTGGCTGGCGTTGAGATAGGTGGTGAAGCGGTCCACCACCGCCTCGGGCGAGGAGCGGCTGCAGTAGAAATCGGATGGGGGGAGGTAGTAGCGCGCGCGGTCGTAGTCGGAGAAGGTGCCGCCCACGCCGAGGCGCAGGGCATCCACGAACCAGTCTTTCGCGTTGAGCAGGCGGTTGGCCTTCTGGTCCATCTTCTGATACGCGCAGATTTTGTTCACAAGTCCGGTGGGCTCGCCGCTCTGGGCCAGCTGGAGGTAGGAGTTCTGGACCGTGGAGCTGGTGGCGGCCTGCGTGGTGGAGTCGCCGTCCATCCTTCCTTTTGGCGAGGGCACCGGCTCGCCGCACATGCGCGCGCTGCACTGGCTCTGGATGCAGGGGTTGGGCGCGGCGTCGGCGCAGATGGGGGAGATGGAGAAGTTGGTGGTGCCGGAGGCGTTGATGAGATAGCAGGTGCTCTTGTTGTCCGAATCCGTGCAGTCGGTGAGGCGGAAGTTGCAGTTGTCGCTGCACTGGCCCGCGTCGATGGCGGTGCCGCCCGAATTGTAGAGGGTGCCGTTCACCGCCAGCTTGGCGCAGGGGCCGCAGCCGCTGAGCGCATAGAGGCCGGTCTTCGGGTCGGGGGGGAGCGAGTTGCCGTTGGAATCGGTCGCCACGGTGCAGGTGTAGGGGGCGGCGCGCGCGGCGCAGCAGGCGGAGTAGGAGAGGTTGGAGTTGGGGTTGACGCAGCCGGGAAGAAGAAGGAAGGAAATAGAGAGAAGAAGAACCACGAATGCAATCCCCGCGCGGGCGGATGGGATGGAGCGCACAAAGGAAAAGGAAAGAGAAGAAAGGCCGGCCTTCGCTATCCCCGCTTGCCCGTTAGCCATTTCGCGCCGAGCCGAGGCGTTTGTTTCCTTTCCTTCCTTGCTTTCCACTCATATCACCTTGGTGATGAAGCGCATGATTTCCCCCGCGTCGCCGCCCAGCAGGGTGGCGGAGGTCTGGATGAACATCAGGGTGATGGCCAGCGCGGCGAGGGGGATGATGAAGGCCTCGGTCTGCAGCTTGGCCAGCTCCTGCCCCACCTCGCTGGCGTCGGGGGTGGCCACCGTGTTCTGCTTGGTGGTGGCCATCTGGGTAATCATCGTCACCGCGCCGGAGAAGGTGGAGAAGCAGGCCGAGGGCTGGTTCACGGCCGGCAGCAGCTGGTCGGGGTTGGGCCGCGAGGTGGTGGGGTCCAGCAGCACATAGGCGAGGGGGAAGACGAAGAAGAACCCGATGGCCAGCGCGATGAGCAGGCCGCCGATGCCCCGCACGCCGGGGAAGATGCGCAAAAAGATGCCCAGGGGCAAAAAGACCGAGAGCATGTTGCGCGCGAGGTAGGCGATGAAAGAGTATTGGGCGTGCAGGGCGATGCCGATGGGCGTGAGCTTGTTGGCCAGCAGGTGCGCCGACTCCATCTGCGCGTGCAGGGCGCTGTCCCAGTCGCCGCAATAGACCTGCACAGACATGACGTAGAGGCAGAGCGTGGTCATCGATTCCACGCCGGAGTTGATGGCCTTGGCCTGGTTGAAGAGGCCTTCGGTGTAGGTGATTTTTTCCTGCAAATGGCATTGGATGATGGCCGGCGGGCCCTCTTTCCACACGTCGAGGCCGCTGCCCATGCACTGGGTGGTGGTGCCGGCGGGCAGGATGCCCAACATCTGGATGAGTCCGAAGGCCTGCGAGAGCAGGGCGACCACCACCAGCACGAGGATGGCGGACGCGGACACCTGATAGAACTCGGACACGGCAAAGCGCTCGGCCGTGGTGGAGTGCATGGCCTTGGCGAGGGTGAAAATGATGGCGTTGGCGAAGAGGCAGATGAGGATGGCGAGCATGGTGATGCGGAACCAGTCGCCGGCCGCGTAGTTGTTGGCCGCCGACGGGGCCTGGAAGTGCAGCACGGCCGCCGACACCTGCGCCGTGCCGTTGTGGGCCCACGAGAAGTCGGAAGGGACTTGGGCATGGACAAAAGAGGAAAGCAGCAGGGAGAGAAACACAAATGCAAACAGCGATTTGACTGCCCCCGCTCCCATGGCGGGAGAGAAGGAGAGAAGCATTTTATTCGGATGGCTGGGGGTGCGGTTGTCCATGTCATCCACCTATACCATCTGCATCAATTTGGAAGCTTCCACTTCCTCGCCGAAGATGACGGAGAGGTCGCGCACAAAGGACACGATGACCAAGAGGCCGGCGGAGGGCAGCAGCACGGCCGCGAGGAAGTTGAGCGCGGTCAGCTCGAAGAGCGGCGCGAGGTTGACGGTGTAGAAGCAGCGGCCCAAAATGCCGCATTTGGTGGGGTCCTCCACCGCAGTGGCCTTGAGGATGCCACCCGAGGAGTCGGGCACGTCGGGCATGCTGTAGAAGTAGGAGAAGATGGAGGTGCCGGTCAGGCCCTGCTCGGACGCCACCAGCGAACTGACCGAGCCGGCCACCGAGTGGGGGTCGAAGTTGGCCAGCGCGGGGCTGGTGTAGAGGGGCGGCAGCATGATGCCCAAGAGCGCCAGATACATGGGGTAGAGGATGCAGAAACCGATGCCGATTGAGGCCAGCGCGCCGCCGAATCCGCGCAGGTAGGGCATGCAGCGCAGGATGAGGCCGATGGGCACCAGGAAGAGGAAGAGCCCGCTGGATGAGGAGAAGATGGCGAGGGAGAAATATTGGAAGAGCAGCGCGAGCATGAAGGTGGTGTTGAGGTTGAGCAGCATCTGCACCGAGCCCATCAGCGTCCAGTCGCCGGAGAGGGGGGCGAGGGTGAAGCCCACCCCGCCGATGCCGGGGACTTCGGTCATGCTCTGGCTGAAGGTGGCGCGGATGTTGAGGATGCCCAAGCAATAGCGCATGAGCGAAATGGAGAGGTGGGTGCGCTCCATCGACCAGCCCAAACCCTTGACGGCCGCGTTCATCATGGTGTCGGTCGGCTGGATGCCGGGACCACCGGCCGCGCCGGGCAGGGCGATGCCGGCCCACTTGGCGAACTCGCCGATTTGCAGGTTGCACTGCAGGCCCAAGAGCCAGACGATGAGGACGAGCAGGCCCACGCCCAGCAGCGCCTGCCCGATTTCGGTCTTGGCCCATTCGGTGAACTGCGGGATGTTGAAGGCGTGCCCCATCATGTAGATGAAGGCGATGAAGGCAAAGAGTCCGGCCCAGGCGATGCCCATGGGCCGCGCCCACTGGCCCAGCCAGCTGCCCTGGCAGATGCCCTGAATGGAGGCCATGGAATTGGGGAGCGGCAGGGCGAAGGAGAGCGGCAGCTCGCTGGAGTTGGAGCCCATGTGCTGGCCCAGCACGCGCATCTGCATGGTGTCGCCGGGGTTGCACTTGGAGCAGCTAAAGGGGATGACGCCGGAAGAGGTGTCGGTGGGGCCGGAAATCAGCGCGCCGTTTCGGAAGAGCGAGTAGGTGTAGCGGTCAAAGCTCTTGCCGGCCGGCGGGCCGACGGTGACGGTGTAGGAGGTGTCGGCCTCGATGTCGGTGGCGTGGATGCCCTGCAGCTGGCCCAAACCCGGCTGGCCGGCGCTGAAGTCCTTCACTTCGGGCAGGTAGTCCAGCGGAGGGGAGGCGGGATAGACCGTGAGGGTGGAGGCCGCGGACTTGGCGCTGCCCTGATAGGCGTAGACGGTGAAGTCGATTTTCGCGCCGGCGCACTGGGCAGGAGTGCAGGTGAATTCGATGTAGCTCTGATGCTTGGTGCTCTCCGTCTGGGCGGTTTGGGAGCCGGAAGTCTTCTTTCCTTGCCGGTCGGTCAGGACCCACTGGTATTCGTG
>CABMCD010000005.1 GCA_902384555.1 uncultured archaeon | reverse complement strand
TGGCCCGCCAGTCGAGGTAGCCGAAGTCGGTGAGCACGAAAATGCCCGGCGTCTCCTCGGTGAGGCCCTGGTAGATGTACTGCATGGCCATGATTTTCTTGCCGCACAGCGGCTCGCCGTAGAGCAGGATGTTGGCACGAGGGGGCAGGCCGCCTCCCAGAATCTGGTCGAGGCCCGGCACGCCGCTGTGCACGCGGCCGGAAGCGGACGGCGCGGCATCCGGCTTGGGATAGGCTGGGGAATCAGAATCCGGGGACGCCATAGGGTAGCAAGACCGGGTAGTTTTTTTAAGGCTTGAGGGAGTGGAGGGCCCATATGGCCAAACCCCCCTCTCCGCCCAAGATGACCGCGGGCGCATCACCCCGGATGCCGGCCGGCGCCATGCCGAGGCCCGGCGGCAGCCCCAAAGCCCCGGCGCCCAATTCCGGCGCTTCGGCCGCCCAGATTGAGCTGGCCCCGCGCGTGCCCAGCGGCATCCCCGGTTTCGACGAGCTGTGCGAGGGCGGATTGGAAAAAGGCTCCTCCACGCTCTGCCTCGGCGAGCCCGGCTCGGGCAAGACCACGTTCATGAGCCAGTTTCTGGTGAACGGCGCATTGGAGCACGGCGAGGGCGGCGTGTTCCTCTCCTTTGAGGAAAGCAAGGAGTCCATCGTCCGCCATTCCCTCTCCTTTGGCTGGGACTTCCAGCAGCTGGAAAAGGAGGGCGCCGTCTCGGTCATCACCTACAAGCCGCATGAAGTGAGGCGCCTCGCGGAAGAGGGCGGCGGCCTGATTTGGGACACCATCAACGAGACGGGGGCCCAGCGCATCGCCATTGACTCGCTCTCGGCCTATGTGGTGCTTTTCGAGACCGCCTATGCGGCCCGCGAGGCCCAGCGCAACCTCTTCGAGCTGGTGCACAAATGGAACTGCACCACCCTCCTCTCCGGCGAGGCGGGCGACAGCGAGGGGCGCAACTCGTCGGGCATGGACTATCTGGCCGACGCCGTCGTGCTGCTGCACCACCCCCGCCAGCGCAACGTGCGCTTCCGCGCGCTTGAGATATTGAAGATGAGAGGCACCAACCACTCGCAGAAGATTTGCCCCTTCGAATTCATTTCCGGCGAGGGGATGCGCGTCTATCCGGGCGAGGACATCTTCGAGGAATTCAAGACCAGGGAAGGGTTCTAGAGGTCCGTCGCGGATGAAAACCCCTGACACCAAGCCGACCGCCGGATGGGTGGACGAGGCCTTAATCGTTCTGGCCGCGCTATTCACCTTGCAGGGCTGGCTTTCGGGCGCCTTTGGATGGATGGACCTGCTGATGATTTACCTTTTTGAGCTGATGTATGCCGCTTATCTGGGCGGATTTGAACTCGGTCTTGGATATTTGAACAAATATCGGCCTGGCCCTGCTGCCCGAGATTTCGTGATTTGGCTCGTCGGAGTCGCATTTATGGCAGGCATCGCCAGGGTGAGTCTTGTTGATGGGATGCGGGCCCCGGATTCGATAGCGGTTTATTTTCTGGCCGTAAGCATTCCGTTCATCGTTCGCTCGGGCCAGGCCGTGTTAAACAAGAGATACCGCAACCCGATAGATGAAAATATGCCGCAGGCGAAGCGGGAAGTGGCTGCGCGCCTGGTCCCGCTATTATGGACTTTTTTCATGATGTTTGCATACGCGATGAGTACGTATGTGGTATTTGGAATGACAGCGGGCGCCCCGAGTGTCCCGGCTTGGTGGCTGCCCCTTTTCGCAGTGCTCACCATTGGACTAAAAGCCGTCTTTGATGTGTTTGTTTCTCGCCAGATGGCCAAGAGCGGATAAATCGTTCACTTGTCCTCGAAATGCCCCAGCTTCTTCTGCTGGTCAAATTTGCTTCTGGCCTCGTCGACTTCGGCCAGCCAGCTGTCCCCGATTTTGGATAGATAGTTGCCGAACGTCTTGCTCAGATGAATGGTCATGGGGCGGTATTTTCTCTTGCTCTCGACGGCAATCACGGTTTGCCGCTCGATTTTAATCATGCCGACGCGGCGCAAACGGGGAAGGACGCGATTGTAGAACGTGGCTTTGGAAATGTTTTGAGAAGAGACAAAATCCGCTATTTCGGAGCCGCCCATCTGGGTTTTGGCCGCCATTTGCTGCAAAAAGGCCAGCGCCACCTGATGATAGACCGGCTGGTAGCGGGCCGGGAACACGAATTGGACCACTTCGGCCAAGCCCCACGCATTTCGGGTGGCGGATTCGTTCTTGTCCTCGAATGCCCGGATGGCAGGTGAGTCGTGGGGCGGCAGCCACATGGTTTCCTCGGACGGAACGCCGCGGGTGGCGATGGTGCGCTCGGAGGAAGAAAGAGAGGAAGATTTGGACGGAGCCGGCTCGCTCGAAACCTCGGTTTCGGAGGCTTCGATTTTTTCTTCCCGCTCGTCGTTGTCTTCTGCCATGAGGCGGTTTATTGATACAATAAATAAAAGGCTGGCGGATGGCGGGTTTCCGGTCGGTTAAGGGAAGGCGGATTCGGGCCGGCTAACTCCTGATAATAGGCTCGGATTGGGGCTTTTTGATGGAGGAAGCGTTCAGAATCGGGTAGCCGCCCACATCCGGGAGGTTAATTCCGTATTGGCGGATGAATTCGCAGTAAAATTCGATTTGTTGGGCCGAAACCACCACCTGCTTCTCGCGGTTGATGATAGGCGTGATTTGTCCGCCGCGCAGGCCGATGTCCAGCAGAGGGCGGCCGGCGCGGTATTGGGAAACGAAAAGGCCGATGTTCTGGCGCATCCGCTCGACTTGGGCGGAGTTGAGATTATGCAAGACGTTGCTTTGTTTTACAGACAGCATGGCAAGCTCCCGAAGGAAATAGGCCATGCAAATTTATAATCTATAACCCAAATGCCTCTCTCACTTTCCCAGTCTTGGAATTGGGATTAGGATGATGCGTGGTAAGCTGAACCACCTTGAGCTCAGGCGGCAGGGGCAGGGGCTTTTGGTCATAGCCAAAGACCACCACGTCGGGAGAAACACGGGCGAGGGTGTCCTGCCAGCGCGACACGCCCACAATGGCCAAATCCACCGGCTTGAGCGCACCGGCCAATTCGGCCCGCTCGTTCTGCGTGTGGAGCGGCTCGCGGCCCTTGGCCTTTGTGACCGTCTCGTCGGTGGCCACCACCACCACCAGCACGTCGGCCTGCTTGCGGGCCTCTTGCAGCGTGTGGATATGGCCGGGGTGGATGATGTCAAACACGCCCCCCGAAAGAGCCACGCTGAAAAGCGAGCGCACATCCTCGTTGAGCGCATAGGAGCCGTCGCGCGCGCCGGGTTTGGGGTGGACCATGGTGCGCTGGATGTCGTTGAGCTCGTCATAGACGGCCTTGGTGATGCCCCAGTTCTGCACGCCGAGCAGGTAGAGTTGGATGGCTTCTTCTTTCGAGCCCATGCAAAGACCTAGGGATAGACGCGGTTGATGGTGCGCGGGAAGGGAATGGTGTCGCGGATGTGGTCGAGGCCGAACATCCACTTGCACAAGCGCTCAATCCCCAAGCCAAATCCGGCGTGAGGCACCGAGCCGTAAGTTCGAAGGTCGACATACCATTGATAGTCGGCCAGGGGGAGGTTCTGCTCCTTCATGCGAGCAAGCAGCTCGTCCTTGTCCCAAATTCTTTCGCTGCCGCCGATGATTTCTCCGTGTCCTTCAGGCGCCAGCAAATCGGCAGACAAAACGGTGCCGGGCTTGTTGGGGTCCTCGCGCATGTAAAACGCCTTGAAGGCCTTGAGGTGGTTGTGGATGAAGAGGGGCTGCTCATACTGCTTGGTGAGCACGGCTTCCTCATCCGCCCCCAAGTCCTGGCCATAGTCGATTTTGCAGTCCAGCTCCTGGCACTTCTTGATGGCGTCTTCGTAAGAGAGGCGGGGGAAGGGGCCCTTGATGGCCAGAAGCTTGGCCGGGTCGCGGCCAATATCAGTGAGCAGGTCCGCATGATTCTTTCCCAAATCCTGACAGACGTGCACAATCATGTCCTCTTGCAGCTGCATGTTCATCTTCTGGTTGTAGAAAGCCATTTCGGGCTCCAAGTGCCAGTATTCGGAGAGGTGGCGCACCGTTCTGGAGGGCTCGGCGCGGAAGGAGGGGGCGAGAATGTAGACTTTCTCCAAAGCTTGCATATAACTTTCAGCATACATCTGCCCCGACTGGGAGAGATAGGCCGGCGTGCCGAAATAATCTAATTCGAAGAGAGTGGAGCCGCCCTCGCAGGCGGATTTGGTGATGATGGGCGGCACGCACTCGAAGAACCCGCGCTGCTCGAAGAAGTGGCGCAGGGAGCGGGTGGCGTAGTCGCGCAGCTTCATGACTTTGGTCAATTTCTGCGAGCGCAGCCACAGATGGCGCGTGTCCATGAGGAATTCCACAGACTGGTCTTTCGCAATGGGGAAGGGCGTGCCCAAGTGGATGGTGGAAAAGTCGGACGCGCCGATTTCCCAGCCGCCCGGCGCGCGCTCGTCCTTTTTCGGAGTGCCCGAAACCATGACTGAGGACTCGACATAGATGCCCTTGGCGGCCTCGAAAGAAGCGTCCGGCACCACGCCTTTTTTCACGGCGCACTGGATGATGCCCGAAGAGTCGCGCAAGATGACGAAAGCCAGACCGCCGGAAGAGCGGGCCCGGTGCACCCAGCCGCGGATATTCACCGCCTGGCCTTCTTTCTTTCCGGCCAAAATCTGGGCAATCGGGGTGAAGGAATCCGAGAGGCAGTCCATACGTATCAACTTCCCTATTGGAGGGGTTAGGCTTTTTATCTCATGGTGCGATATTGAATACCATGCGCCTGGGTGTGTGGGTTCTGCTTCTGCTATTGTTGGCTTCCGCTTATGCGGTGGACCCCTCTATTCAGGTCCTGTACGGGAGCGGCAAGCAGTACGCATACTCCCAAAATCCAAATCCCTCGCCGTTTATTTATGTCAAATACAGCCGTGGAGACACAGTGTATGACAACGCCAGCTGCACCACCATGTTTGTGGATGGGGCCCCCAGCACATGGATGGCCAACACCACCAAGCTAAAGGACGGAGACATCGCCGAATATGGCTTCAACACCCAATTCGGAAACCACACCTGGCAGCTGCAATGCACGGCTTATCAGTCCACCAATACGTCCAATGTGTTCCCCACGCCGATTATCACGCCCTTGCAGAATCTGGAGCTGCGTTCATCCGCCTGCTCCAGCGGCGCGGAAGTGTACGGCTTTCTCAATATTGACCAGCAGCTGGATGCCGGCGCGTTCAAGGTGCAGCTGGCGGATGTTTCGGTGGCAGATGGGGAGGCCCAGCTTCATCCGGCCATTTTGAATATACTGGATGCAAACGACCAAGTCATCGGGCAAATCCAGGTTGGCAATGGAGACCGCTACACCTTCACCCAATCCAGCACGGGCAAAACATTGAAAGTAATCGTGTTCCAGACGTCGTGGGGACTTGCTTTGGATTCCAGATGGGCCGAAGTGAGCACCTGCTATGTGAGCCCTTATTTCAATTTCAGCCTCTATCCCAACGAAACTTACGTGCGCGAGCAGCAGCAGGTTCCAAGCAACACCTTCAAGCTGACCGTTGCAAGACGCAATGCGTCGGACAGCAACAGCAACGTGGGAGCCGGCACGGCCACCGTCAGCGGGCCGGGCGGAACGCAGAGCGTGAGCGTGCCGGCTTTCAATGGGGCCGCGAGCGTGCAGGCCGACATACCCACCAACACGCTCTGCCCAAGCGATGCAGATGGAACGATTTACCTTAACGTCAGCTATTTTGGCGAGAGCGCGCAGCTGCCGCTGTTGTGCAAGCAGCATGTGCATTGCAGCAACCGCTATTATGACATATTCAACGAGGGCAACGCCATGGATGGCGGGGCCTACAAGCTGAAATTGACCAATGTCTCGAACAACGGCAATTACAATAACACGGTCGCTCTTGACGTGCTGGACTCGAAAGGAAGCGTAGTCGCGCAATGGAATCCGAGCCCCATTGCCAATTGTTCGGCATATAGCTATCCATACTATGATTTGCTCATCAACAGCTGCGGGGCGGCGTATTCCTCCAGCGTGGACGGCATCGGAACCATAAATTACTGGCTTGGGGTCTCGGCGGCCGGGCAGACGCCCGCCGCCCAATGGGCCGAAATTGAGAGCTGCAAAATCGGCACCCCCTCCGTCGAACTCGTCTCGCCCGCAGACGGCTACCCCACCGCCCAGACCAGCGTGCCGCTCGCGGTGAAATACCACAAGGGCGGCGTGACGCAGAATCCCGAAATCTGCAATGTGCTTATCGACAACAACCTGAGCGGCCAAATCCAGCTCAGTGACAATTCGCAATACACGTATACCGCCACGAGCTTGGCGGCCGGCAGCCACACATGGAAGCTGGACTGTTTGCATGTGGCGTCGCAAAACCGCACCTTCACCATTCAGGGCCAGACGCCGGCCAGCGTGGAACTGGTGTATCCGGCAGATGGATATGCGACCAAATCGCAGAATGTTTCATTCACCTTCCGCTACCGCCGCAACGATTTGGGCCCCTCGGTGGCCAACTGCGTGCTGATGGTGGGTGGAAACAACAGCGGCAGCCTCTATGCGGCCGACGGGGCCGACAACACCCTTCTGGCCAGCAATCTGCCGTTCGGCAATTGGAGCTGGAACATCAGCTGCAACGGCTCTTCTTCCGCATCGCGCCGATTGTCGATTGTGGCGGTCGAACCCCCCAGCCTTGAACTGGTCGCTCCCCAAGACAACGCCAGCCTGAATTACAACAACCCGGAGCTGATTATCAACTATTCGGCCGGAGACGTCGGGCCGCTCAACGGCTCGTGCGTGCTGAGCCTGAACGGCACCAATGCCAGCAATTACAGCGACCGCATGGCCGTCAAAGCCGCCAGCAACCGGCTGCTCAACATCCTCTACCAGAACCTGAGCCTTGACACCTACACCTGGTCGGTGAGCTGCAATGCCAATACTTCCTATTTCCTGCAAAGCGAAAACCGCACCTTCAACATCACCAGCCTGACGCCCCGCTCGACCAGCTCTTTCGGCCATGGATATGTCGGCGGGCCGAGGACCATGCCGACCAAGGCCGGAGCGGCGCCGGCCGGCGGCACGCAGACGGGCGGCAGCACGGGCAGCGGCAGGTCCGGCTATTCGGCCACGGGCGGCGGGGAAGTCCAGCCAAGGCCGAAGGCCAGCAGCCAGAGCGGAACGGCCGGAACGCAAGCTGGAGCGGCCGAGAACGAAACTTCCTCTGAAAGCGGCGGCGTGGTGAGGATACCGGTGCCGGAAGGCCGGGCCAACGCCTCCGGCGAGCCGCCAACCCAAAAACAGGACTTGCTGGGCGCCCTGCCGCCGGTCGGCACCAAGGATGCCGTCGCGGTTGGAGGCATCATCACCATTTTGGCGGCCGTGGCCGTGGTGGTGTTCGGGACTCTGGCCTTGCTGATGCTCCGGATGATGGGGCGCAGGAAAAAGGAGGATTTCAAGCCCGTGCTGCACGCGCCCGGGGCCGGCACGCCTGAAATGCCGAGCGGGCCCCAACGGCCTTTGCCGGTCTCGCAACCCCAAGAGCCGCCGAAGACGCTTACGCCGGCCCATCTGCCCAAAAACCAAGCCGAAGGGCCGAAAAACCATGTGCGCAAACATGTCTTTGAGCCGGTGAGGCTCAAGGCGGCCGGCAAGCCGAGCGTGAAGAAAAAGGCGGCCCAAAAACGAACCAAGAAGGGCTGAAGACCGCCGGGAAGCCCGGGCGAACCGCGGCGAAAGCCAATCTTTTTTAGCCCACCCTTCCATGCAACTCTATGCGTTTTGCCGAAGTGGCCGCCGTTTGGAGCGATGTCGAAGCCGCCAGCGGCCGCCTTGAGATGGCCGGCCATCTGGCCAAGCTCCTCGCGCAGGTGAAAAAGGACGAGGTGAAGGCCCTCACCAATTTGTGTCAGGGCATCCTCGCCCCGCCCTACGAGGGGCTGGAATTGGGATTGGGCGAGAAGCTGGCTGAGCAGGCCATTTCCATCGTGTCGGGAAGAAGCGCCAAGGAGCTGGAGACCCATTTCAACAAAAGCGGGGACTGGGGCGCCGTGGCCGAATGGGCGCTGGGCAAAAAGAAGCAAATGAGCCTCAGTGCCGAAGAGCTGGAGCTGAACGGCGTTTATGCCTCGCTGGTGAAACTGGCCAAATTGTCGGGTTCGGGCTCACAGGAGGGCAAAATCAAGACCTTGGCCGAGCTGCTCAATTCGGCCTCGCCTCTGGAGGCCAAATACATCGTGCGCTTCTGCGTGGGCAAACTGCGCTTGGGCGTGCAGGAGCCCACCATTCTGGACGCCTTGGCGCTGTTGCGCGTGCCCAAAGTGAAGGACAAAATCGCCGGGTTCGCGCCCGCGCCGGGCGGCAAGCGCGTGCCCGTCGAGCCCAAATGGAATTACGAGCCGGAAGGAAAAAAGGAGAAAGAGCTTAGCACCGCCGATTCGGACGCCTCGCTGGAGTTCGTGTTCACCTGCATTGATACGAAAAGCATGGAATCGGCCTCGTTCGAGGACGGGGCCAAAATCGAGATTGTGCTGGAGGGCTTGGCCCCCCTGCGCGACATCACGGTCACGAAAATCAGGCCCGTCAAGGACAGGGCGGATTATTACCGCGCGGTTTTGATGGGATTCAAAAAAAGCGTGCGTGCGCCGCTGGAGCGGGCCTTCAACCTCTCCTCGGATTTGGCGCACGTGGCCGAGCTGGCCCTCTTCGACTATGCGAAAGTGGAGAAATTCCAAATCCGGCTATTTTCACCCGTCCGCCCGGCGCTGGCGGAAAGGCTGTCGGCTCCGGCCGACATTTTGGAAAAAATCGGGCCGTGCGCGGCCGAAGGCAAATACGACGGCTTTAGATTGCAGGTGCACAAGGACGGCGAGCGCGTGGAATTGTATTCGCGCAAACTGGAGAAAGTGACGCACGCGTTTCCCGAAGTGGTGGAGGCGGCCCGCAAACTGCCCGCCAAGCACCTGATTTTCGAGGGCGAGGCGCTGGCCTATTCAAAAAAGGAGAAAAGATACTACTCCTTCCAGACCACCATCCAGAGAAAAAGAAAGCATGGCGTGGCGCAGATGGCCGAAGAGCTGCCCCTGCACCTGTTTGCCTTCGACCTGCTCTATCTGGACGGCGTGGACTGGGCCGTGCAACCCTACGAGAGCCGGCGGGCGGCGCTGGAAAAGCTGGTGGCCGGACAGGAGCGCATTGAAGCCTCGAGCATCAAGCAGGTGAAAAGCGGGCCGGAGCTGGAGAATTTCTTCGAGCACTGTCTCAAAGAGGGATTGGAGGGCATCATCGCCAAGGACCCGTCGGCCCCCTACACGGCCGGCGCGCGCGACTGGGCGTGGATTAAGCTGAAAAAGAGCTACGGCGCGCTGGCCGACACGCTGGACGTGGTCATTGTCGGATACTACAGAGGAGAGGGGGCGCGCACGGGCTTCGGGTTTGGAGGCTTGCTTGTTGCCGTGCGCAACGAGCAGAGCGGGAATTTGCAGACCGTGGCGCGCGTGGGCTCGGGCTTCACGGAAGAGGAAATGGTGGAGCTGGAAAAGACGCTGAGCGCGATAAAAAGAAAGACCAAGCCGGCCGAACTCGAGTCCAGCATCGAGCCCGACTTTTGGGTGGAGCCCAAATATGTCTGCACCGTGTCGGCGGATGAGATTTCGCTCTCGCCGCAGCATACGGCCGGGCAGGCCAATGGAAAGGGGTATGCGCTTCGCTTCCCGCGCCTGATGCAAATGAGGGAGGACAAGGGGCCGGAGCAATGCACCACGGTGGCTGAAGTGGAGAGAATATACTCGTTGCAAAAGAACAGGGGGAAATGAGCTAGCGCATCCGCGCCATCGGCCGGCCGTACCAAGTGTAGAAATGGGGCTTGGCCCGCAATTTGGAGGCCAGTCTTTTTTTGATGACAGCCAAATCCGCAGGCCGGGGCTTCCAGTCTTTTTTCAAAGAGGCGGGAAAGGCGCCCAATGACACCGTCTTGGTCGGACGGTAGCCGCGCGAGCGCATCTCCTTCTTGAGCGCCGCGTGCCGCTTTTTGAGATAGAGCAGCTTGTTTTTGAAAAAGAGGACATGGCCCGCCCCGAGGCGGTAAGTGGGGGGGATGGAGCCGGGCTTGACGCGGGGATATTGGCGCACATAGCCCAGCAGCATCAGAATCTCGTTGTATTCGGCCCCCAGGTGCTGGTCGGAGAGCAGGCGCGGGGAGATGAGGTTGATGCGCACCATGGAAACAAATCCTCCAATGCCCCCGCCGGCCCGCCGCCGTCCGGGTTCGCCCGTCCGGCTTCCTCCCTAAAGCCCCCCCATCAGCCGCTCGCACTCCTGCGCCGGAATCAGGCCTTTCTCCTTCTTCGCCATGAGCAGCATCATCATGCCGCCGGCCAGATTGTAGGCCTCGTAGCCCATCCCGTCCGCCACCTGCGCGGCGCGCAGGCTTCTGCCGCCCGTGCGGCAAATGAAGACCAGCGGCTTGTCATTGGGAAGCTCGCCGGCGCGCGCCATCAGCTCGGGCAGGGGGATGTGAATGGCCTGCGGCTCGTGCGTCCAGTCCCATTCCGGCTGGGAGCGCACGTCGATGGCGTAAAAGCGCGCGGGGTCTTTGAGAAATTCCTGCGGTGAAAGATTTCGATACATGGTTTGCCCCCTTATTCTAACCCTGCAGCGCCTCGTCAATCGCGTGGCGGTCAAAGCCCACAATCCACTCCCCGTTGATGTGCAGCTGGGGCACGCCCATCTGCTGCGTGGCGCTCATCATGCGCTGCGCCGCCGCCATGTCGCGCGAGACGTCGATGTCCTTGAATGCCACCTTCTTGGAGTTCAGGTACTGCTTGGCCATGACGCAGTAGGGGCAGGTGGGCGTGGAATACACTTCCACCACCGGGGCCGGCGCGGGGCCGGATTTGGGCTTTTCCATCCCCATGCGCATCTGCGCCATCTTCAGCGCGCGAATCGCCGAAACTTCGCTGTCCGAGTCACTCATGGATACCACCTAAGCTTGCGTTTTCCTCTTTTTGTCCAAAATGGATTGGAAGATGCGCAAAGCCTGCCCCAGCTCGGGGTAGGCCAGCGCGTAGTAGATGAACTTTCCATCGCGGCGCGAGGCGAGCAGGTCCTGCGATTTGAGGGCCGCGAGGTATTGCGAGACGTTGCTCTGGGCGATGCCGGTGCGCGCGGTGAGCTGGCTGACGGTGCATTCGCCCCCCGACAGCTCCTCGAGGAGGCGGATTTTGCTGGGGTTGGAGAAGAGCTTGCACAGGCGGCATTGGCGCTCGGCCAGTGCAGCGTCGCGGGAGGGGGATTTCTTCATATTAGAGAATTAGAATATGAGAATATATAAAACCATCGGCCCGGCCGGCCGCGCGGCCGGACGGGAAGGGCGCTAGGCCAAACCGAGGCAGGCGTAGATGGGGTAGAGGCTGTTCAGCAGGCGCGGCTGCGAATCCGGCGGCTTGTTGGATGCGACTTTTACAAAACCGCTTTTGCAGTCGTCTTTTTTCAGGATGAGATAGTCGACTCCTGAAAGCAGAAGATAGCCGTTTTCTTGCAGGAACGGCCGGGTTTGGTCCAGAATATCCTTGATTTCCGGGCCTTGCAGGTGCCGGACCCGATAGAGCAGGTTGTTCATGAAGAAAATGGCGGAGAAGCGCACGGAATAGCTGAAGGAACGGCCGAGCTGGTAGCCGTCGGCCTGCAGAAAGGCGATTTGGCCGGCCTCGAGTTTGTCCTTTCCGTGGAAACGGGCCCAGCCCAGAACATCCTCCTTGACGTCAATCCCCACCACCTTGCAGTGCGGGTAGAGGTCGGCCAGCTCGCAGGTGGTCAGGCCCATCGAACAGCCGGCGTCGAGAATGATGCCGCCGTTGAGGGGAGGCAGCACGGAGCCAAAAGTCTGGGCGACGCGGTTCTTGCACGTCGCGATGAGCGGGTGATAGGCCTTGCGGCTTTGCCCGCCCGGGGCATACGGGCGCACCCAGAGGTTCTCGTCCTTGAAAAGGCGGACGAATTTGGCCGGAGCGTTTGCATTGGAGCCGGAAGCAATAGGCACAGAATCTACCGGATTTAAGATGGATTTTTGTGCTTATATTAATTTCTACCGATTACCACAGCGTAAAAGCGGATGGGAGGAGGAAGAAAGGGGAAAAAGCGGAAAAGGCAAAGAGAAGGGAGGGGCCGGGCGCGGGAGGGAAAAACCCTCCCGCTCAATGCGGGTTGGATTCTTCAGAGGCAAGAATCGGCAGACTGGGGGAGAGGCGGGCTTCCGAGGCGATCGGGGCCGGGCCTGCCGGAATGTCAATCATGGGCGTGCTCACGCGGGCCAGTTTCTTTCGGGGCATTTTCTCACGTTCCGTCTCATCCGGGGCGAATGAGGCAGAAGAATAGACGAACAGAAAGAATAAACGCCAAAGGAGGGGGCGGCTTTCCGGTGGATATCCTTAATCCACGCTGGGAGGCCGGCAGGTGCCCATGGCGTCCGGCGTGTCCGCGCTCGGCTTGTAGTCGGTGCAGAAATAGCCCGCCGGGCATCGGAAGCCCGCGATTCCGCCGCAGCGGCAGACCCCGATGGCCGGATTGGGGTCGCAGGGACGGCCTTCCTGCGCCGCGCGCTGGCAGGCAGAGGTGTCCACGGCCCAGTGGCCGCCGGAAGAGTTGCATAGTGCTTCGTCAATGACGGGCGCGGAATTGCAGGGCCCCGCGTGCGCGATGGAAACGCCCTTGGCCTTTGCGAAACAGGGGTGCGGGTAGGTGAGGCCGTCCGAGCCGCAGACCGTGATAAGGGCCGAGAGCGTTTCGCACATCGTGATGCCGCGCATCTCGTCAAACACGCCGTCGGTGTTCACCCACGTGACGTTGCCGTCGCAGATGTGGAGGGTGGTGTCGTGTGGCGTAACCGCTTGGGCCATCATCTGCCCGGAGCGGTTTCCATAGCCGGCGTGGGCGGACCGGAAGGAATAGACATATTCCGTGCAGCCGGAAGGCAGCGAGCGGGTGGATTCAAGCGAGAGCGAAGAGGGAAGGCCGTCATAGGCGTACGTGGTGTTGTGGGAAAGCAGCCAGCCATGGGCCGAGGATTCGACCGGGCTGGAGGTGCAGCCGGCCATGAGAGCGAAAGCGGCCAAAGCCAGCAAAGCAATCGCAGAGCGCACCATCATTCAATCCGCCTTCCAATACTCCTGCAAGCACTTGGGCTTGACTTCCCCGCTCTGCACCGCTTCGAGCGCCTCGACCAGCGCCTCGGCCGCCTCGAAATTGGTGATGCAGGGCACGTTGGCCTCCAAGGAGGCGCGCCGAATCGCGAAGCCGTCGGACGAGGCCTTGCCGCCCTTGCTTGGAGTGTTGAACACCATCTGAATCCGGTTGGCCCGCAGCTCGGACACCAGATTGGGCTCGCCGTCCGCCAGCTTCTTGAGCAAATGCACCTGCCCGCGCAGCTCGGAAAGGTGCTGGGCGGTGCCGGGCGTGGCGGCGATGGAATAGCCCAGGGAAATGAGCTTGCGGGCGATGGGCAGGGCGCGCTCCTGGTCGCCGGCCTTGAAGCTGAAGGCCACCACGCCCTTGGAGGGCAGGCGCAAATTCGCCCCGCGCAGCGACTTGTAATAGGCAATGGGGAATTCGGCGTCGATGCCCATGGATTCGCCGGTGCTTTTCATTTCCGGCCCCAGCACGAAGTCGGCGCCGCGCAGTTTGAGGAAGGGGAACACCACGGACTTGACCGCGTAAAAGGGCAGGGCGAGGGGTTCGGGCGGCGCGATGGCCGAGAGCTTCTCGCCCATCTGCACCCGCGTGGCCAGCTGCACAATCGGAATGCCGGTGGCCTTGGAGAGATAGGGCATGGTGCGGCTGGCGCGGGGATTGGCTTCCAGCACGAATATGACGTCGTCGCGCACCACGTACTGGATGTTGATGGCCCCGATGATGCCCAAGGCCTTGGAGATGGAGCGGGAGTATTCGAGCAATTTTTTCTGGACTTCAGGCTTCAATCTTACCGGGGGCACCACGCAGGAGGCGTCGCCGGAATGCACGCCCGCGCGCTCGATGTGCTCCATCAGGCCCGCAATCCAGAGCCGCTCGCCGTCGCCCACGCCGTCGATTTCGCACTCAATCGCGCGGTCGATGTACTGGTCGATGAGCACCGGCTTTTTCTCGGAAACGTCCACGGCCTCCTCGATGTATTGCTTGAGCCCTTCCTCGTCATAGACGATGGCCATGCCGCGGCCGGCAATCACGTAGGAGGGGCGCACCACGATGGGGTAGCCCACGCGCTTGGCCTCGGCGAGGGCCTCGGCCATGTTGCGCGCGGTGCCGTTCTTGGGCTGGGCGATGCCCAGTTTGCCCAAAAGCTCGCGGAAGCGCTCGCGGTCCTCGGCCAAATCGATGCCGTCGATGGGGGTGCCCAGCACCGGCACGCCGGCGGCCGCCAGCTTCTCGGCCAAGTTGATGGAGGTCTGGCCGCCGAACTGCACGATGACGCCGTCGGGCTGCTCGTGCTCGACGACGTTGAGCACTTCCTCGTAGGTGAGCGGCTCGAAATACAGTTTGTCGGAGGTGTCGAAGTCGGTGGAAATGGTTTCGGGGTTGTTGTTGATGAGGATGCTCTCCACGCCCATTTCCTTGAGGCAGAAGGAGGCGTGGCAGGCGCAGTAGTCGAACTCGATGCCCTGCCCGATGCGAATGGGGCCCGAGCCGATGATGACCACTTTTTTGCGGGAAGAGCGGATGCTTTCATTTTCCGATTCATAGGTTGAATAATAATACGGCGTCTTGGCCTCGAATTCGCAGGCGCAGGTATCGACCATCTTGTAAGTGGGCTTGATGCCGGCCTTGATGCGAAGCGCGCGCAGGGCCTTTTCCTCCTGCCCGCTCAGGACGGCGATGTGGGCGTCGGAAAATCCCATGCGCTTGGCCGCCTTGAGAAGCGGGATGGAGAAGGGCTCGGCCTTGAGCCGCTTTTCCATCTGCACGATGGAGACAAAGCGGTCGAGGAACCACGGATGGATGGAGGTGAGCTGCACGATTTTGTCCCCGCTCCAGCCCAAGTGCAGGGCGCGCAAGATGGCCGGGAAGCGCAAATCGGTGGGCTGGGTGAGGTGGTGCTCCAAGTCGGCGTCCGAGAGATGCGGGGCCTTCTGCTCCAAACTTCGGGTGGCTTTCAGATAGGCTTCTTCAAAGGTGCGGCCAATGGCCATCACTTCGCCGGTGCTTTTCATCTGCGTGCCCAATCTGCGCTCGGCTTTCGGCATTTTGTCAAACGGCCATCTGGGAATCTTGATGACGCAGTAGTCCAGCGCCGGCTCGAAGGAGGCCGGAGTGGTCTGGGTGACGGCGTTGAGGATTTCGTGAAGGGAATAACCTAATGCGATTTTGGCCGCCACGCGGGCGATGGGATAGCCGGTGGCTTTGGATGCGAGCGCGGAGGAGCGCGACAGGCGCGGATTGACCTCCACCACAATATACTCGCCGCTTTTCTGGTTGAGGGCGAACTGGATGTTGCAGCCGCCCACGATTTTGAGGGCGCGGATGATTTTGATGGCCGCGCTGCGCAGCATCTGGTGCTCGTCATCGGACAGCGTTTGGCTGGGGGCCACCACCACCGATTCGCCGGTGTGCACGCCCATGGGGTCGATGTTTTCCATGTTGCAGATGGTGATGCAGTTGTCGTTTGCGTCACGCATCATTTCGTATTCGAATTCGGCCCAGCCCAAGACAGATTCTTCAATCAGGATTTGATGCGTGGGTGAGAGGGTGAAACCCAGCGTGAGCAAATGGTCGAATTCATCTTGGTCGCGCTCAATGCCGCCGCCGGTGCCGCCCAAGGTGAAGGCCGGGCGCAAAATGAGGGGAAAGCCGTGTGTTTTGGAGAAGGCATGGGCCTGCTCGTGGCGGGTGGCGGCCACCGAATCCAGCTGCGGCTCCTTGATTTGGGCGATGAGGCGGTTGAAGGCCCCTCGGTCTTCGGCCGTGTGAATGGACTCGATGCCAGTGCCCAGCATTCTCACGCCATAGCGGTCCAGCACGCCTTTTTGGCTCATTTCCATGGCCAAGTTGAGGGCCGTCTGGCCGCCCATGGTGGCCAGCAGGCCGTCGGGGCGCTCTTCCTTGATGATGCGCTCCAAGACATCGGCTTGCAGCGGCTCGATGTAGATGCGGTCCGCAAGAGCAGGGTCAGTCTGGATGGTGGCCGGGTTGGAATTGAGAAGAATGACTTTCACTCCTTCTTCGCGCAGGGCTTTGCAGGCCTGCGAGCCCGAATAGTCGAATTCGGCCGATTGTCCAATGACGATGGGGCCGGAGCCGATGACCAGGACTTTTTTTATCGTGCTGTCGCGGGGCATGAAAATCACAGGGTTTTCACGAATTGGTCGAACAGATACATCGAGTCGCGCGGACCCGGATGCGCTTCGGGGTGGTATTGCACCGAGAAAATGGGCAAACTCTTGTGCGCGATGCCCTCATTGGTGCGGTCGTTGAGATTGACATGGGTGATTTCCCAGTCCGCGCCCAAGTGGCGCTCATCGACCGCAAAGCCGTGGTTTTGGGTGGTGATGGCCACCCGGTTCATTTTCTTGTCCAATACGGGGTGGTTGCCGCCGCGGTGGCCGAACTTAAGTTTGTAGGTCTTGGAGCCGGCCGCCCAGCCCAAGAGTTGGTGGCCCAAGCAAATGCCGAAAGTGGGATAGTCTTTCATGAGGATTTGGATTTGCCCCACAATCGAGGGCAGGCGGGCCGGGTCGCCGGGGCCGTTGGAGACCAGAATGCCGTCGGGGGAGAAGGAGAGAATCTCGTCCGCCTTGGTGAAGGCGGGAAACACCAGCACTTCGCAGCCCCGTTTGTTGAGTTCGCGCACGATGTTGCCCTTCACGCCGCAGTCGATGAGGGCGACTTTTTTGCCCGAAACGGTCTGCGCGTTCGAGCTGGGATGGCTGGAATACATCTTGCCGGCGCTCACTTTTTCCACGAAATCGAGCTTGGAATAGTCGGTGGCCCTTGCCTTCTCCGCCAGAGCGGAGATGTCGGCCTCTTTTTCTTCAAACACTTCAAGCGCGGCCGGCATGACGCCATGCTCGCGGATTTTGCGCGTGAGGGCGCGCGTGTCCAGGCCGGAGATGCCGGGAACGCCGCGGTCGGCCAGATAGCGGTCGAGGTTGCGCTCGCACTTGATGTGGTGGGGATGGCCGTAATCCTGGCGCACGCAGAAGCCCTCCACATGCACCTTATCCGACTCCATCCACTCGCCGCTCAGCCCGTAGTTGCCGATGAGCGGATAAGTCATGAGCAGGATTTGCCCGGCATAGGAGGGGTCGGTGAGGGCTTCCTGATAGCCCGTCATGCCGGTGTTGAACACCAGCTCGCCGGTGCGCATGGACGGGGCCCCGAGGCCTTCCCCAAAATAGGCTGAGCCGTCAGATAACACCAGGACTGCTTTTTTCTCGGCCATCTAAATCCAGCCTCCCACGTCGAAAGAGGGATTGGGGGCAGATTGATGACCCAGGCCAATATGAGAATGGAAAATAAATATAAAGGGGGCGGGCGCTCCGACGAAGAAAAAGAGAGAAAAAGAATGAGGACCGGGTTATCCGCTTTCTATTGATTTTTTGGGATGCGCCGGGCCATCGCCTGCACGAATAAGTCGTTGGCTTTAGTGGTTTGATTTAGATTGAAAGGTTCGTCCTTGCGGCGCATGTCCTGCACCAGCAGCACGTATTTACCCTCCCGCACAACCGTGAATACATCCTGGGAAGTATCCTGGGAAGCATAGCGGCGATAAAAGATGGCCTGCTCATCGCCCATTACGGACGAATCATTTATTTTCTCGATGCTTATGATTGTTTTTTCGCGATGATTCTCCTCGATTACGTCACCCGCGTGGAGCTGACCCATTTGCCCGACAAAATGGGTGAATCCCGCATGCGCGGCGCTCTCATTCTCGAATTCGCTGATAGCGAACATGCGCATGCTTTCTCCGAACAGGTTGGCGATATTGCCATGTCCTAGACTGGCGTTGACGGTATAATACCCATATCCCTGTTTTTCACCATGAATCACGTTGGATAGAGTCACAAATTCCTCATAATCCGGACCGAGTTCGCTGGCGTTGATGAGAACGGGCTTGAGGTGGGCATCGCGCGCCGCTTGGGCCGAATCAAAATGAGCCTTAAGTCCCGTAAATAACGTTGCTCCCAAAAATCCACCAACCAAGATTAGGATGCTCAAACCAATCATCCAATTTCTTGCTCCGCCACCTAATTTGAATGTGGGATGAGATTCACGACCGATGCCAAAACCAATGGCGCCGCCAATCGCCCCCACAACCCCCCAAATCACCATGCCCATGATGCCACCGATTATTAACAAGAACACTCCGACGATGACATTCATGGCGGCCGTGGTTTCTGGAGCTTGACGAGTAATGGTCCCGCTACCAAATCCAAGCATCGCAGCGGCTGAAATGAGAATAGTGTACACTAAGGTTGAAACGATTCCGGATGCGGCGCTGGCCATCACGCAATCCAAAAAAGAGCTTTCAGAAATCCGCGAGGCCAGATAGCCGATCCACAATAATAAAACAAAATCGAGCAATATGGAGTAAAAGAGCACTGTGGCGAAAAGATGGGAATCCGAGAATTGAAGGACTGCTGAAAGGACACTGACTAAAAGCAGGAGAATAAGCGGAATTCGCGCCTGATTTAAAGCGTCTTTGAACCCCATCTCCACCACCTCTTATTTGACGAATTGATATGGCATATAATTCTTATTCTGATGGCTTTTGTAAGCCCAGTAAGCGAACATTGCGGCCGCCATGACGCTAATCAGCATGCACAACAAAGCAACCATAATGACGATGATAGCCACACTGCCATTAGAAATGCCCAACGCCGAGAGCACCACAGTCGCTAGGACAGTTGCCAGTATGCGCAGTAAGGTCTGGCCAAGCATCACCAAAAATGCAAGGATAGCGTGATTGCGCACCCGCTTGTCTTTCGGTTTGAGCGCATAAACGACTAATATGATAAGGATGCCGATACTCGCGCAGCAATAATCACCCAGAATAGCAGCAAGAGAAAAGAAGAGCATGCCCATATGGAGATAGACGATGAGATTCGGATCATTGGATATGGATGAAACAAAAGAGAATTTTTGAGCCCTAGACTGTGCGCAGGGTTCCGAGGGGCTCTGACGCCCGCCCTTTCTTTTCCTCAGGCCTCGCGCACCTGCCATATGGACGCTTTTTCACAGGAGGTTAATAAACAGTAGAGCGTGAAAAACGGCGCTATTTCGGGAATTTCTCGTAGTCTTTGTAGAGACCGAAGGCCACGGCGTAAGGCAGGAATTCGTTGGACCAGCGGTAATTCTTGAGCGGGTTGGATTGGAGCCATTTGTACAGATCGAGGTAACGTTGTTTCTGAGCGGCCCCACCAGAGGTCATCGTGGCCGAATGCGCAGCCAGGGAGTCTGCCTGCTCGCGTTGCATCGTGAGATGCCGCTCGAGCGTGCGATAGATAGAGATCGCGATGACGAATGGGATACCGATCGCGAAGAAGACGCAGATGGGGATGTTGCTCATCTGATCAGCGTTGAGCGCAAGCGCGCCGATAGACTGCAGCCATAAGGCCAAAGCCACCAAGATAGCCGATAGGACAAGCGCACCCATGACCATCTTGGTGGAGAGATCGGAATCGACTTTCTCGATGCGAGCGAGGCGGGCGAAAGTGGTGGCCAGTACCGTCAGCATGTCAGACCTCAATTCCGTACGATAGAGGCCGGAATCGATGGCCGCGGAACGAACCATCTCCTGGAATTGGGAATTTTCTCCTGCGAGAGCCAGGAACCGGACAGCCTCCATTTGAGACATGCGCATCGACTTGCCGTTCTCGTTTGTCATGAGATCCAGGATCCGCGACTCGTACTCGGTCAACGAGGAGCGATCCTTGTCAGAGAGGATGAAATACTCGTCCCCGGTTTTCGAATCTCGCATTTTGGAGATGTGCTTGAAGATCACCAGATCGAAGAAGGTAGCGAAAGCTTCTTTGCGACCAACTTGGTGGTCGACGATGAAACCGGCGAGAGCGGGTTTGAGATTTTCGAGAGGAGGGGGTGATTTCGAAGAATCGGCCATCTTCACCTACTCCAGATACGCGTTGGCGATGTACTGGTGCGCCATGCGGTAGGTGTTGAAGAACGAGGCATTAATCGCAATGCAGTGGCGCATGATGTCTATCCACTGCTCGCGCTTGCCGTAGAAAGTCGGAATGATGGTCTGCTCCAATTTGTCGTAGAGGTCCAGCGCGTCCGCCTCGGAATTCAATTCCGATTCGGGGTTGTTGTCCACCGGCGCGCCGCCAATCGACCAGCCCGTCACGTTTTCAATGCACCCCTCCACCCACCAGCCGTCGAGGGTGGAGAAGTGGGGCACGCCGTTGAGCGCGGCCTTCATGCCGGAGGTGCCGGAGGCCTCGCGCGGGGCCTGCGGCGTGTTGAGCCAGACGTCGCAGCCGGCCACCATGAGCTTGGAGAGCTGCATGTCGTAGTTGCGCAAAAAGGCGATGCGCAGCTTCACGTCGCGGCCGTTCACTTCCTGCGCGGCGCGCAGCACCTGCTGGATGAGGTCCTTGCCCTGCCCGTCCTGCGGGTGGGCCTTGCCGGCAAACACCAGCTGGATGTCGCCCACATGCTCGGCCGCCTGAATCAGGCGCTCGACGTCATAGAGCGCCAAATCCGGGCGCTTGTAGGCCGTGAAGCGGCGCGCGAAACCCAGCGTGAAGCGCGCGGGGTGGAAGCCCACGTTGGCATGCTCGTTGATGTAGTCCGTCAGCAGGCCCTTGGCTTTGGCGTGCGCCTCCCAGATTTGCTCCTTGGGAATGGAGAGCGCCTCGCGCAGGGAGAAGGGGTCCTGCCGCCAGCCCGGCAGGCGCGTGTCGAAGAGCTGGGCAAAGGGCGGCGAGGCCCACGAGGGCGGGTGGATGCCGTTGGTGATGGAGTGGATGTGGTAGTCGGGAAACATGGCGCGCGTCACTTCGCCGTGGCGCTTGGCGACGCCGTTCACGAACTGGCTGCCGTTGAGGCCGAGGAGCGTCATGTTGACCTTGCCGCCCATCGTGGCCTTTTGCAGCAAAAGCGGGGGCACGAAATTGCCCACGAGGCGGAAGAACAGGGAAGAGTCGAACACGTCATGGCCGGCCGCCACCGGCGTGTGGGTGGTGAAAACGCATTGGCGGCGCACGGCCTCCAAGTCGGTCTCGGAAGGATTGTCGGGGTTTTGGGACTGCTTGCGCAGCAGTTCGGCGATGAGCAGCGCCGCGTGGCCCTCGTTCATGTGATATTTGGCCAGATTGCCGTAACCCAGAGCGGCCAGCATGCGCACCCCGCCCACGCCCAGCACGATTTCCTGCGCGAGGCGGTAGGTGCGGTCGCCGCCGTAAAGATAGGAGGTGAGGGCGCGGTCGTAGACCGAATTGCCCTCCAAATCGCTGTCCAGAAAATAGACGGGCAGCTCGTAGCCGTCCGCCCCGTGAATCATGAGCCGCCACGCGCGCAGCTCGACGTTGCGGCCTTCAATCTGCACGCTCACGCGCTCCCGGCTTGGCTGCAGGAGGTCTTCGGGATTCCAGTGCACCGGCTGCTCGCTCTGGCGGCCCTGCTCGTCGAGCTTTTGGTAGAAGTAGCCGCTCTTGTTGAGCAGGGTGACGCCCACCACCGGCACGTGCAAATCGGCATAGGATTTGAGCGTGTCGCCTGCGAGGATGCCAAGGCCGCCCGCATAGGTGGGGATGGAGTGGCTGATGCCGACCTCCATGGTGAAATAGGCGATGCGCTCGTGTAGATCTCGGTGGTCGCCGTATCATTAAAAAAAAAATGGGGGGGGGGGGGGGGGGGGGGGGGGGGGGGGGGGGGGGGGGGGGGGGGGGGGGGGGGGGGGGGGGGGGGGGGGGGGGGGGGGGGGGGGGGGGGGGGGGGGGGGGGGGGGG
>CABMCD010000004.1 GCA_902384555.1 uncultured archaeon | reverse complement strand
TTGCATCCGGTGCAGATGATTTTGCCGTTCTTGAAGAGAAGCAAACTCGATTTGGGCTCCTTGAGCTTGAAAATGGCGCCGGGGAACTGCTCGGGCTCATACTCAACGTCATACACCTTGTAGGCGATGGCGTAGAGGTCGAGGTCCATGTCCAGGCTCGCCGAGGCGACCATGTTCTCGACGCGGAAGGTTGGCTTTTGAATCAGGCCTTTTTTCATAGGCAACACCGGCCTTTTATATATAAACATATATCCCTGAACGGCAACATTTTTAAATCTCCTCTTCCCATCTGGCTCTGTATATCCTTTTGCGGTATGGCTTAGGGGTATTCTTCGCAAATTTATCAGGTGATGATTCCATGAGACGCTCCTTAGGAAAGATGTCCAAGCGCACCCGCAATCTGGGCATGGCGCAACGCAAGCTCTCCGTGGCCCAGAAGGTGCGCCGGTACGCCGTCGGCGACCGCGTGGCGCTGGACCACAACTCGCGCTTCGAGGGCATGCCGCACCCGCGCTACCGCGGGCGCGTGGGCACCATCCAGGGCGTGCGCGGACAGTCCTACGAGGTGGAAATCACCGACGGGAACGCGCTCAAGATTCTGATCATCCCGGCCGTTCATCTGCGCCTGGTTCAGGCCTGAGGCTTTCGTTCATTAAGTTCATCAAGGAGGGGTTTGCATGCTCGGACGCAAGGTGGAAGGCGCTCATCCGGTCAGCCTCGTCGAGGTCCGCCGAATCCTTGAAGAGCGCTCGGCCGAGCCCGACTTCGGCTACGAGCAGCAGACTTCCCTCGACTACGCGCGCAAGTTCGCCAAGCTCACGCCGGAAGACGCGGCCAAGATGGCCAAGGAGCTGGGCGAGGAAATCCCGGCCCTCAAGGGCGAGGCCCTCGCCAAAATCATCGACATGCTCCCGCTGCACGCCTCCAGCATCACGGCGATTCTGGCCCAGTCGCGCATCGCCCTCTCCGACGCCCAGAGTGCCAAATGCCTGGACATCATCGCCAAATTCCGCGAGCGCATGGTCGCGCCCCCGCCGCCCCCCGAGGTTCCGGCCCCGCAGGCCGCGGCCGAGGGCGCGGAGGGGTCCGAATCCAAGCCCGCCGAATCCGGCGAGCCGGCCTCCAAGCCTTCCGGCGCGGCCAAGTCTGAGTCCAAATCCAAGTAAGTTTGGACGCTTCAATTCGCTTAGCGCTTATCCGAGGTGGCAGAGATGGGGATGGAAGAGGAGTATGCCTGGGTCATCGACTTCCTGCCCGGCGGCCGCTCATCCGAGCGCGCGGGCGAGCCCATCGCGCAACTGGTGGGCGAGCGCTTTTTCACCCTCTTCGAGGTCAGCGTCAAGCCCGGCACCAGCCTGGCGTTCGGCCAGCGCATCTACATCGGCCCGGCCGAGCGCGCGGAAGTGGACCGCATCCGCAAGCGCCTGCATTTCGATGACCTGACCGGCACGGCCCGCACCGAGCTGCCCACGGTGCTGGGCAAGATTCTCCTCTACCGCGAGGCCGAATTCGTCTCGTTCTTCAACAAGGCCGGCCCGCTCTCGGTGCGCCTGCACCAGCTGGAGCTTATCAACGGCATCGGCAAGCGCCACCTCACCCAAATCCTCGAGGCGCGCGAGCAGAAGCCCTTCGAGAGCTTCGCCGACCTGCACGCCCGCCTGCCGCTGATGCCCGACCCGACGCAGCTTCTGGCCAACCGCATCCAGGAGGAAATGCAGGCTAAGGTGCAGCACTACCTCTTCGTGCGCCCGCCGGCGAGAAACGAGTGAAAAATCAGTTCAAGTGCTGCTCAAGGCCCTGCACGTTCATCTGGAGCCGTCCAAACTCCGGGTTCTGGCACTTGATGCGGTACTTGTACTCGATGGATGAGGGCGAGAAGTCCAACATCGCCTTTTTGTACGCCTGTTCGGCCTTGCAGGCTCCGCCGTTTTTGCTCCATTTCCCGATTTTTTCATCCAGCAGCCGGTAGCGCATGGTCATGCCGTCGAGCACCAGCATCTCGGCCACGGCCGGGTTCTGCTCCAACAAGGTGCGTATGCCCCGGTTGAAGATTTCGGACGCGCGCCAGCGCCACAACGGGGCGCGGTTCTCAAAGAGCCCGCTCGCGCGCTCCACAATCTGCACCCGCAGCTTGTCCGCGTTCTCCTCAGTGGGAGCCTTCAAATACTTCAAATAGGATTCGCTCAGCGGGCCGGGCATGAAGCGGAAGACGCTGGCCGCATATGCCTTCTTGGCGCATCGCTCCAGCCCGCATCCGCTGATTGATGGCAGCAGCTGGACCAAGCTTCCCATGAACCGGTTTGTGCCCATTCCCACCACATCAATTGTTTCTTTTTCTAACATTCCGTGTTTATATTCCTGCTCTCGCCGGCGGGCAGCCATATAAATCCAAAAGCCGCAAATCGCGCCGATGGCTCCGCCAAACCCGCGCCGCAAAACCCGTCCGCTCTCCGCCCGCCCGCATTCCTCGTCCGCCTCGCGCCCTCCTTCCGCCCGCGGCCCGGTCCGCCCCCATCCCTCGGCCGCCAGCCGCCCTTCTTCCGTCCTCCCCGCGCCTCCCTCTTCCCTCTCCTCCCCCCATTTCGAGCTCAAGAAATCGCGCTCGCAGAACTTCCTCACCGACGCGCGCGTGCTGGAGGGCGAGGCCGAGGCGCTGGACGTGAAGGGCGAAGCCGTGCTCGAAATCGGGGCCGGCGACGGGCGGCTCTCGGAGCGGATTTTGCAGCGAGGCCCCGCCTCCCTGCTGTTGGTGGAGATGGACGGCCGCTGGGCCGAATATCTGCGCCAAAAATTCAGGGGCGAGCCGCGCGTGCAGGTTGTCGAGGCCGACTTTCTCTCCCTGCCCGACACTCTCGCGCCCGCCGGCCCCTCCACCCCCTCTTCCTTTTCCCGAATCGCCGGCAACATCCCCTACCAAATCACCTCGCCCATCCTGCTCAAGCTGGGGCGCATGAAATTCGCCAAGGCCGTGCTGTGCGTGCAAAAGGAGGTGGCCGAGCGCCTGGCGGCCCCGGCCGGCTCGTCCGAATACGGCCGGCTCTCGGTTTATGCCCAGCTGCGCTTTGAGATGCAAATCCTCGAGCAGGTGCCGCGCACCTCCTTCACGCCGCCCCCCAAAGTCGATTCCGCCATCCTCTGCCTGACTCCAAAATCCGGTGTCGAAGCCCTTCCGCCCCATCTGGACGCGCTCACGGCCGCCCTCTTCTCCCACCGCCTGCAGTCGGCGGCCGGCGCGCTGGTGCATGCGCGCTCGCACTGGGGCTGGAGCAAGGCAGAGGCGCGCGCGCAGGCCCAGAACCTTAAAATACCTGCTCGCCGCGTCTTCCAACTGGCGCCGGACGAATTCGCCGAACTGGCCCGCGCCCTGCCGGCGCCCAAGCCGCCTCGAAAAGGCCGATGAACCGGGTTTCTTTCATGCGCTTCACCACCCTGGATTCCAAGCACAAATCCGCCCCCTCCTTCTCCGCCAGGCAGAGCCGCTACGCGTTCGTCATCCTCGCCTCGGCCGAGGTGCTGCTCCTCGCCCTGCTGCTGGTGCTGTTCATCCAGCTGCGCCCGCTTTTCGACCCCGCCCTGCTGCTCTCGGTGATGCTGGTGGTGCTGGGCATCTTCACCTATGCCTTCACCCGGAGCATCAGCCTGGCGCAGTCGGTGATGTTCATCTGCCTCCTGCTGCTGGAATTCCTGCTTTTCTCCAGCCTGCCGGTCTACGAGTTCTCCTTCCTGACCTTCCAGTTCACCCTCGCGGACCTCATGCCCGCCATTTTCGTCGGCGCTGACGCGCTGCTGCTGTACTGGATACTCACCCGCGGCCTGGGCATCGCCTCGCAGGAGGAAACCGCTTCCGGCCCGGAGGAGACGCCGGGCGAAATACCGGATGCCGGATTTTTGGAGCGCACCCAGCGATAAGCAATCGGCTCTTCATCTGCGCTCTCGCGCCAGCTTGCGCTTCTGTCCCGCCCGGTCAAAATCCGCGTTTGATTTCGGCCCTCCCGCCTTCCTCTCCGGCAGGCCGGCCCGGCCCAGCGGCCTTTTGTCGGGCTCCTGCTCTTCTTCCAGCACCAGCATTTCCACCGTTTCCAGCGCCTGCACGCCCTCGCGCACGCGCAGCTCCCTCTTCCGCCCGTCCAGCTCGAAGGTTGCCCGCGCTTCCCCCATGTCGCCCTCCCACTCGTGCTGCATTTCCAGCGCCTCGCCCGCGCGCAGCCGCTCGCGGCGCAGTTTGCGGCCCGCGCCGTCCGAATCCTCCAGGCTCACCTGCGCGAGGGGCCGGGTGCCGGCGCGCAGGCGGATGCGCACGTTCCCGTTTTTTCTGGTTTTTTCAAGCGCGGGGGGCTGCGCGGCCGGGGCCTTGAAGACCAGGAAATAGACGGCCAGCCCGGCCAGCGCGAGCAGGACCAAAACCAGCGCCAGCAGGGCCATCGGCCCCAGCGCATCGGGCCGAGCGTCCCCCGGCCTCAGAGGCCCGCTCCCTCCTTCTGCCGCCACCGTCCAGCTCCATTTCTGCCCGTCCGCCTCCAGCTCCCAGCGGCCGCTCTGGTTGATGGGATAGCTCAGCTGCCCGTCCTGCAGACTCAACACTTCGAGCGTGCCGTCCGGGTGGCGCAGCGTGAGGTTGTCCAAGCTCTGGTTCTCAACCAGCACCTCGAGCGTTTGCCCCAGCTTGGGCTCGTTCACCCAGATTTTGGCCGAAAGAAGGGGCAGAATCAGCAGCAAGAGAAAGAAGAGCAGGCCAAACTTTTTCCCCATGTCCTTCGCTTTTCCGCATTAGGTTTATAGCCTCTGGCTCCGTCTGCCTGTTTGGTGAACCTATGTCCCCCTCCAAACCTCTGGTCGGCATCCTGATGGGCTCCAAATCCGATTTGGAAGTCATGAGCGAAGCCTCCAAGGCGCTGGGCGAATTCGGCATCTCCTGCGAGATGAAGGTGGCCTCGGCGCACCGCTCCCCCGATTTGGTTCACGAGTATGTGTCGGGCGCGCACGAGCGGGGCATGAAAATCATCATTGCCGGCGCGGGCGGCGCCGCGCATTTGGCCGGCGTGTGCGCCTCGCTGACGCCCCTGCCGGTGATTGGCGTTCCGGTCGAATCCAAGTCGCTCAAGGGTCTTGATTCTCTTCTGTCCACCGTGCAGATGCCGCCCGGCGTGCCGGTGGCTACGGTGGGCATCAACTCGGCGAAAAATGCCGGCCTGCTGGCAGTGCGCCTGCTCGCGCTCTCAGACTCTGATTTGATGGCCAAATTGCAGGCGTCGAGAAAGAAAATGGCCGAGGACGTGCGGGCCATCAAGATTTGATTTTTCAAATCCTTTTTATCTCACAAATTTCTTCCCGCTTATTCTTTCATACGCCTCGATGTATTTCTCGGACGTTTTGGAAATGATTTCCTGTGGCAGCGCGGGGGCGGGCGGCTTCTTGTCCCAGCCGGTGGTTTCCAAATAATCCCGGACAAATTGCTTGTCAAATGAGGGCGGGCTGATGCCCTCCTGGTATTGCGCCACCGGCCAGTAGCGGCTGGAATCCGGCGTCAGCACCTCGTCAATGAGAATCACTTCGTCCTGATAGAGCCCAAATTCGAATTTGGTGTCAGCCAGAATGATGCCCTTGCTCTTAGCATGCTTGGATGCGTGTTCGTAGATGGAAATGGCCTTTTCTTCCACTTCATCATACACATCCTTGCCCACCAGCTTCTCGCCCGCTTGGCGGTTGATGTTTTCATCGTGGCCGGACGTGGCCTTGGTGGAGGGGGTGAAAATGGGCTGGGGCAATTGCTGGGCCTGCTTCAAACCAGCCGGCAGTTGGTGCCCGCAAATCATGCCGCTCTTTTGGTAATCCTTCCATCCCGAGCCGGCCACATAGCCGCGCACGATGCATTCCATGGCGAGGGGTTTGGCCTTCACCACGCGCATGGCGCGCCGCTCCAGCGAAATGGGAAGACGGGCGAGATTGGAGGGAAGGTCGAGGGGCAAGAGGTGGTTCTTGGTCACTCCTTTGAGCAAATCAAACCAGAAGAGCGACAATTCGGTGAGCACGGCTCCTTTGTAGGGAATGCCCTGCGAGAAGACGACATCAAATGCGGAGAGGCGGTCGGAGGCCACCATGAGCAAATCCTCGCCCAGCTCATAGGTGTCTCTCACCTTGCCGGAAGAGAATTTCTTGAGGGGCAGCTCGGTCTTGGTTATCACTTGCATGTTTTCACCTTTTCAGATGGCCCCCACCAGCATGGCCACCAATGCGAGCATGAGCGCGTACAAACTGGCCTTACGCGCCAGTTCGAGCATGTAATCCTTTTCCGCCCACTTCCAGAGCACGAGGGCAATGGCCGCATAGGCCGCGCCGGAGAGGATGAGCAGGAACTGCGTCAGGGGCTGGTCTTTCATCAGGCCGGCCAGCTGCGCCACGCAGACGCTGTAGCCCACCACGCACACGGAAGCGACGGCCAGCGCGTTCTGCGCGCCGATGAGGATGGGCAGGTGCTTGGAATTTCTGGCCTTTTTGTCGCCCTCCATGTCCTGCACGCTCTTGATGATTTCGCGCGCAAGTCCGGCAAAGAAGGCTCCGGCCGTGAGCCAGAGGATGGTGGCGGGCATGCCGTCACTGAAGATAAGGAATAGGGGGGAAAAGAGCAGCACCAGCGGCGTCGTCCATCCAAACGATGTCATCATCGCCAACAAGCCCGTCAAGCCGTCGTTTTTGGACATTACCGCTCCAGCCCCGAACAAGAACGCAATCGCCATGGAGAGGGCGATATAGGCATTGCCGACCAGCGGCCAGTCTTTCAATTTGTAATTGTAGGCAATGGAGAGCAGGGTGAAGATGGTGGCAATGGTCCCGCACACGGGATTGAGCAGCCAGCCTGCGAGCATGCCGATGGCATATCCGAGAATGGCGGTCCATAGCGCAACCGATGGCTTGAGCGCGCCGGACACGAGCGGCCGCTTGAGTTGCCCGTTCTTTCGGTCGGCCTCGATGTCGAAGTAATCGTTGAGGGCAAAGGAGGAAATGTTGATAAAGAAGGGCACGGCGAGGGCAAGCAGCCATGCCAGAAGCGGAGGCGCAGGCCAAAACCCGAACTCTGCCGAAGCATGCATGCTCAGATTGGGGATGATATATGGCTGCTTGATGGCCAGCAGCATGGCAATGCCCACACCCACGCAGCTCATGAGCGCATGCTCAATCCTGACCAGCTTGAGCCAAGCCTTGACGGCCCCCCCTGCCGATTTCTTCTCCGCCATATTCCCCCTTTCTCCCCCAAGCCTTTTTATCCATCCGCTTCGCAAAAATGACCATATGTCTTCCAAACCATTTTCGGTCGGCCTGGTGCAGATGAAGATGCAGGCCGAGCCGTCCAAAAATCTGGCGCACGCCCTCTCCTTAGTGGAGCAGGCGGCCCAGAAGGGCGCCTCGATGGTGTGTTTGCCTGAATTGTTTGACGCGCCCTACTTCTGCCAGTATGAGGGCAAGAGCGAAGAGGGCAAAAAGGCCAAATCTTACGCGCAGGCGGCCGACGGGGCCGTCGCCTCGGCTCTTTCCACTTGCGCCAAGAAAAACAAAATCACTCTGGTGGGCGGCTCCATCTATGAGAAGGACGCCAAAACCGACAAGCTCTACAACACCTCCCATACCTTCGGCCCCGACGGCCATCTGCTGGGCTCTTACCGCAAAACCCATATTCCGCACGACCCGAACTTTTACGAGCAGCACTATTTCGAAAAGGGAGACACGGGTTTCAAGGTGTTTAAGTCTCCAATGGCTTCCTTTTCCCCCCTCATCTGCTATGACCAGTGGTACCCGGAGGCTGCCCGCATTTGCGCGCTGATGGGCGCGCAAATTATCTTCTACCCCACCGCCATCGGCCTGGTGGACGGCGTGGAGCAGGCGGAAGGCAACTGGCAAGAAGCATGGGAAAACGTCATGCGCGGGCACGCCATTTCCAACAACGTCATTGTGGCAGCCGTGAATCGGTGCGGGCGCGAAGATGCCATGACCTTTTGGGGCGGCTCGTTTGTGTGTGATGCGTTCGGCAAGACGCTGGCCAGAGCCGGCAAGAACGAGGAAGTCCTCATCGTGCCGGTGGACCTCTCGCATTCCCACATGGTGCGCGAGGGCTGGCGCTTTTTCTACAACCGGCGGCCTGAAATGTACGGCAAGCTGACGGAGGAATAAGCATGGACCTCGACGGCCGCACCAGCCTTCCCACCACCCCTGTTTCGGCGGGCTTCTACATGCCCTCCGAGTGGGCTCCTCATTCGGGCACCTGGCTGACCTGGCCCAAGAATCCTCTCACCTTCCCCCCGCGCATCCTGCCTCAAGTAGAGGAAACTTTTGTGCAAATGGCCGTCTCCCTGAGCGGGCAGGAGCAGGTCAACCTGCTGGTGGACGACCAGACCGTGGCCGAGCAGGTGCGCAAGCGGCTGGAAAAAGCGGGCGTGCATGATTCCAATCTTCATTTGCATCTCATCCCAACCGGCTGCGTGTGGATTCGCGACTACGGCCCCACCTTCCTGCTCAACAAGCGCACGCGCAGCCGCGCCTGCGTCAAATGGGAATTCAATGCCTGGGGCGGCAAATACGACGATTTGCTCATGGACAACGAGACGGGCGAGACCATCGCCCGCTCGGCCGAGAAAGCGGGCGTGCGCGTCTTCCATCCCAATATTGTGATGGAGGGCGGCTCGATTGATGCGGACGGCGCCGGCCAATTGCTGACCACCAAACAATGCCTGCTCAATCCCAACCGCAACCCCACCCTCAACCAAAGCCAGATTTCCAAAATTTTACGCGACTATTTGGGCGTGTCCGACATCCTCTGGCTCTCCTCCGGCATCGAGGGCGACGACACGGACGGGCATGTGGATGATTTCGCCCGCTTCTTCGGCCCCGGCCGGGCGCTGTGCAATTCCAGCTCAAACAAGGGGGACGCCAACACGCGCGTATTGGAGGAAAACGAGGCGATTCTGCGCGCGCATTCCGGCCTTTCCGAAGTGGTGCGCCTGCCCATGCCCAAACCTCTGGTGGACGAGGAGGAAAACCGCCGCCTGCCGGCCTCGTACGCCAATTTCTACGCTGCCAACAAAGTGGTGCTGATGCCGGCGTTTGGAGATGAAAAGGACAAGGAGGCGGCCGAAATTCTGGGCTCGTGCTTTTCAGGGCGCGAAGTCATTCCGATTCAGGCGCAAGGCCTGGTGTTCGGCTACGGTGGCATCCACTGCGCGAGCCAGCAGGAGCCGAAATAGGCCACTCACGCCGCCGTTTCCGTCTTCCGCTCCGGCTCGCCGACGGGCCTCACGGCGGGTGTCATTTCATAATGTATTTGGAATGCGGATTTCGTTGCCTTCACGATGGTTTGGACGACCTTTGGGTTGTTGATGGCCAAATGGCTATAGACCCCCTCAATGCGCCTTATCTGGGGCGGGTCGTTTTTAGAGAATGGGATGGTTTCCGAATGCTGCTCAACAAGCGAGATGCCTTTCGGCGGAATCTCCACGTCTTGGAACCCTTTCATTCCAAACAACCGCACCGCGACGCCGAAAACTCCGCTCTTGGCATCGAGGGGGGTGCTCATGCTGATGGACGGCAGGTCATGTTTTCGGCCCAGCTGGTGCGCGAAGGCTCCGCCAAAGCTGTTGCCCAGCAGGACGATTTGCTGATTTTTCTCCTTGGCCTGCCGAATGTGCGTGACCCCGCCCGCAAGTATTCTTCGCACCGTGGAGAAGAAGAGCCAGCCCTTGACCTGCCGCACCTCATACCCGCATTCAGCCAGTGCATTCAGCAGTTTGGGCATCTGGGTGGCTTTGGCCATATAGCCCGGGAAAACGATGACCGTCTTTTGGCTCTGGACGGCCGGCACGCGGGCTGAAATCAGCTCACCCCAAGCATCGCGACACAAATCCGGAACCGTCTGGGTCCAATAGGCCATTTTAAGCCGGAATTTGGATTTTCCGGTCTCCAACGCCAATTCATCGAAGCCCCGGTCGAATTTCTGGAGGACGCCTCCGAAGAGCCGGGCGGCCGCACGAGCGTCCGAGAATTTTCTGGTGACGCTCTGGGCGGCCTTTTTCAGTTTATTGGGCGGTTTCCATTCCATGCTCATATTCCACCGGTGATAATTATAAATGTTTTCAAATGTAGAAAAACATGTATATTTCTTCATCGAACGGCGGAGCTGGCCTGCCGTTCCCCCGCCCGCCCGCTTCTGCGCATCCGGCTCAAATATCATTTTAAACCGCCTCTGCTTTCCCATCTTGGCGCGGGCCGCATGGCGCGCAGAAGCTTGCGCGCCCGCCGGTCGCAGAAGCTTTCCCGCGCCGCACGGAGTTGAGTCGTTATGTACAGCGGACGAGGCAGTTTCGGCGGCACCAGCCGCGGCGGTTATGGCGGCGAGGGCGGCGGCTCGGGCGGCCCCAAGCCGGTGAAAGTGGGCGACGAGATTGACGTCACCATCGAAGCCACGGCCTCGCGCGGCGACGGCATCGCCAAGAAGGAGGGCTTCGTGATTTTCGTGAAAGGCGCCTCCATGGGCCAGACCGTGCACATCAAAATCACCGACGTGCGCGAGCGCTTCGCCATGGGCGAGGCGCTGGGCCCGGCCACGGGAGCTCCGGCGGCCGCCCCGTCCGAGGCTCCGGCCGAGGAAGGCGCTCCGAGCGAATAGAAAACAAATTCTTTTTCCCACTCTCTTTTCCCCTCATTTTATATTTTCAACCGGCGAGTGGTAGCCATGGCCGGCTCATCCGATTTCGCCAAGTTCCTGCTCGCGCGCGGCGCCTTCAAGCTCGCGCCCGACGCCTCCAAGCCCTTCAAGCTCAAATCCGGCCGCCTCTCGCCGGTCTATTTCAACTCCGGCTCGCTCATCGACGGCGAGGCGCTGGTGGTGCTGGCCGAAGCCTATGCAGACAAAATCGCCGCCCTGCTCAAGTCCGGGGAGCTGGAGGACTTCGACTTCCTCTTCGGGCCGGCCTACAAGGGCATCCCCCTCGCCGCGCTGGCCTGCGCGTCGCTCTTCAAAAAGCACAAGATTTCCAAGAAATTCCTCTACGACCGCAAGGAGGCCAAGGCGCACGGCGACGTGAAGGCCGATGCCGTCATCGTGGGGGCCGACCAGTTCAAATCGGGGCAGAAGCTGTTGATGATTGACGACGTGATTACCACCGGCGCGGCCAAGTTCGAGGCTTGGGAGAAAATCGCCTCCGTGCTGCCCCAGCCCAAGCTGGCGGGCATCCTGGTGGCCGTGGACCGGCAGGAGGCTTCGGGCGACGCCGCTTCCGCCGGCCCCGGAGCGGCCGAGGAAATCGAGTCCAAATTGCGCTGCCCCCTCTTCGCCATCGCCCGCATGGGCGAGCTCTACGCCGCCCTCGCGCCCGGCCTGCCGCCCGCGCAGGCGTCGGCCTGGAAGTCCTATTTCAAAAAGTGGGGCACGCCCGCCGCCCAAAAATGGGCCGGCGCCTGATGATGCCCCTTGGCGTGATGACATGACCGTTTTATACACCGAAAAACTCGCAATGGCCGCCGAGCGGCACGACTCGCTGCTCTGCTTCGGCCTCGACCCGGTCTTGGAGAAAATCCCCTCCTCCATCAAGGGCTCCCCGCGCGAGCGCATCGTGAAATTCTACTCCACCATCATCGACTCCATTCCCGAAAACCCCGGCATCTCGGCGCTCAAGCCCAACTATGCCTTCTTCGCCCAATACGGCTGGGACGGCCTGCAGGCCATGCAGGACCTCATCTACCGCTACTATGGCCGCTACCCCGTCATCCTCGACGTCAAGCGCGGGGACATCGGCACCACCTCGGCCGCCTACGCGAAAGAGTGCTACGATTTCTGGGGTGCGGACGCGGTGACGCTCTCGCCCTTCATGGGCCACGACAGCGTGAAGCCCTTCATCGACCGGTTCGGCGAGGGGCGCGGCGCCTACCTGCTCTGCCGCACCAGCAATGCCGGCGCAGCCGATTTTCAGGAGCTGACCGTCAAGGAATCCAAGCGCTCGCTCTATTTGGAAGTGCTGGACAAGGCCCTGCAATGGCACGCGGACGGCCTCGGACTGGTGGTGGGCGCCACCGCCCCCGTCGAGCTGGAAGCCGTGCTCAAGGCCATTTCCAAAAAGGGCCAGCCCACGCCGCTGCTGATTCCCGGCGTGGGCACGCAGGGCGGCTCGCCGGAGGAAGTCGGGCGCATCCTGTGCGCCTTGGACCATTCGCATCTGGGCTTGCACCGCATCAACGCCTCCTCCTCGATTGCGTACGGCTATCTCAAGGCCAACGTGTCGGACCACGTGGAGGCGGCCCTGAACGAAATCGCGCGCATCAACCGGGCGCTGGATTGCCGGCTCTGACGTAAATTAGAGTTATTTTACTTATATGTTCTGACAGCCGTATAGTTAGAGACGAGTTTTGTATAACCTACAACCCTGCAGCGTGAGCGCGGTCTTTTATTCCCCTTATTCGAGGCTCTGCCATGGCTTCGCGCCGCGCTTCTTCGTCCACCGGGCGCTTCCGCCCGCCCCGCGCCCGCTGCTCTCCCGCCGATTGGCGCGCCCTGCGACTGCCCTCCAAATCCAGCCACAAAGGGGACAACGGCCGCCTGCTCATTCTGGCCGGCTCTTCGCAATACAGCGGCTCGCTCATTCTGGCCGCCCTGGCGGCCGTGCGCTTCTGTGATTTGATCTATGTCCATTCCACGGATGAGAATCTGGCTCTTGTTTCCCGCCTCAAGCGGGCCAGCCCCAACCTCATTGTGGTGCGCAAAAACAAACTGGCCGAATTTTGGCGCAAGGCGGACGCCTTCCTCCTCGGGCCGGGCTGGGAAGACAATCGGGCGAACCGCGCCCTGCTGGCCCGCGCCATTTCTTCACAAATGCCCGTTGTTTTGGATGCCACGGCCCTGCGCATGCTCAAACCAAACCAAATCCGCGCCAACCTCCTCCTCACCCCCCACGCCGGCGAATTCAAGGCGCTTTTCGGGGAGAAGGCCACGGCCCGCTCCGTTTTCCACGCCGCCAAAAAATCCGGCTGCACCCTCCTCTGCAAGGGCCCGGCCGATTTCATCGCCTCGCCCGCCCGCTTCAAAACCAATTCCACCCACCATGTCGGCATGACCAAGGGCGGCACGGGCGACGTGCTGGCCGGCCTGTGCGCCGCCCTGGCGGCCGACCACAACGATTTGTTCTCATCCGCCTGCGCGGCCGCCTATCTCAACGGCATGGCCGGCCTGCGGCTCTCCAAAAAGATGGGCGCGCACTACTCTTCGCTGGATTTGGCCAGCGAGCTGCCCCGGACTGCCCATTTAATCGAATGTGGGCGTTGATTCAATTTTGTATTTTACGTCGTGGAGCAAGCCACAAGTGTTATATACCTCCTAGCTGTTGGCCTAATTAGTGAGAGGGGTGATTTAGTATGGATGCTCCTATTGGTAAGGAGTTCGTGTTCAAGATGCCGCCGGAGAAGGGCGGTGCCGTGGTGGGCCGGGCCAAGAGCCTCAACGAGCTGGCCAACCTCATCAAGACCGCGCCTCTGGAAGCCGTGCTTTATCATGCGAAGGGCCACCACTTCGGCCCCTGGCTGGACATGCTCGGCGAGCGCTCGGCCTCCTCGGCTTTGCGCAGCCTGGTCATCAATGACAAGACGGCGCGCGTGGCGCTCCTGCGCGCCCTGCGCTCCTAGTCTCTTTTATTCTCTATCCCCCTCTTTTCTTCATGTTCGAGATTTTGGGAGCCGGCGCGCTGGCCGGCTTTTGCGCCAAGGTGGTGGACGACATCATCGACCGGCGCCTGCGCGTCCCCTCCTACCTTCCCATTCTGCTCGCCCTAGCCTACGGCCTTTTGCTGGGCTGGCTCTCCGGGCCGGCCGGGCTTTCCTCGCTGTTCATCGCCTTGGCGCTGGCTTCCCTGCTGTCGGGCAAAATCGACCACCCCTACCATCTGCTGGGCGCGGCCGCTTTTGCCCTGGTGATTCTGCTCACGCCATTGGGCGGCTTTTCGCCGTGGTGGTTTGCGCTCTTTCTCACCAGCGGCCTGCTTGACGAGCTGGAGCTGGGCCGGGGCAAATTATTGGAGCGCCTCAACGAGGAGCGGGTCTGGACGCCGCTGGCCGCCCTCTTGGGCACCGCCTTCTTCGGGCTGCCGCTGCTCTTTCTGCTGGTGCTGCTGCTCTTCGACCTCTCCTTCCGCTTCGGCGGCTGGGTGGTGAGTTTGGAATATCCGGCCCACGCGCCCCAAACCGCTCCCGCCAAGCCGAAGCGGAAAAGGAAATAGCTCGGCCCTTTTTCGAGCGAGCCTTTCTTGCGCCAGCCCGCGTTTCGCCTTTTTTTGGCGGAAAACCCCCACCTCAACCTATTTATCGTCTGCTTCCCCAAGTGTGGCGATGGCTGACCTGCGTTTTTGCGCCCATTTCCCCTTCAGCGGGGAGGCCCGCTCCTGGGCGCGCGAGCAGAAGCTTCAGCTGGATGCGGCCGCCCTTGCCTCCGGCGAGGCGCGCCTGCGCGCGGCGCTCTCATCCGGCGAGCTGAAGCTGGAAGCCACCTCCCTGGATTCGGAGCACAAGCAGGCCATCCTCTCCTACGCCGCCTCGCGCCTGATTCTGGCCGCGTGGGGCAATCGCTGGGCCGAGCGGCGCATGGCGGTGGCCGAGTCGAAGCGGGCGCACGATTATTTGCGCACCAGCGAGGACGGCCGGGCCCAGTATGCCGAAAAACTGGCCGCAAGTCTGGGTTTGGATTTCAGCCCTGCTCCCGTCTTGGCGGCCGATTCCGCCTCCAATTCCTCTTCCGAACCCGCGTTCTCCATCCCCTTCTGGCAGTATCTGCGCTTCTGCCCGCGCGACGTGCACTACAAGCTGGTGAACGCCAAATTGGACAAGGGTTTGGTGCGCGTCTCGGCGCACCAGCGCCTGCGCATATTGGAGGAGGCCGTGCGCCGCCGCCTCGAAGAGCCGCTCCCGCCCATGCCCGACCCGCCGGACGAATACAAGCCCGTCATCGCCCGCCTCACCGACCTGCTTCCGCGCGAGAATCTGGCCCCCATCAAAATCGACACCAAGGACTTCCCGCCCTGCATCAACAAGCTGATTACCGATTTGCGCGCCTCCATCAACGTGCCGCATTTGGGCCGCGTGGCGCTGGCCGTGTATCTGATTAAGGCCGGCCTGCCGGACGAGCAAATCTGCGCCCTCTTCGCTTCCGCCCCCGACTACAACGCCGACACCACGCGCTATCAGGTGGAATACGCGCGCAAGAAGGGCTATTCCATGGCCTCGTGCTCCACCATGGACAGCTGGGGGCTTTGCATCGCGGTGTGCCGCTGCGGCAGCCCCGTTTTTTACCGCGAGGAAAAGCACGGCCGAAATGCGCGCGAGAGCATGAAGCATACGGTGCATGGCATGGCGCCGGCTGAAAAAGGGGAGGAAATTTCCGACCCCCACGCCGAGAAGAAGAGTAGTTCGTGATTCTCATGGCTCTTTCCCCCCATTTGTGGCTGTGCGAGCGATTTGCCTCCTACTACCGCGGCGCGCCCGCACCCACCCTCCCGCGCATCGAGCGGCGCGAATTCGGATTCGGCGGCTGGGAGCGCAAAATCGAGTTTCGGCACATGAGCTTTGCCTCGGCCGAGGATTTGAAGGCGCAGCTGGTGCGCGACAAGCCGCTCTATGTGTCGGCCTCCTCCGCCTACTACGAATTCCCCGACGGCCGGCCCATGGCGCGCAAGAACTGGCAGGGCGCGGACTTGGTCTTTGATTTGGACGCCCCTTCCGACAAGTGTGCTTCTGGGGGCGAGCCCTGCGCGCCCTTCACCTGCGAGGCCTGCATCCACAAGGTGCGCGAAAACATGATTCGCCTCGTGGAGGACTTCCTCATTCCCGACTTCGGCCTCAAGCGCGAGGAGATGCAACTCTCCTTCTCCGGCTCGCGGGGCTTTCATGTGCGGGCCTACAAAAAGGAGCTCGAGCCGCTGGGCCGCGACGAGCGAAGAGAGATTGTGGATTACATCGAAGGCGCGGGCGTGGCGCTGGACCAGATGCTGGTGCAGGAGCCGATTCCCGGCCACACCACCATGTCGCGCCTGCTGGGCCCCACGCCCACCACGGGCGGCTATGGGGGCAAGTTCGCCCGCCGCCTCGTCGCCATGGCCTCCGACCCCGCCTTGGCGCCTTCCATTTCCACCAAATTAAAGAAAAAGGAGAACGTGGAGCGCTTCATCTCCGGCCTCAAGGCCGGCCGCTGGTCAGACGTGCAAATCCCGCATGCCGAAGAGGTGTTCAAGCGCATGCTTACGGGCATCAAACTGCAGCTATCCAACCAAGTCGACACGGACGTGAACGTGACGTTTGACACCACCAAAATCCTGCGCATGCCCGACACCATCCACGGCGGCAGCGGCCTGCTGGCCAAAACCATTCCGCCCGGCATCGGCCTCTCGTCCTACGAGCCCATGCGCTCGGCCCTGGCGTTTCGCATGGATGCGCAGGAGAAGGTGAGAGTGGAGCGCGCCGTGCCGTCCATCCAAATCGGCGGGCAGACCATGGACGCGCTTGAGGCCGGCCGGACGCTCGAGCTGCCGCAGGCCTATGCCGTGTATTTGGTGTGCAAAAAGGCGGCGGTGCCGGTCTGAAGAGGTCTGCCTTCGATTGCGAGCCTCCTGTCCAAGCCGGGCGGCCCCGAGGCCGCCGGGCTGTTTTTTTTGCCTTTTTCTTCCCCTTCGGGCCAATCCTTAAATAATCCGGCTTCCCTCTCCTCCCTATGCGAAAAGAAGTGGTTCTCATCCTCCTCTTGGCGGTGGCCGTCATCGCCCTGCTCTCGCTCTCCAACCGCTATAACAAGCCCACCGACACCGACGCGCGGCAGTTCTTTGCCGAGGATTTGGCCCGCAGCTATCCCAACGCGGACGCGCGCGAAATCCTCAGCTCGGCGCAGGTGGGCGAGGGCGCGTCCGCCTACTACCTGCTCAAGGCGCGCGTGGCCTACAACCTCTCCACCCCCTGCCCCCGGCGCCTCGAAGTCGAATACTACTACCCACCGCAAAGCTTCGTGCGCCGCTCGCCCGAGACGCTGGTGGGGAACTGCCAGGTGTGCCTCGGGGCCAACAGCACCTGCGTGCTGTCCTACATGGAGGAGGCCATCATCGCCTCGCACACCGCCCCGCGCACCGATTCGGTGGGCGCCTTTCTGAGAAACCACCCCGAGGCCGTGCCCTCGGTCCAGCTCCTGCCCGCCTTCAATGGCGAATCCAACGTGTGGCAGGTCAATTGGGCGCTGGCGGACGGCAGCGGGATTTCGGTCTATCTCTCCCAGCACAGCGGCCAGCTGGTGGACGTGCGCTCCCTGGGTTCCTAGATTTCCGTTTCATTCCGTTTGTCGAGGTCTTGACATGGCGTTCAACCCATCCAAATTCATCGAAACCCAAGCGGCCCTGGCCCGGCAGAAAATCGGCTCCAAGCCCGCGCTTTTGGCCCTGTCGGGGGGCGTGGACTCTTCCGTGGCCGCCCTCATCGTGCACCAGGCCGTGGGGGCGCAGCTGCACTGCGTGTTTGTGGACACCGGCCTGATGCGCGAGCGCGAGGCCGAGCAAATCAAGGCCGCCTTCGCGCCGCTGGGCCTGCGCCTTGAAATCGTCAACGCCTCCGAGCGCTTTTTCTCGGCCCTCAAAGGGGCGGAGGAGCCGGAGCAAAAGCGCAAAATCATTGGCGAGCAGTTCATCCGCGTGTTCGAGGAATACGCCAAAGGGCACCACATCAAAGTCCTGGTGCAGGGCACCATCGCCCCCGACTGGATTGAGTCCGGCGGGGCGGGGCGCGACACCATCAAGAGCCACCACAACGTGGGCGGCCTGCCCGAGCAGATGGGTTTGGAGCTGTTCGAGCCCCTGCGCGACTGCTACAAGCACGAAGTGCGCATTCTCGCCCGCGAGCTGGGCCTGCCGCCCCTCATTTCCGAGCGCCAGCCCTTCCCCGGCCCCGGCCTTGGCGTGCGCATCGTGGGCGAAGTGACGCGCGAAAAGGCTGAAATCGTGCGCAAATGCTGCGTGGTGGTGGAAGAGGAGATTGAGAAGGCCGCCGCCGCGGGCGAAATCGAGCGGCCCTGGCAGTATTTTGCCGCCCTGCTGCCCACCAAGACCGTGGGCGTGCGCGGGGACGAGCGCTCGTACCACTACACCGTGGTGGTGCGCGCCGTGCGCTCGCTGGACGGCATGACGGCCAACTTCTCGCACCTGCCCCCCAAGCTTTTGGAGAAAATCTCCAGCCGCATCACCAATTCGGTGCGCGAAGTGGGGCGCGTGGTGTACGACATCACCAACAAGCCGCCGGCCACCGTCGAGCTGGAATGAGCCGCCATCCGGCCCATCCGCCCGTTCTCCTCTTTTCCACCCCCCCCTTGCGGCCGGGCGGGGCCGGTCTGCCTTTTTAATCCCCCTCTGGCGTGCGGGATAAAAGCCTTTTGACCCATCAGTGTAGCATGGAATTTTGGCTGGAGCTCTTTTTCCTGGCTCTTCTCATCGGCATTTCGGCCTTCTTTGCCGCCTCCGAAGTCGCCTTCCTCTCCATGAGCAACGTGCGCTTCCACACCCTGCACGAGCGCGGCAAGCCCGGGGTCGAGAGCCTGGGCCGCCTGCGCTCCAAGCGCCGGCGCGTCATCATCACCCTTCTCATCGGCAGCAACATCGCCAACGTGGCCGCCTCGGTGCTGGCCACCTCCATCACCACCACCCTTTTTGGCGAGGAGACCGGCCTTGGGGTGGCGGTGGGCCTGATGAGCTTTTTGCTGCTCACGTTTGGCGACATCGCGCCCAAGAGCGCGGCCACCACGTACGGAGAATCCATCATCCTCTCCTTCTCCCCCATCATCGAGGTGTTCTGCTGGGCCTTCTTCCCCCTGGTGGTGGTCTTCGAGTTCATCAACCGCCTCATTCCCGGCGTCTATGCCCGCCCCACCGGCGTCGAGCGTTTCAGCGAGGACGACGTGCGCTCGGCCATCCAGCTGGGGGCGGAGCACCAGAGCATCACGCTGGAGAAAAAGAAGCTGATTGAGAACGTGCTGGAATTCGACAAGAAGTCGCTGGACCAGGTGATGACGCCCAAAGAGCGCGTCACCTCGCTCTCGATGTCCCAGCCCGTCGAGCTGGCGCTGGAGCAGGCGATTGACAGCCAATACTCCCGCTTCCCGGTGCTGGACGCGCAGGGCCGCATGGTGGGGGTAATCGGCACCCGCACCCTCGCGCGCGCCGTGCGCCACCATCCGGGCATGCCGGTGGGCACCGCCATGACCAAGCCCGTGCTTTTCCCCGCGCACGAGAAGACGCACACGGCCTTCGCGCGCCTGCAGCGCATGGGCCGCAACATCGCCGGCGTCGAGGACGCGCAGGGCCGCATGGTGGGCATCGTGACGCTGGAAGACCTGCTGGAAGAGCTGGTGGGCGAGCTGCAGTAGGCCCCGGGGGCAATGGGATAAAAAGCTTCACCCTCCAACAGGCGGCAGGCGACCATTCCCAATCGATGAGACGCTTAATCGAAAGTCGGCTCAAGCCCGCATGCCGGGCCGTTATGTTGATTTCCCCAATTTCTGGAGGCGATTCGCATGCTGTCGATGTTCGACACGGCCATTATCCTGCAAATTTTCGTCCTGCTCAACCCCTTGAGCTCCTTTCCGGTGCTGATGTCGGCCCAAAAGAAGAAGCTCGACGTCGGCTCCATCGCCATCAAGGCCTCGGTGGCCGCCTACGCGGTGGCGGTGTGCATCATTCTCTTCGGGCCGCAGTTCTTCTCGCTTTACGGCATTTCCATCAACTCCTTCCGCATCGCGGGCGGCGTCATCCTCTTTTTGCTGGGCGTGGAGACCGTGCGCCCCAAGCCCGTGCGCGAGGAGGTGAACGAGGTGGACAGCCTCATCGCCATCATCGCCACCCCCCTGCTCACCGGTCCGGCCGTGATGTCGTTTCTCACGATTCGCACCATCGAGATGGGCGTGCTGCCCGTTTTGGTGCAGGCCACCGGCGCCTTCTTCGTGGTCGGGCTGGTGTTCTGGCTCTTCTCCCTCTTCCTGCCGCGCATCAACCCCAAGGTGATTGAAATCGTCTCCAAGGTGATGGGCCTCTTCCTCACGGCCATTGCGATTGAGATGATTGCCAAGGGCTCGACCGCCCTGTTCGCCTCCCTCGCGACCGCCTGAAGCCTTCCGCCTGCCGGGCCGGGCGGGGGCCGCATTTCCTTTTTAACTTTCTCCCCGCTGGGGCTTCCATGCTTGAAACCTCGCTCAGCTCCCAGGATTTTCTTTTCGGCCTCTATCTCCTCCTCTCGCTGGCCTTTGGCTACCTCATCGGCGCCGAGCGCGAGTCGCGGGGCAAGACGGCGGGCATCGCCACGCAGTGTCTGGTGATTGCCGGCTCGATGGCCTTCTGCTTCTTCTCCACCCTCATGGACCCCTACTCCCCCAGCCGCATCGCGGCCAACGTGGTGACCGGCATCGGCTTTTTGGGCGCCGGGCTCATCATCTTCAACCCCTCCGGCAACCGCGTGATGAACCTTACCACGGCCGCCACGGTCTGGATGTCGGCCGCAATCGGGATGGCCATCGGTTTTGGCTATCCCATCATCGCGCTGGCGCTCACGGTCTTCACCCTCATCGTGGTGCGCATCCCGCACGTGTCGATACCGGGTCCGGGGCGGCGCGGCCTGCAGAATTAGGCACCGGCACTCCCGGCGCCCAACCCATATGCATATATGATTTGGCGGCCTTCTTTTTTCCATGAAAATCGCCATCCTCAATCTGGGTTCGCAGTACACGCACGTGATTTGGCGCACCTGCCGCGATTTGGGCGTCGAGGCCGTCATCCACCAGCCCGACGCGGCGGCCGACGTGGTGGACTTTTTCGACGCCTTCATCTTTTCCGGCGGTCCGGCCTCGGCGCCGGACATGAAGCCCAACCAGTGCCACCGGCTGCTGAAAGCCAGCGCCTTGGCCGACCCGGCCCTCGCGCAGGCGGCCGGTCTGGCGGGCGCCTCCGGCCCAGGCGCCTCGGCTTCCGCCGCTTCCAAGCCCATTCTTGGAATCTGCATGGGCCACCAGCTCATGGGGCACGTGCTGGGCGGCACGGTCGGCAAGGGCCCCTCGGCCGAATACGGGGTTTCCGAAATTCTGGTGGATGAGGCGGCCGGCCCGCTGGCGGGCATGCCCCCCAAATTCCAGGCGTGGGTTTCCCATTTCGACGAAGTGAAGAAGGTGCCCGCCGGCTTTCGGGCTCTGGCGCATTCCGACACCTGCGCGGTGGAGGCCATGATGCACGAGAAGCTCCCGCTGTGGGGCGTGCAGTTCCACCCCGAAGTGTGGCACACGCAAAATGGAGAGAAGATTTTGGAGAATTTCTGCCAAATGGTCAAGAAGTAAGGTGTGGGTTTGGACATCAATGATGCATGGAAGGCCACTTGCCGCATCGTGCTGGGCGGCGAAATCGGCGAGCTGAAAACCTACGAGGCCTATCTTACCCAATACGTGGAGCCCATCTTTTCCAAAAAGTCGGCTCTGGGCGGGCAGAGCCTCCCCGTCTCGGTCCCCTATTTCTGCCCGGCCGCCAAATTCATCTCCCTGGCCGAGCAGGACGCCTACAACAAAAAAATCTCGGACGTGAAGCTCAACCTCAACCAAATCAAGGACATCGAGTCCATCCTGTCCGAAATCTCCCCCCACTTCTTTTACGCGGCCGACCAGGTCACCGGAAATTCCTTTGATGTGGCCGAATCCGACAATATCATCGACTCGCAAGTGGTGTACAAGTCCCAGCAGGTGTGGAGCGGCAAGTTCGTGGCCTATTCCTCCCTCGCGCGCCTCGACGAGTACATCTTCGGCGTCAACTGGTCGGGGGAGGCCAAATACCTCATCCGCTGCTTCCAGACCTATCGGCAGCAGCGCTGCTTCGAGACCAACATCACCTTCGAGAGCTCGGACTGCCACTACACCTCCAACCTGTGGGGCTGCTCGGACTGCCTCTTCACCTTCAACCAGCGCAACCGGCGGCACCTCATCGGCAATTTGGCGCTGGAGCCGTCCAAATACTTGGCGGTGAAAAAAAGCCTCTTGGAGCAGGTGCGCTCGGAATTGAAATCCAAGAAAAACACCTTGTCCATACTGGACATTTTGGGGGGAGCGGATGCACCCTAAGGTACAGGAGGCGTTCGACACCCTCACCCGCACGCTCTTGGGCCGCTCTTTGGGCCCCATCGGGCCCTACGAGGCGTGGCTGCGGCAGAACACCCGCCCCGACATTTTGTCCAAATCCCCCATCAGCGGGCGCACGGTCTACTCGCCCCCCTTGAGCTTCTATTATCACATTCTCTCCACGGCCCTCAAAGAGGATGAGGCCGCCCCGCTGGGGGCCCGGCACTTAAGCGAGGCGGACGCCCTGTCCATCAACCTCTCCAACGCCAAGAAACTCACGCGGTCGCTCGCCTTCCACACGCCGGAATGGGTCATCGGCCAAAACGAGGCGGTGGACGAGTGCGGCATCTACGGCTTCTCCAGCTTCTGCTCCAAAGGAAGCTCCTTCGTGCACAGCAAATACAGCGGCTACTCCTTCTGGCCCCGCAATTCCGAATACCTCTTCGGCGTCAATGTCGTCTTCCACTCCAAATTCTGCCTCAAATGCTACAATTCCGTGAATTTGACGCGCTGCTTTGAGGTGTCGCACTCCTCCAACTCTTCCGACTGCTATTTCTGCTACAACGTGGACGCCTGCTCCGAATGCCTCTTCTGCACCAACGCCAAATCGCTTCGCTACGCCATCTTCAACCATTCCTATCCCAAGGAGGAATATTTGCGCGTCAAAAAGCTGGTGCTGGCCGAAATCTCGGCCAAGCTGCAAAAAGACCAGAAGCTGGATTTGAACGTCTTCAACGTGGGGTGCCCCAAATGAGCGAGCCGATGGACACCCTCGAGCAGAAATGGAAGGAAACCTGCCGCATCGTGCTGGGCGAGGAAGTGGGCGGGCTCGAAGCCTTCCTGCCTTGGCTGGGCGTCCATCCGGGCCCGGTTTTCACGAAAAAATCGTCCGTGTCCGGCCAGGACGTCATCTACGAGTCGCGGGAATACGCGGGCGGGCGGTTCATCAGCCTGGACGAGGTGGATTTTTCCGCCAAAGCCCCGCCCTTGGGTGAAATCCGCGCCCGCTCGCTGGCCGAGCTGGCCGAATCGCTGCGTCCGCGCGTCTGCTATGCCGGCAACATCGTGCTGGGCAATTCACGGGAGGTCAGCCGAAGCTCCAACGTGTCGGACTGCTACTATGTGTACGAAACCATGCAGCACAGCGCGTCGAAATACTGCCTCAAAATAAGCTTCGGCCGCGAGAACGAGTGCGTGTTCGGCTCCTACGGGCCGGGTGAATCGGCCTTTTGCGTCAGCTGCAGCCAGCTGGTGCGCGTCAAGCGCAGCCTGGAAGCCTGGAACTGCACCCATTGCTCGGACTGCTATTACAGCTACGGTCTGGACAACTGCCAGGACTGCATCTTCTGCTTCCATCTCAAGAACCGGCGCCACTGCGTGGGCAACGTCCAGCTGGAACCGGCGCAGTATGCGGCCGTCAAGCGGCGGCTGCTGGGCGAGATGGTCCGTGAGCTTAGGGAGAAAAAGTCCCTGCCCACTCTGATGGACATCGCCGGCCGGTGCGCATCCGACAAGCCCGCCATCCGCGGCGCCCCCGAAGACGAGAACTCCTCCCCGTCCAGCGACCGGCGCCAAATCGAGGGGGCCTTCTCACAAGCCTCCAAGACCCTTTTCGAAAAGCCTCTCTCGGATATTGACGATTACGGGCCCTGGCTGCTGCGCCATGTAAAGCCCATGGAGGAGCGCCGCTCGGCCATCAGCGCCAAGCCCCTGGGCGTCTGCCCCAAGACCATGTCCCTCATTCCCATTCCCAAAGACCGCGTGGTGGGCATGCGCGAGGCCGATGCCATCGGCCAGTCCGTTCAGGCGGACCCGGGCCGGGTCGAGCGCATCTGCCTTTCCAACGCGCACGAACTGATTTCCAAGCTGGCCTATTTCGACATGGACTTCTGGATTGGACAGAACAGCAACATCGTCTATTGCGTGGTCAGCGTCCATTCCTCCGACTGCTACCGCATGGCCGCCCCGGTGTATTCCAAGCTTTGCGCCTATTCGTTCTGGTGCGTGCGCTCCGAGTCCTGCTTCGGCTGCGACACCATCTTCGATTCCTCCTGCTGCGTGAACTGCTATTACTCGCTCAAGCTCACCCGCTGTTTTGAGCTGGATTCCAGCCGCGACTGCTCGGACTGCCTCTTCTCCCACAACATCGAGAACTGCCAAGACTGCATGTTCTGCTTCAACGTGAAGGCGAAGCGATATGCGATTGGAAACGTGGAAATGAAAAAAGAGGACTACTTGCGGGTCAAGAAAATGCTGCTCGCTGAAATCGCGCACACGTTGGGGAAGGATAAAAAGCTCGACTTGGACATCTATAATGTGGGGGCAAAACCATGAGCCCGCTCAGCGACGAACTCAACCGCTCTTTCCAGACCACCTATCAGCTCATTTTCGGCCGCGAGTCCAAGCACTCGCTGGAGGGCCTCCAAGACTACATGCTCCAATACCACTACCCCACCAGCCGGCGCGCCTCCGCCCTGTCGGGCAAGACCGTGGCCATCGCGGCCGAGCGCTATGCCCCGAATGCCCGCTTCATCTCGCAGGATGAAATCGACTTTTCCAAAAAAGGGGCCCCGCTTTCCATCAACGACATCAAGGATATCGATTCCCTTTATTTCACTCTGTCCGAGCGCTTCTATTATGCGGGCAACAAGATGTTCGGAAACACCCAAGAGGCCGAATATTCGGACAACTGCACCGACAGCTTCAAGGTGGAGAATTCGCACAGCGTCGTGCAGTCCAAGAACGTGGCCTATTCCTCCTACGTGCGCGACGCGTCCGAGCACGTCTTCGGCTCCGGCGTCTTTATTCGCAGCAAATTTCTCATCAAGGTGCTGGGCGCGGCCGACCTGGTGCGCAGCTTTGAGACCTATTTCTCCACCAACAATTCGGACCTGTTCTTCTGCTTCTTCTGCCATGGCTGCGCGCACACCATGTTCTCCTTCAACCAGCGCAGCAAACGCTACTGCATCGGCAACCGCGAACTGCCCAAAGACCAGTATTTCGCCCTGCGCGCGAAACTGGTGGCCGAAGCGGCCGACTACATCGACCAGCACCAGAAATTCTATTCCATTTTCGACTACGCTCCGCCTGCCTCCGGGGCCATGGCCGGCCTCTCGGCCCCCCAGAAGGCCCCCCTGCCCTTCAGCCTGTCGCCCATGGATGATGCCTTCAAGCTCACCACCAAACTGGTATTGGGCAAGGAGTTCGGCCCCCTCTCCAAATTTGAGAAATTCCTCTCGCATCACGTGGCTTCGGTGCAGAGCGCCTCCAGTCCGTTCGGAAATGAAGTGCCCTATTCCGAATATTTCTGGGCCCGCCACGCGCCCAAGACGCGGCTCATCAACCAGGAGGAGGCCTATGTGCTGGGCCAGCAAGTGCTGCAATGCGACGAGCGCACCGCTCTTTCGGATTTGGCGCGCCGCATGTCCTCCATCGCGTTTTACTGCGCCGACTTCAACGAGGGCGACAACGTGAATTTCGCCCTCACCCCCACCCGCTATTTCTGCGCCGACGTTTACCACATCGCGGACGCCACCTACACCAAAAAGAGCGCCTATTGCACCCATGCCACCCGCTGCGAGGCCGTGTTCGGCTGCGGCATCCTGATTACCAACTGCAAGTTCTGCATCCGCTGCCATGACTGCATGGACTGCACGGCCAGCATGGACCTCGACTCGTGCAAGAGCTGCTCCAACTCGATGTTCTGCCACAACTGCGAGAATCTGGAGAACTGCATGTTCTGTTTCAATACCAAGAGTTTGCGCTATGCGATTGGAAATGTGGAAGTGGGCAGGGAGAAATTCATGCAAATCAAGCAAATGGTGCAGGCCGAGCTCGTGCGCCAATTGGAGAAAGAGGGCGACATCAAACTGGATGTGTGCGCTCTAGGGGGCCGGGGCAGATGAGCACGGTTTCTGAAACTTATTCGGCGCTCAACCGGGCATGGGCCAGCACGTCCAAAATCATTTTTGGAGAGCCGCTGGGTGAGCTCAAGGAATACGGGCCCTGGCTTTCCGACTCTCTGGAGCTGCCGCATGAGCGGCGCTCCTCTATTTCGGGCGAGGCGGTGGCTCTTTCCATCAACGATTATGCCCCAACCGCCAAATACGCGGCTCTGGGCGAGCTGGATTATGGCAAATCATACGCGCCCATGAGCCTGAACCAAATCAAGGACATCGATTCCATCCTCGAAGCCGTGTCGGAGCGCTTCTATTATGCCGGCAACATCATTTTGGGCAAATCTACTGGTGTGGAAAGAAGCACCGATGTCATCGACAGTCATTTCATCTACGAATGCAGCCTGATGGACGCCTCCAAATACTGCGCCTATTCGCGCTATCTCAACAATTCGGAATACTGCTTTGGGTTGTATGGTACCATCAAATCCTCCACCTCCATCAAGTGCTCGGGAAGCAAATTCACCCGCTGCTTGGAGTGCCATTCCTCCGAAATCGTGACCGACTGCTATTACTGCGGCAGCATGCAGAACTCGAGCGACTGCCTGTTCTCGTTTGGCGGGCGGGGTAAGTCTTTCCTGATTGGGAATCTGCAGCTTCCCAAAGCGCGGTATTTTGCCCTCAAATCCAAGCTTGTGGCCGAAATGGCCGGCGAGCTGAAAAAGAAGCGCAAACTCTACTCCCTTTTCTCCATTTTGCAGGCCTGCCGGCCATACAAGCCCGAAATCCAAATCCGCACCAAATGGTCGGAGCCCAAATTCAACATGGCCCCCATCCAACAGGCCTTTTCCGACACCAGCCGCCTGCTCTTGGGCCAAGACTTGGGCCAGCTTGAAGATTATGCGGGCTGGCTCTACTCCCATGTGCCCGCCAATGTGCCCCTGCGCTCCCCCTTTTCCGGCCGCGAGGCGCTCATTGCCGGTTATAGAAAAATAATCGGCGATATTTACCATCTGGACGGGCGCCTGTTGCCGGATGATGAGGTGCAGCGGGTGGCTGATTTTGCCATTGAAGAGAAGGATGCGGCCGGATTGGATGCCTCGAATCTGGATTCGGTTTGCCGCTCCATACACAAGGTGGCCTACAGTGATTTGGACAAGGTGGTGGGCCACAACGTCAACGTGAAAGGCAGCGCGGTCACCATCGACGCGCAGGATTCCTACATGGGCTCGGCCAACATCCGCTGCAAGAAATGCGCCTATTCCTTCTGGCCCGACAATTCGGAAAACATCTTCGGCTCCTATGTCACGTGGGAGTCGGCCTTTTGCATGAAATGCTCCAATTCGCGCAAGCTCCAGCGCTGCTTTGAGGTGAGCGACTCGCACCAGTGCTCGGACTGCTATTTCTCGCACAACATCGAGAACTGCTCCGAATGCATGTTTTGTTTCAACGTGAAAGCCAAGAGATTTGCGATTGGTAATGTTGAGTATCCCAAGGAAGAATTTCTCAAAATCAAGAAGCTCGTGCTGGCCGAGCTGGCCTCCAAATTGGAAAAACACAAAACGCTCGGCCTGTCCATCTACAACATCGGGGCGAAAAAATGACCGGGCCGCTGGACCTGCTGGAAAGGGAATGGGCCAGCGCATGCCAAGTGCTCTTCGGCCGCTCCGTGGGTGGTTTGCTCCCCTACAAGCCGTGGCTGTGCGAGCTGTCGAATCCGGTGTTCACGCGCCCGTCCATGGACGGAGGGCCGGCGGTCACGCTGGCCATCCGAAATTACCCTCCCAACGCCCAATTCCTGCCTCTTGCGCAGATTGATTTCTCAAGGCGCGAAGCGCCCATCGGCCTGAACCAGATAAAGGACTTGGATTCGCTGGCCCAAGCCCTGCGTGAGCGGGCCGTCTATTGCGGAGAAGTGGTGCTGGGCTCGTCCCAGGAGGTGCAGGGCAGCTGCAATGTCAGCGACAGCTATTATGTGCTGGAGTCCAGCAAGATAGACGCCTCCAAATGCGCGGCCTACTGCACCGACGTGCGGCTTTCCGAGCGGCTGTTCGGCTGCATGATGCTGGGCGCCGGGAACGAGTGCCTGGTGCGCTGCGAGCAGATGCGCCAGACCCGCCGCTCGTTCGAAGCGCACAATTCCAACACCTGCTCGGACTGCCATTACGTGGCCAGCTGCGAAGGCTGCCAGGAATGCTTGTTCTGCTTCAACCTGCACGCCAAATCATATTGCATCGGAAACCAGAAGTTGGAGCGCTCGCAATATCTCAAGACCAAGGCCCATCTCAAGGAGCAGATGGCGGACGAGCTGGAAGCCCAAAAACGCCTGCCCTCCCTTTTCGAGCTGGTTGGAAAATGCGCCGGCGCGCCACCCTCCATTTCGGCGGACGAGCGCCGCTCCGCCAGCCCGCCCGGCCAGAGCATGGCCGGCGTGGAGGAAGCGTTCGCGCGCACCAGCCAACTGGTTCTGGGCAAGCCCCTGCGCGGGCTGGACCACTATGCCCAATGGCTGGAGCGGGACACCTATGCCGTCCGGGCCACCCCGTCCGCGGTTTCCAAAAAGCCCGTGCTGCGCAATTCCTATCCTCCGCAGGCCGCCATGCCCGCGAACCGCCTGGTGCGCCTCGACGAGAGCGCGGCGCTTGGGGAACTGGCGGGCATCGGCGAGGAGGCGGCCCGCTCGTTCGACTTTTCCAAGGCGGTTTCCATCATGGGCCCGGTGGCTTACATGTGCCCCGAAAAAAGGGAGGGCCAGTGCCTCAACAGCATCGACTGCCCCATCAACATCGATTCGGGCGACTGCTACCGCTGCTCGAATTCGGTGGAGGACCAGCGCTGCGCCTACTCCTTCTGGCCCCGCAATTCGGACAGCGTATTCGGCTGCCAAATCGTGCTGCAGTCCGCCTCCTGCCTCAAGTGCTACAACTCCGTCAAGCTGCAGCGCTGCTTCGAGTGCGACTCGTCATTTTCCAGCTCGGACTGCCTCTTCTGCCACAACATCGAAAATTGTTCGGAGTGCATGTTCTGCTTCAACGTGAAAGCCAAGCGTTACGCGATTGGAAATGTCGAATATCCCAAGGAGGAATTTCTGCGCGTGAAGAAGATGGTGCTGGCCGAAGTCTCGGCCCGCTTGGAAAAAGACAAAAATCTCGGTTTGTCCATCTATTCCATCGGTTCCAGAGGCAAAAAATGAGCGAGCCCTACGACACCCTCAACTCCCGCTGGGCCAGCACCTGCAAAGTCATTTTTGGCCAAGAGCTCGGGGAGCTCTCCCACTATTCCAATTATTTGGAGAGCCGCTCGCGCCCGCCCGCCAAGCAAAAGTCCTGCCTTTCAGGAAAAGAGGTCGCTCTGGTATCCACCGGCGCGCACGAGTGCGGCTCTTTCCAGTCTTTGGGCGAAGTGGACTGGAAAAAAACCTATGCGCCTCTCCCGCTTGACCAGCTCAAAGACATCGACTCCATCCTCTCCGCCCTCGGCGAGCGCTTCATCTACACCGGCGACATCGTGCTGGGCAAGTCGGCCCATGTGCAATCAAGCTCGGACGTCATTGACTCGCATTATGTGCTCGAATCCACCCAAATCTCGTTCTCCAAATACATCGCCTATTCCTACTGCCTCGAATACGGGGACTGCATTTTCGGCTCTCAAAATCACGGCCATTGCTCTTACTGCATCGGCATCAGCAACAACGACAAGAACGTGCGCTGCCTCGAAGTGTCGCATTCCAGCTATGTGAATGACTGCGCCTACTGCCACAACATCCACGAGTGCAACGACTGCCTGTTTTCTTTCGGCCTGCGCAGCTCGCGCTATTGCATTGGAAATTTGCAGCTGCCCAAAGACAAGTATGTGGCCCTCAAGAAGGCGCTGATGGAGCAAATGGCGCACGAGCTTCAGGACAAGCGCACCTTGCCTCGCTTGGAGGAGCGCATCGCCTCGCTCTCCTTTGACCGTGCCAAAACCCAAGCCCTGCTCTCGCGCGCCCCGCCCGCCGCTGCGAAGCCCTGGAACCCCAAGCCCGTGGAAGAGTCATTTTCCAAAACCATGTCTATCTTGCTGGGCCGCCCGCTCTCCCCCATTGCGCCCTATGGCCCCTGGCTCTCCCAGACGGCGCGCGCCATCTATCACTATCCCTCCCTGCGTCCCGGCGCGAGCATCGGCTTGCCGGATTATGCCGCCTTCTCCTTCTACCCCCACGACCGCCTCGTTGGGGAAGCGGACGCCCTCTTTTTGGGCCGCGAAACGCGCATGACCGAGCCCAGCGCAACGCCCTCCTTTGAGAGCATGTTCAAGGCCGTCTCCGATGCGGCCTTTTTCTGCTCCGACTATTTCGTGGGCAAGAACTTCAACAACCATCTGGACTTCATCGGCGTGGACTGCTCCAACATGCTGCAAAGCGTGGTCCACGTCACCTCCAAGAACTGCGCCTATGGCTACTACTATCTGGAGTCCGAGTCCTGCTTCGGCTGCCATGCCATCCGCGACTCGAAATTCTGCGCCAACTGCTGCCTGTCGGCCCATTTGTCCCGCTGTCTGGAATGCCATTCCTGCAACAGCTCGACCGACTGCTATTTCTGCCACAATGTCGAGAATTGCGAGGAGTGCCTCTTCTGCTTCAACGTGAAAGGCAAGCGGTATGCCATCGGAAATGTGGAAATGAAGAAGGAAGACTATTTGCGCATCAAGAAGACGGTGCTGGCCGAGCTGGCGGCCCGTCTGGAAAAGGATAAAACCCTCCCGCTCTCCATCTTCAATCTGGGGTGCAAGCCATGAGCAAGCCGTCCGCCGAACTGGAAGAGGCCTGGCGCAGCACCTGCCGCACCGTGCTGGGCGGCGAAGTCGGCGGGCTTTACGAATTCGAGAACTGGCTTTTGGAAGACCACGGCCCGCGCATGGTGCGCCCCTCCTGCCTCTCGGGCAAGGACGTGGTTTCGGTTTATTCCAATTACCCAAAGGCAGTCCGGATGGCCAGCTATGACGAGCTGGACTTGAACGCCCAATACGGCCCCCTCTCCATCAACGAAATAAAAGACATCGACTCGCTGGCCGAGGCGGTGTCGGAGCGCGCCATCTATTGCGGCAACATCGTGCTGGGCAACTCCAAGTTCGTGCAGGACAGCACCGTCATCACCGACTGCTTTCACACGCATCACTGCGAGCGGGTGGCGTTCTCCAAATTTGCCGCCTATTGCTCCCGGGGCGGATACAGCGACTACCTCTTCGGCTGCCACGGCATGGGGCCGGTGCACTACTGCATCCGCACCTCGGCCACGTGGGACTGCATGCGCTCGCTCATGCTCTCCAAATCCGAATTTTCCTCCGACTGCTATTATTCGCACGGCCTTACCGGCTGTCAGGAATGCCTCTTTTCCTTCCATCTCAAGAACCAGCGCAGGCGCATCGGCAACCTCGCCCTGCCCAAAGACCAATACCTGCAAATCAAGGCCAAGCTGCTGGAGGAAATGCGCACGGAATTGTCTGAAAAGAAGAGGCTGCCCTCGCTGGTGGAAATGACGGCCAACCGCAAACCCGACCACTCCAAGCTCAAGGCCGTGATGGCCCTGCCGGAGTGGGGCAAATGGAAGGCCGAAGCCGAAGACCAGAGCAAAATTGAGGAGGCTTTTGGCCAGACCAGCCAAGTGCTGCTCGGCAAGCGCATGGGTCCGGTGGGTGCCTATGCCAAGCTGCTGGGGTCCAATTCGGCCGTCCATATGGAGAAGGCCAAATCCTGCGCCAGCGGCGAAGAGTTGTGGCGGGTGGATTATTCCAATTTCATGTCCTTCCCGCCCGAGCGCCTGCTCACCCAACCACAGGCCGATTTCTTTGGCGAGCATGCCGCGCTGGGTGAAGAGGAAGTGAAAGGCTTGTCCCTGCGCACGGCTCCCGCCCTCATCGGCCCTCTGGCCTATTTCTGCCACACTTGGCGCACCGGCAAGCTGTCCAACGATATCGAGGCTCCGCTGGCCATCGACTCCAGCGACTGCTATCATGGCGTGCTGTTCATGCTGTCCAAATCGTGCGCCTACTGCCTGATGCCCCGCTCGTGCGAATTTCTCTTCGGCTGCCGGGAGGCGCGGGAAAGCTCGTTTGGAATCAACTGCCATTTCTCCACCAAAGTGAGCCGCTGCTTCGAGCTGGACAACTGCAACAACTGCTCGGACTGTTTCTTCTGCCACAACATCGAGAACTGCCAAGAGTGCATGTTCTGCTTCAACATCAAGGCAAAACGATATGCGATAGGAAACGTCGAATACCCGCGCGAGCAATATCTGCGCGTGAAGAAGATGGTGCTGGCCGAGCTGGCTTCGCGCCTCGAGAAAGACAAAGTCCTGCCCTGGTCCATCTACAGCCTTGGCGGCAAAAAAATAAGCCCACTCACTTGTTAAGCTGGGGAAACTCGTCCGGAATGTCGCGGAACCGGTCTATTTTGTAGATGTAGCTGGGCTCGATGCGCTGCACCACTTCAGAGAATTTCGATTTGATGTCCATCAGCACCTCGCGCAGGCGCTCCCCGGTTTCGATTTCGATGTCAATGGCGCAGTCCCAGTTGCCCAAACACTTGATGTGGTGCACGATGTGGGGGTGCAAATTGCAGTAGGAAAAGAAGCGGCGCTCCTGCTCTTCAGTGAGGTTCTTGAACTTGATGAGCACGCGGTGGCGGGGCCAGCCCAGCTTCACGTGGTCGGGCAGGATGGTGTAGCACTGAATCACCCCGCCCTTTTCCAGCCGCTTGATGCGCTGGGCAGCCGTGGCGGCCGACACGCCGGCCTTTTTCGCGATATGGCTCAGCGGCGTGCGGGCGTCGTGATTGAGCATGCAGAGGAGCTTGCGGTCGGTTTCATCGGTTTCAAGCGAAACTTGGGCTCCGGTGAAGGCCACGTCTGGCGTCGGGTCTTTTTCTCCCACCAAATAGTTTCGGTTGAAGCGCGAAAAGCCGATGGGAATGACGGTGTCCCAGTCCAGGAAATGGGTGGAAAAGCGGTTCTGCAGCTCGCGCACGATTTCGCTCAAATGGTGGATGCCGCGGCCGTCAATGGCCAGAATGAGGTCGGCATATCCCTGTGCGCGCATGACGATGGGGATATAGGGATGCGCGTGGAGGTAGGCATAGAATTTTTCCTCCTCTTTTGGCGTGAGATTTTGCAGCTTGATGAAATGCAGGCCGAAGAAATAGCCAAGCCCGCGGTATTCCACCATGGGCCAGCAGGCGAGCAGCAGCTGGCGCTCGTAGAGCTTCTCGACTCGGTATTTCACCACCTGCGGGCTGGTGTGCAGGCGGCGCGCAAGCTTGGAATAGGGCGCGCGCGAGTCCTGGTCGAGCAGGTGGAGGATGGAGCGGTCCAGTTTGTCAAGCCCTGTCGGGCCGGCGGGCTGCATACTCTTCTTTTTTCCTGTTTATTTTTAATTTTATCTAAATTTAAGTCAAATTATCAATTATTTTAAAACATTTTGAAAACAAATTTTAAATCATAAAACCGGCCCATTTTCTTCCATGGACCTCAACGAAGCCTGGGCCTCCACCTGCCGCGTGCTGCTGCACGAAGAGGTCGGCCCGCTTTCGGATTTCGGGCCTTATCTCAAAAAGTATGTGGGCCCGGTTCAGACCCGCCGGCGCTCCAGCCTCTCCAACCGGCCCGTCACCACCGCAGACGACGATTTCGGCTATGACGTGCGCTATATTTCCAATTCCGAGCAGGCCGAATACCAGAAGCGGCACAGTGCGGCGTTTGACATCAATTCCATCAAGGATTTGGATTCCTTGCTCTCCACTCTGCAGGAACGCTTCATCTATTCCGGCGACGTGGTGTTGGGCAAATTCCATGCCGTGGAGCGCTCCAATCGCTGCTCCATTGTCCAGTATGTGCAAGACTCACAGGACGTGTCCGACTGCCAGTATGTGGCCCACTGCGCCATGCTGCGCCAGTCCAACTATGTGTTCGGCTCGGACTGCACGGGTGAAATTGATTATGTCATCAAGAATTTTCAGGGCTGGAAGAGCCAGCGGATGCTCGAAACCACCAATACCCAGTACTGCTCGGACGTCTATTTCTCGGCCAATGTGCGCTATTGCCAGGAGTGCCTCTTTTCCTTCAACCAGACCGGCAAGCGGCATCTGATTGGAAACCTCGAATTGCCCAAAGACGAATACTTCAAGCTCAAGGCCAATTTGCTGGCCGAAATGGCGGACGAATTGAAGCGCAAAAAGGACATTATTTCAATTGCCGAACTGCTGGGCGGGCCTCCACGGGCGGGAAAAGAGGAAAAAAGACCCAAGAGCTGGAATGTGGATGAAGGAATTTCCGCTCCCCCCTATTTCGGCCGCCCGGCCGACTACCCTGCCTCTCTCGACTCCTCTTTTGCCTCCACCTGCCAAGTGCTCTTGGGCCGCCCGCTCCCGGGCCCCATGTCTGATTACGAGAAGTGGCTCATGCGCCACGTGCGCGCCGCGCCCAAAACCAAATCGGCCATGAGCGGCCGGCCGCTGTGGGTGCTGCCCATTCTCTTCAACGAGCCGGTGCGAAACACCCATGTCGCGCTCGAAGAGGCTGCCGAGGCGGGCAGGCGGAAGCTCAGCGAGGCCGACGCGGCCTCCCTGTCCTTGTCCAACGCCCGCTCCCTTCTCTCCTCCATTGCCCTCTTCACCTGCGAGGTGGCATTGGGACAAAATGCCCAAGCAATCCACACGGTGAGCTATTCGGACGCCGTGCGCTGCTTTGCCTCCTCCACCCTGTATGATTCCAAGGACTGCGCTTATGGCTGCTGGGTCTCTCACAATGCCGAGCGCATGTTTGGCTGCGACCACACCTTCTATTCCCAGAGCTGCATCCACGCCTATCGTTCCTTGAGGCTGATGCGCTGCCTTGAAGTGAGCGATTCGCTGGACTCTTCCGACTGCTACTTCTGCCACCATGTCGAAAACTGCCAAGAGTGCCTCTTTTGCTTCAACGTCAAGGGCAAACGCTTCGCCATCGGCAACGTCGAGCTGCCGCGGGAGGACTTTTTGCGGCTCAAAAAACTGCTTCTGGCCGATTTGGCCGGCCGCCTCGGGAAAGACAAAACCCTGCCCTTTTCCATCTACTCTCTGGGCGCCCGGGGCCGTTCCTAGGCTTCTCCCGCCGATTGTCGAAACCGGGCAAAATCCCGGCAGAACCTTTAAATACCAAAAATGTGATAAAATATTATAAAAAATGGTTAAAATCAGGCGGGGGGTTAAAATTCTGCCCCGTTCCACTCCCTGACCTTGCATTGGTGCAAATATGGCCCGCAAACCCAAGAAGTATTCCGAACTCTCCATCTATGCGCCCAAAATCACGGCGTCCGACTATGCGCGCATCTTCGACCAGCTTATCCGGCGCCACATCCCGCTCTTCGAATTCCTCGACTTCTCCCACCTCTTCTCGTTCGGCGGCATCAACCTGGTGGTGAAGCGCTATTCCAACACCATCAAGATGTTTGTGCAGGACCCCGGCGACCTCTATTCGCAGTCGGCCCTGCTCTTCCCCTTCCGCCTCAACCCGCCCAAAGAGGTGGAAATGATTCCCAACGTGCGCGTGCGCCCCCGCCTCAAATTCGTCTCGGGACACCAGCTTTTCGACTTTCTGCTCAAGGAGAATGTGGACGAAATCCACCTGCGCGTCATCCGCTTTTTGGGCGGCTTCTACGGGTTCGGCAAATACGTGGACAACAAGGGCATGGGCGGCTGGCTCTTCCTCTCCAACCCCACCAAATTCCTCGAAATCGATTTGGAGAACAACCCGCTCTTCTACATCGAGCTATTGGACCCGGTGCCCAAGTCCATCTACTTCAGCTCCAAACAGCCCATCTTCACAGCCGATGGCGTGAACATCGGGGTGGACAACTTCAACGTCTTCCAGCACGGCCTCATTGTCGGCACCTCTGGCTCGGGCAAGTCCAAGTTCATCCAAATCTTCGTGGCCGCGATTCGGGCCAAGCATCCGAACTCGCACATCGTGCTGGTGGACCCGCACGGCGAGTTTTCCAAAAGCATGAAGCAGGCCAAAGTGATTGACTTCGTGCAAAACTACGTGGAGCCCTTCGATGTGGGCAAGAGCAAGAGCCCGCTGATTGCGCAGCTGATTGCGCAGCTCATCACCTCCACCATCGGTCAGGAGAGCAAGTATGCCGAGCGGGTGGTGTTCTATTCGGTGCACCTGCTGGCCTCGATTGAGCAGCTGACGATGGAAAACATCTCGCTGCTGCTCACCGATTCGAGCAAGCGCATGGAATTCACGGCCCAGTGCCAGAACGACGAAGTGAAGCGCTTCTTCGACAAGGAGTTCCAGGACATCTACATGCACCACTTCAACGACGCCATCCTCCCCGTCACCAACTTCATCGGCGAGTATTTGCTCTATCTGGGCGAGAAGCGCCACCAGGAGGACTTGGGCACCACCATCGCCAACAACCCCGTCACCGTGGTGTCGTTCAACCCGCATTTCTTCTCGCGCAACATCATCAAGTTCTTCGCCGGCTCCATCATCAACCAGATGTACATCATGGCCATCTCGGAGAAATTCACCTACCCCACCGTGCTCATCGTGGACGAGTTCCCGACGGTGGAGAGCAAGGTCACCAAGGACATCATGGCTGAGACGAGGAAATTCAATTTGTGCATGTATGCCTCGGCCCAGTATTTGGGCCAGCTCTCCAAGCCGGTGCTGGACTCGCTGATTTCCAACGCCCGCAACGTGATTTCCTTCAAGGTGACCAAAGAGGATGCGCGCCTGCTGGCTTCCATGATGGAAATCAAGGTCGAGGAATTCTTCAAAAAACACGTCTCTCCATCCGAGCTGGAAGAGAGCAAGCGCGAGATGTTCGTCAAATTGCACACGCGCGAGTGCATCATCCGCCTCTTCGATGGGGAGAAATACGTGCTGCCCATGAAGGTGCGCACCGTGGACGTGACGGACTGGGCCAGCGTGCCCATCGGCTCGGTTCCGCCGTCCGGCAAGGGTGGCGAAAAGGCCGAGAAGCCGCGCGAGAACTTGTTCCGCAGCAAGGGCCCGATGTAAGGAAAGCAGAGAACACGTCTTTCCCCCCGTCCGCCGGCTTTATTATTTTCCTCCTCCCAGCCAAAGCCATGTCCTCCCGTCCCCCTGTTGATGCTGGCGAAGTGGTGAAAGTCAAGGTCGACACCCCCGGCCCGGCCGGCGCGGGCCTGGCGCACTGGGAAGATTACGTGATTTACGTGCGCGGCGGTGAGCCGGGGAAGACCTATCAGGTGAAAATCCGCCACGTGGGCCGCACCTTTGCCGAAGGGGATATCGTCGGATGAAAAAAGCGCCGAGCGGAAGTATTTTAAATAACTTTTTTGTCCTTTCAACCCATTTATAATCTTTTCCAACCCTACTTCTGTCCATGTGCGGCATTGTCGGCTACATCGGGCACCGCCAGGCGGCGGAAGTCATTTTGCACGGCCTCTCCCAAGTCGAGTACCGCGGCTACGACTCGGCCGGCATGGCCGTCTCGGACGGCCGGGGCATGCGCATCATCAAGGACGTGGGCAAGCTGCGCGACATCCACGCCAAGCACAATTTCCTCTCACTCGAGGGCGGCATCGGCCTGGGGCACACGCGCTGGTCCACCCACGGCCCGCCCTGCGAGCGCAACGCGCACCCCCACTACGACTGCTCCAAGAAAGTGGCGGTGGTGCACAACGGCATCATCGAGAACTCCCGCGCGCTGAAGGCCGAATTGGAGAAAAAGGGCCACAAATTCACTTCCGATACCGACACCGAAATCGTGGCCCATTTGATTGAAGAGGAGTTAAAGGGCAAAAAATCCTCTTCAGATTCCATTCTTTCCGCCGTCCGCTCGTCCATTTCCCGCCTCGAGGGCGCCTATGCGCTGGGCATCCTGGTGTCGGGCGAGCCCCGCCTCTTTCTGGCGCGCCGCCACGCCCCGCTCATCATCGGCAAGGGCAAGAAGGAGGAGATGTTCTTTGCCTCCGACATGGCCGCGCTCTTGGGCTACACGCGCGACTTCGTGCTGCTCAACGAGGGCGACTTGGCCGCGCTGGATGCCAAGGGCATGCAAATCTGGAGCGCGGATGGCTCCCCGGCCGTGCGCTCGCCCCTGCACGTGGACTGGACGCCGCAGATGGCGCAAAAGATGGGCCACGACTATTTCATGCTAAAAGAGATTCTGGAGCAGCCCCTCACGCTGGCGGCCGCTGTTTCCGCCGACGTGGCGGACGGGGTGAAGCTGCTGGCCGGGGCCAAGCGCCCGGCCGTGGTGGCCTGCGGCACCTCCTATTATGCCGGCCTGGTTTTGCAGTATCTGCTGCACAGGCAAAAGCGCACCGCCTCCGCCTACTTGGGCTCGGAATACGCCTCCTGGCACACCGGCGCGGAGGATGTGGTGGTGGCCATTTCACAATCCGGCGAGACGGCGGATACGCTTTCGGCCGTTCGCCTCGCCAAAAAGGAGGGGGCCAAAGTGCTGGCCATCACCAACGTGGTCGGCTCGACGCTCTCGCGCGAAGCGGACGCCACCCTCTACATCAGCGTGGGGCCCGAAGTCGGGGTGGTGGCCACCAAGACCTTCACCGGGCAGCTGGCCGTGATTTACAAGCTGGCCTATTCGCTTTCCAGCAACAAGAAGGGCTTGGAGGAGCTGGCCGCCATGCCCTCGCAGGTGCAGCAGATGCTGGATGAGGTGCACGAGCCGGTGCACCATTTGGCCAAACTGATGAGCAAGCGCAAGAATTTCTTCTTTATTTCGCGCGGCATCGGCTGGCCCTGCGCGCTCGAGGCCGCGCTCAAGCTCAAGGAAATCACTTATTTGCATGCCGAAGCCTATGCGGCCGGTGAATTGAAGCACGGGCCCATCTCCATGCTGGAAGACAAGGTGCCGGTGATTGCGATTGCGCCGTCGGGGGCTTTGGCGCCCAAAATGGAGAGCAACATGCGCGAATGCCACGCGCGCGGGGCTTCCATCATCGTGCTCTCGGACGACAAGACCATCCTCTCGGAGGGCGAGCACAGCTTGGCCATGCCGAAAGTTTCAGAGGATTTCGTGCCCCTCTTCTACATCCTGCCGCTGCAATTGCTGGCCTATTACATGACCATTGAATTGGGCCGCGACCCCGACCAGCCTAGGAATTTGGCCAAGAGCGTGACGGTGGAATAGGCCTCTTCACGCCAGCCGCCTAAGCGCCGTTCTTTTCCCCATTTCCTTTTCCATTCTGTCCATTGCCGTTTCCATTCGCGTGCCCGTTGCCCAGCAGCTCGTCCATCTCCTTCTGGGCCTCAATGGCCGGCCCGAGCACCCGCTTGAAAAGCCCGGCCCGCCAGTCATTTTGGGAAGCGGCCTCCTCATTGACATATTTGCGGTTTTTCATGAAGCTGACGCAGTCTCCCTTTCCGCCTATGAAATAGATTCGGGGGCCCACCGGCTCGTTCAGGCCCGGCCTCTCCGGCGGCTCGGCCAAGTCGATGAGGAAGCGGTCGAAATTGCGGGCGTGGAAGCCCACGCGAATAAGCTGGTAGCCTCGGTCCATCCAGGCCGTGTTCTGCGGCTTGGCGCTGCGGGGTAACCAGGCATGCAGATTATTGGCGGTCAGCTTGCCTCCCGTTTCCATGTACAGGTCGGCCAGCTGGCCCACCGTTTCATCGAAGTCCTCCCTCTGCCTTGGCGTGTGCTGGCCGCTCTGGCAGAACACAAAGAGCTCGGGGTTCCACAACTCGTCCGCCAGCTTTTGTTTTGATGTCAGGATAATCTCATCCAGTTCTTTGAGGCGCTCCTCCGCCTTGCGCTTCTCCATGTCAAAGCGGCCCAGCCACTCCTCACGCTTCTTGTTCTTGCGCTCTTCGCGTTCCAGCTCGGCAATCTGACATTGCAGCTCGTGCAGTTCCTGCGCCTCCTTCTGTTTGGGGGCGTTCGCCCGCTCCACCTTCCTTTTCTCATAGTCCGCCCGGCGCTTGCGGCGCGCGTCCAGCCGCCCGATGAGCTCGTTCGTCTGCTCCAGCAGCTTTTCCTCCCGCGCCCGCACGCTTTGACACTGGCGCTCCAGCCCGTCATATTCGGCCTGCAGCTCCGCCGTTTTTTTCTCCTGCGCCCGCCGCATCTCCTGCGTGCGCTCCAGCTTCCTTAGCGGCCCCTCCAGCTTTTGGCTGGGCTCGACCTGCTCCTGCAGGCTCTCGACCGCCCGGTTGGCCCCGGCCGCGATATCCTCTATCTTATGCAGGAATGCGAGCTGCAGCTCCAAGTGCCTGATGAGCATTTCGGCCCGCTTTCCGGCTTTGTCCCGGGCTTTGTGTCTCTTCATCTGCGCCAGCCGCTCCTTGAGGGGGAGTTTCGGCCCGGTCTGGTTTCTCTCCTTGCGCCGCTGTTCTCTTATGTCGGCCAGCGCTTCCTTGAGCTGGTCCCGCGTGCGCACGAGCACGGCCTCCCATTCTCCCAGCCTCTCCATCAGTTCCTGATTGCTCCGGATGACCTGTGCCCAGCCCCTCTCAAGCTCTTGCAGCACCTTCTCATCCAGCCCGCCCAGCCGTTTCGCATCCAGGGTTTTCGGATTATTGGCCGCCCCGAATCCGGCCAACTCCAGCAGGCGGCAAACGATCTCCAAATCCGACAATCCCCTTTCCGCGTCCTTGAGAATGACGTCCCATATCTGCATGGGACGTCCGGCGCCGGGGTCGAAGAATGTTTGCAGCCATTGTCCTACACCTGCCTTTTCTTCAGCCCCGAGCAGGAGGGAGCGGTTTTTCTTCTCCAAGTCGATGAGCTGGGCCTGAATCTCGCCCAATTTGCGGTAGCGCTCATTCTGGGTTTGCAGAAGCTTCTGCCGCTCCCGCATCGGGCCCTTGAGCGGCTCTTCCAGCCTTGCGCAAATCCTGCCCTCCCGGCATTCTTCCTTTTCCAGCCTGTCGCAGGTTTTCTTCGCCTCTTCCAGTCTGGCTTTGGTTTTGGCAAACGCGGTTTCGAGCGCGAGGCGCTCGGCCGCCAGCTGCTCGCCCATGGCCATGAGGACGAACGCGTGGCCATTGTCTTGATAGGCCCTCCATTTGTCGTATTCGGCCTTCTGCTCAGGGAAAACGTGAATCGCGCCATTGAACCGGTCCATCTTCTTCTGGCTGAAGGCCGTGATGGCGTCGCGCGGCAGGACGCACAGCTCGACCTTTTTGGGTTGCCCGTCGAGTGTTATCCACCCGGTCCGCGCAGCGGTTGTTTTGAGGGAATAAGTGCCCATATTCGTCGAATTGATATGAATATTCACATTTATATACTATTCTCCACACACGCCCGCGAGGGCTAATAAACCCTGTCCGAGAGGCTTGCCCGTCTCGGAGGCGGTTGGGCATGTCAAGCATCAAGAAACAGATTCTGGTGAACGGGCAGGCGCACTTCATCGAGGTCAATTCCTCGCTGGATTTGGACGAAGTGGAAGTCACCGGCCTCGACCCGGCTTCGGGCCGCGTGGTGCAGGTGTCGCTCTCGCCCCTGCTGCGGCCCTCGCAAAAATCCGAAACCTTCCAGTCCCTCTCCATCGCGCCCTCCTCGCCCGCTCCGGCGTGGTCGGCCCCTTCTTCTCCCGCTCCCTCTTGGCCCTCTTTTGGCGAGCAGACGCGCCCAGCCGAAACCCCCAGCCACCTGTCCGGCCCGTTTAGCACGCCCGCTTCGGCGCTCAATGGCGCCGACGCGCCCTCACCTGCCCCTATGGACATGTTTTCCGACCCCGCTCCGGCCTCGCAAATCACGCCCCCGCTCACCTACCACTCCGTTCCGGCTCCGCCCTCGGGCCTGTTTGCCGGCCAGCCCTCGCCCGGCGGGTATGGCGCGCCCAGCCCCTCCAATACCCCCTCGTATGGCTATTCCGGCCAGCCTTCCAGCCCCTACGGCGCGCCCAGCCAGCCGCCGGCCCCCTATGGCTCTCCAAGCCCGGCCCCGGCTGCCGGCGCGTTTGGCGCCCCGGCCTCGCCCTTCTCGGTTTCCCAAAATCCGCCCTCCATCTTTTCCAACGAGCCGGCCCCCGCTTCACCCTCTCTCTTCGCGCCCCAGCCCGCGCACGCGGGCGAATACACCCAACCCAACTCGCCCTATGCGCTGGCTCCGGCCGCTCCGCCGTATTCCCCGCCGGCCGCTTCTCCCCCCGCCGAGCCGCGCCCGGCGTCCCAGCCCCACTTTTCAGACTGGCTCACGCGCGCGGCCATGGATTTGGACCCCAGTTCCAACCAAAGCCCAGCGGCCGCGAGTCCGGCTCCCTCCGGCTGGCCGTCCCCGTCCCAAACCGAGTCAACCTCTTCTTCCTCCGGCTGGCCCATCGCCAGTCCGCCTGCGGCTTCCCCCGAGCCCGCTCCCTCTCAGGGCTTGGAGGCCATCAAGAAAAAGAGCGAGAACGAGGATGTGGACGACACGCTCAACGGCATGTACCGCTATTGAAAAAGAATTCAAACGCCGAGCCATTTCGGCAGCTCGGCCACCGAATTGAGGATGGCGCCGGGCTTGAGCGAACCCTTGGCTCTCTTAGCTTCCTCTTTTTTAGCCACCCCGCTCAGCACCAGCAGGGAGGACAGCCCGCCCGCGCTGGCGAAGGCAATGTCCATGTCGAGGCGGTCGCCCACAAAAAGGATGGAGCGCCGCTGGGCGGGCGAGCATTTCTTGCAAATCATGTCCAGCATATATGTGGTGGGCTTGCCCACCACCACGTCCGGCTCGCGCAAAATGATGTTGGAAAAATGCGCCCCGGCCTTTCGTGCGCCCGGCCGCCCGCGCCGGCCCGGCTCGTCCGGCCTAACCTGTCCGGCCGCATAGGCCAGGCACGCGCCCAGACTGCCCGAGCCGGGATGGACGCCGTTTTCCATCGGCAGGGTGGGGTCCAGATTGCAGGCCACCCAGCTCGCGCCCGCGTTGAGCATGTCGAGGCCGGCCGCGAGCTTGGCGTATGTAAGGTGGCGGTCGAGGCCGCTGACCAGCACGTGCGAAGCAGGGTGCAATTCGGAGTTGGAAAGGCGGGAAAAGGTGGTGGTGGATTCGCGCTCGCCGCGGAGATGGAGGGGCAAGACTGAAAATCCGGCCGAGCGCAGCTCGTTCTTCAATCCCCTCTCTCCAATGACGTAAACCGATTTCGGCTTTTGTTTCATGCCCTTCAAATAGCAGCCGGCCGCATAAGCCGAGGTCATGATTTCATCCGGATGCGCGCGGATGCCCATTTTTTTCATGCGCCGCTGCAATTCGGCGCGCGAGCGCGTCGCGTTGTTGGTGACAAAGGAGATGGGGTAGCCCGCTTGGCGGATTTTATCCAGGGCTTGGGCCGCGCCGGGAATGGGGGTGTGCCCGCGGTAGAGCACGCCGTCCATGTCGAAAATGATGCGGCTGAAATTCCGATTTTTGGATTTCATGCCCTCCTCTCGCCCGTCATCATTTTAAATCGCCCGTGCGTGCCCTTGCCCATATGGCCATGGCCCTGGATTCCTATTTCATCACCTCCCTCATCGCGCTTCTGGTCATCATCAACCCCCTCTCCACCATCGGCATCTTCCTCTCGCTCACCAAAGGACAGAAAACGGCCGAGCAGAATAGGGTGGCGTTCCTGACTTCGCTGGTCGCCTTCTGCGTGCTCTTCTTCTTTGCCCTCACCGGCCTGTGGCTGTTCAAAATCTACTCGATTACCATCGACTCCTTCCGCATCGCGGGCGGCATCGCCCTTCTGATTATCGGCCTGCGCATGCTCTTCCCGACTGATGAGAAAAAGAAGCAGGACGTGCGCAAGGACCTGGTTTACATGGTGCCCCTGGCCATTCCCATGACCTCGGGGCCGGGGGCCATCTCCACCACCGTGCTTCTCGCCGGGCAGGTGACGGGCCTGCTGGAGGAATTCACCCTCTGGGGCGCCATCTTCGTGGCCTGCGCCCTCAACTATCTGGTGCTGCGCTCGTCCGAGCGCATCATGAAAGTGCTGGGGCAGGAGGGGCTGTATGCGCTGATGCGCATCATGGGCCTGATTGTGTGCGCCATTGGCGTGCAGTTCATTACCACTGGATTGGTGGCCGTGTTTCCGGGCTTGGTGGGGAAGGCGGTTGGGGCCTGACCTCCTCACATGTAATCTGCCAACCCTTTTTGCACGCTCTTCTCATCCGTAAAGATGGAGTCAATGTCCTTTCTTATCAGCTCGATTCTCTGCTTCATATACGCCGGCAAATGATATCGCTCCACCAGCTCCAAAGAGGGCTTCAAATACTTCTCAATCCCGCCCTTGTAGATGGTCAGAATCAATTTGCCGTTGCATTTGGTGCAGTGGCCCACGAGGGGCACGCGCCGGAATTTGGCGTTGCAGTCCACGCATCGGAACGTCTGCCTTGAAAACGAGCGCAAATTGCCGTACATGTCGGGCAAAAAGTGCGACAAGAGCACGCGGTTGGCCACATCCGCCGGGTCCACCGCGCGCAGTTTGTCCTCCAGCGCGAACTCCACCTTGACTTTGGCCACCATGCTTTTTTCCAGCGAAATGTAGGAGGTCATCAGCGGGCCCTCGTCAATGGATTTCACCGCATGGGTGTAGCCCAAGCTTTCGTATTGGCCCGCCTTTCCAAGCAAATTCTTCACCAGCGGCACGTTGGCCTCGGACGGCGAGGCGAAGCGGGCCGCCAGCTCATAGAATTCCAGCGAATAGCTCTCGCACGCCTCCATGGAATGCACTTCGTCATCCACTTCGGTCGGGTCCAAACGCGTGGTCAGCACCAGCGGAGCGTCCATGGTGCCGCCGCGGGTGGCGGGAATGAAGCGGCGCGAGAAATTGATGAGCGCGTCCGCGAGGAGCATGAGCGAGTCCTCATCGCCATCGGTATTCCTGCGCTTGGCGCAGTGGAAATAGGGGTGCGCATAGCCCACGTGCGCGCGCGTGAATCCGACAATGCGGCACAAGCAGCCGGCCGAGGTGTGGGGCGAGAGGCCGACGGCCAGATGCCCGACCAAATCCTCGGGCTTATTGAGCTGGTAATAGGGCCGCATCTGATACAGCGTCACCAGCATCTCGTCGATGTAGTTGGCCACCTTGAAGAAAAATTGCGCCCCGTCGTCCGACACGATGACGTCCTGCACTTTCAGGGCCAGCACCTGGTCGGGCGAATGCAGGGGCTTGCCCTCCAAATCGTGGGTGTAGCCCAAGGTCTTGAGCTTGTCAATCGAGACGCGCACCTCGCGGGGGGTGAAATGGGTGAGGGTGACGTTGGTGGAGTCGTGCCGGCAGGTGGCGTCGCGGAAAACCGTCACCCCGTGCTTGGCGCGCAAAAAGCCCTTCTCCAGCGCTTCGGGTATCTTGCTCTCCGAGATAAGGCCCTGCACGCCCTTGATTTCAGGCAGCGCGCTCCAATTCAGGCGGCGCTTGGCCTCTTCCACCCGCTTGACCAAATCGATGTTGCGCCGCTCCCACCACCGCGTCTTGCCGTGGCAGGTCGGGCACTCCTCGCGGTTGGTCTGCACTCCGCAGTTGGAGCACACGCGCTGGCGCTCGCAGTCCCCACCGCAGGCCGGGCAGGTGATGGAGAGCGAAAACGTTTTGCAGGTGCGGCAGCGCAGGCGGGCCACGTCCACTTCCATGCCGCGCCCCTCTTTCTTCTCATCCCCCCGCGCCTTGTCGTAGGTGCGCACCACCTGGCGGCTCTTGTTGAGCCTTCCCAGCGGGAAGAGCACGTGGGTGGGCGGGGCCATCTTGCGCTCCTTGGATTTCTCCGGCCTTCCCATGCGGGTGCCCACATAGACCGGCGCTTTGGGCAGGATGTTGACGCCCGAGAGCGAATTGGCGTTTTCCTGCGCGCTTCTGGCCGGGTCGAAGTTCTTGCGGAATTTTTCAGGGGTGAGGGCGTGCTTGGCCTCGTCCAGCAGCGCAAGGGTGGTGAGCAGCGCATAGGCCGTGTCGCCCGCGATGTAGATGCGCGCGCCCAGCACCTGATGGGGAATGCACAAGAGCTCGAGCACCCGCTTGGCGGGCGCGCTCTCCACGCTCATGCCCTTGAGATGGAACCACTCGTATTCCAATTTGCCGTGCACCAGCCATTCGGCCAAATCCCGCATCTGCTCGGCCGTGATGTCCTGCCAGAAATAGATGTAGCGCGGATGCAGCGGCAGGCCGTGCTCGTGCGAGAGCTTGAAGGCCTCCGGCGCGGGGGGCACCTGCTCGATTTTGTATTTGAGCCCCTTGGCTGCCGCCAGCTGCACCCACCACTCCTCCACCATGCCGGAAGGCACGAGGGGGTGGTTGGCTTTCAAAAAGTCGCCCACCGGCACCAGCAAATCGCCAAGAAAGAGGATTTCGACCACCTGCGCCACAATCTCCTGCGCCTGCTTGGAAGAAGTGACCTCCACCACCGAGCCATCCTGCAATTTCACCACCGGCCCCAGCACGGCGTCGCAGGGGCTCACCACGGCTCCCTTGCCGGGCCGCTCGATTTTGAGCTGGGTGCCAATGGCCGGAAACGAGTCGAGAATGTACATGGTGGCCGGATGAATGGCCTTGCCCGCAATTCCGGAGGCGCGCGTTCTTCCATAGCGGATGCGGAAGCCCCCCGGCTTGAGGGGAAATGAGAACACCGGCCGCCCGGCCACCAGCTCGTCCATAAAGCGCGGGTCGCCCTTGAGCTCGAAGCTGCCCATGGACTTTTTCACGCCCTTGGTCATGGATTCCAGATAGGTCCAGTCCAGTCCGATTTTGGAGGTGTATTTGAGCACCTTGGCCGCCTTCTGGGCAATGCCCTCGCAAATCACCAGCGCGATGCCGCCGCGCACGCGGTTGGTCTCCACGCGCGCCAAGTCGCGCTTGACCGACACTTCCATCTCCTCGGTCGGCTCGCCCTCCACGCACACGGGGCAGGCGCGCACGATTTTTCTAATGTCGTCATCGGAGGGCTTGTATTGCAAGTGCGCACAGCGGTCGTTGTAGAGGTTGATTTCCTCCACATAGCGCTCCACCTCGTCATCGAGCGGGCGGTAGTCGCCCAGTTTGAAATGCCGGCGGGCCACGTCGGCCATCACCACCGAGAGCGCGGCCACCGTGCCGCCGGCCGAGCGAATAGGGCCGGCGAAATAGATGGCCAGATAGTCCGAGCCGTCAGGGTTCTTTTTCACGCGGATATGCGCGATTCCTTCGGTGGGGGCCACCAGCACGCCTTCGGTCAGGATGGAGACGGCCGTTCTTACGCCCTGGTCGATGAGCGCGTCGCGGTCGCCCTTGATGAGTTCGCCGCGGCAAATGGCCAGCAGCACTTCATAGGCCACCAGCTCGCGGGACTTGCCGCTCTCCTCCCACTTGTGGATGAGCGCGGCCACGCCCGGCGGGCCCACCAGCCCCTCCACCCGGGCCGCCACGTCGGCGGCGGGATTGATTTCCACATAGCGCTCCGGGTCGAGGCCGCGGCTGCGGGCGGCGTTGGCCATGTCCAGCGCCTTTTCCATGCGGGTGCGCAAATGCTCGAAATATTTCTCCATCTCGGCCGATGCCTTGGGCTCTTTCTCCCCTCCCCCTTTCTCTTTTTTGGTTTCGGAATGGGTGAGCAGGCCGGCCGCCAGGCGCATGGCCTTCTCAGCCGCCGTGTCATGGTGGGGCTGGTCGGCGGATTTGGCGGAGGGGGCGGCGGCGCTTTTCTTTTCTTCCGCCCCGCCCGGCGGCGGGGATGCGGAGGCGCCGAGGGCGGGAGGCCGGGCGTTTTCTGCCCCGCTCACGGGCTGGCCGGACGGGGCCGTCCGGGCGGGAGAAACAATTTCATTTATTTCCGGCTCTGGGGCCAGCGGCGCATCGCCGATTGGATTCGGGCTTGATGCATCGGTCTGGCTCACAGGTTCTCCTCCGTGAATTTGAGCTGCGACAAGCGCTGGTCCTTGAGTTCGAGAATGGGCACAATGCCGGGCGTTGGTACATGGCCCATCCTCACTTGGAAATCCGTCCGGTCCTGAAAAGTGCCGGAATTGATGAGCAGGGTGCCGCGGTATTTCATGGCCGCGTTCTTGTGCAAATGGCCCATATGCACGATGTCGGGCTCCTCCTCAATGAGCATGTAGTCGCGCCGCTCCGGCACGATGGGGTTTTCACCATACACCGGCGAGAGATGCCGGCGGCGCAGCACTTCCATCATCGCCCCTTCCGGCTTTTGGTAGCTCAGGCCCGGCACGTTCGCAATCACCGAGTCCAGCGATGTGCCGTGATAGACCAAGTGCCGGAAGCCCTCAATATCGACCATGGCGGGCGAGCCGATTTTCTTGACATCCGATTTCACCAATTCCATCGGCAGGATGGGCTGGGGCTCGCCTCTTCGCACGCCGTCGTGGTTGCCGGGGGACACAATCACTTCCACCCAGTCGGGCATGGCCTCCACCAGCTTGTCAAAGGCTTCATACTGCTCGTAGATGTCCTTGATTGACAGCTCCTTCTCCTGGCTGGGATAGACGCCGATGCCGTCGCACACGTCGCCGGCGATGACGACGTATTTTACTTTTCCGGCCAAGTCCTCGCGCCCCTCCTCGCCCCAGAGCCAGCGGATGAAGCGGCGGAAAGATTTTTCCAAAAACAATTTGCTGCCCACGTGCGTGTCGGAGAGGTAGGCCACCGCCAAATCCGCATCCGTGCTTTTCTGCTGCCGCAAGAGCGGCAAATCGGGCCAGGTGATGTCCTTGACGGAGAGGAAGTTGGGGCCCATGCGCGCGTCAATCGCCACCACGTCGTCCTTGATGAGCTTGGCCGCTTTCGGAAACTGCCGCTCGCGGCTGCTGAAGATGGCCTTGGTGGCGCCGCGCTCGTCCTCCAGTTCGATGTAGAGGTTGCCGTTGTGCGTCATGCGCTTGTCGGTCACCATGGCGATGAGCCGGATTTCCTCGCCGGGGTGCTGGCTGAGCTGGTCGGTGCGCACGATGCTCAAATTGGTCTGGTGGGTGCGCAGAATCTGGCCCTCGCGCTCGAAGCGGTCGCGGAAATAGGCCACGAAGTCGTCCACCGAGCCGACGCACCTCGACTGGCCGGACACGTCGGTGTGGTTCTGGATTTTGATGTTGGGCGCGTATTCCTTGGCGAGCGGGCGGAAGGAGGCCGGGCGCGCCACGCTCACCTCAATGGACTTGCGCTCGGGCTCTGCCGAAGAAACAGGCGGCGAAATCTCTTTCTCTTTTCCTTCCTCCCTTTTCTTTTCTTCCGCGTGCGCCTCCCCTTTGGAGAGCAGCCCTTCCGCATGCTGCTCGGCCGCATGGTCCTTGTGAATGGGGTCGGCGTCGGGCAGCTTGCCCGATTCGGCGAGGCTGGATTTGACCTCATCGAGGGTGAGGACGAAAGAAGTGCTTTTGCGCAGGCGCTCCAGCGCATCTGGCGTAATGGCCTGCGAAGCTAGGAACTGCTCGGCATCCAGCGCGAGGCGCTTGCCGGCCTGGCGCAGGACCGATAGGTCGGTCTGCATAACTCCACTGTCTTTTCACGCTCATAAGCCCCCGAGGGGGCGTGGGTAGAGCGATCGGGGTATGGCATCCGCTACGCCGCGAGAGGATAAAAAACAGCCGGTATGCTTCAGCCCAAAATCAGTCGGTCTTAATCGATTCGAGCGCCGAGAGGATGGTCCACACCTGCGTGCGCGCATGCATGGGCATGTTGATGTCCTCACTCACGCCCACCAGCGACTGCACGGCCGATGAAATCCGCGTCGGAGCCTCCTCGTTGGAGCGCAGGTGGGTGCGCGCCTCGTCCACCACCTTGCGGATGTTCTTTGGAACGGACGAATCGTCAATCATCAAATCCATGAGGCCGATGACTTCCTTGATGCGCTGCTCGGTCATGAGTATCACCTGCTGGAATCCACACCTGATGCATGCTTCTAAATGAGAGAATGAGTCGGATATACGGCGGAATTGTATATAAAGCGATTTGTTAGCACAGCTCGTTTATCGGGTGTATTTTGTAGGGGAGGTGAATCCCTCAGGGGGGACTTGGATAATTCGAGTGTTCCCCCATATGGGTTCGGGCCCGGAGAGATTTGAACTCTCGACTTCCTGCTTAGAAGGCAGGCACTCTATCCAAGCTGAGTTACGGGCCCACTTCATTTCCTTTCCCTTTTGAAACCGCGGGTCTTTTTCTTCCTTTGTGAAGGGCAAGAACTTAGGGGGAGGGTCAGGAGGAGCGTGAAACTGGGGAGGGGGATAAGGGTCGGCGTTCGGTTCCCCCTCCGCGGTTCCGGGCTAAAAAACAAGCGCTTCAAGCCGCGTTTTCTCTGGGCGCATGCTGGCTGATGGAATAGACGGCCGCCTCGTTGATTTCGCGCGCCAGCGGCGCGTGCAGGGCGCCGGAGTGGAAGATATCCTTCACGATGCGCCAAGCCGAATAGGCCAGCACCACTCCAATGCCGAGGCGCACGCCGACCTTGCCCCAGTGCCCCTGCAGGGCATCCTGCACGACGGGCTGGCCCAGAGCGATGGCGGTGTAGCCGCAGGCACTGGTCGCGACTCCGACCGGAATGGCGTGCTTGGCGATTTCCCACACGCCCGCGCCGCCCAGCGCGCCGGGGCGCAGGGAATAGGAATTGCACTTGTCCTCCACGGCCTTGAGCACTTCCTGCTGGATGAGGTTTTTGGTGTTCTCATCCAAGGTGGAGAATTTGGGGAATTTGTCATACAGCAGGTTTTTCACCAGCTGGGGCTGCTGGTCCGGATTTTGGCGGATGACCTTGGCCCGGTGCCCGGACACTTGGCATTTTGCATTCGAAGTCGAGAAGCCCATATTCCCACCTTTTTATGTCTTATATTATGGAATATTGTGTTTATATGCCTGCCGGCCCTCAGCCTCTTATATCTGTTCAGCCTCACCTCCTCATGCCTTCCCTGCGCCCCTTTATCCTCGACCTGCTGCTCTCATCCGGCCAATTGCTTATCGAAAAGCAGGAGAATGCTTCCGCGCAAAACAAGGGCGAGCATGATTTGGTGACCGATGCCGATTTGGCGTCCGAAAAGCTCATTATCAACGCCATTCTAGACCGCTTCCCCACCCACAAAATCTATTCGGAGGAAAGCCCGCGCGCGCATGACGATTTGTTCGCGCCCCATGTCTGGATTATCGACCCCCTCGACGGCACCAACAACTATGCCTACGGCTTCCCGATTTGGGGCATCTCGATTGCCTATGCCCAAAACGGGGAATTGCAGGCCGGCGGCATCGCCTATCCCTTGCAGGGAATCTATCTGCTGGCCGAAAAAGGCAAGGGGGCGTGGGAATACAGGGAAGAGGAAGGCGCCAAGGCAGGTGAGCGCCCAGCTCTTGGAAAGCCCCGGCGGCTTCATGTCTCCCCGCGCACGGATTTGCACAAATGCATGGTGCTGGTGTGCGCCCACCTCACCACCGCCAATGGCGATTTGCATCTGGCCGGACTGGGCCGGGTGGCCAAAAACGTGTTCAATGTGCGCTCACTGGGTTCTGCCGTCTTCAATTTGGGCTTTGTGGCCTCGGGTTTGGCCGACGGGTGCGTGGAATTCAAGCTGCAGCCCTACGACGGGGCGGCCGGCGCGCTTCTCATTCGCGAGGCTGGGGGGAAAGTGACGAATCTAGTTGGGGATGACTGGAAATTGGACATGCCGGGCATGCTCTGCTCGAATGGGAAAGTGCACGGCCAGCTGCTCAAGGCGCTGGATTGGAGCGCGTGAGCGCATGGTGCCGGGTGGGTTGCTCAAAACAGTTCCGCCCTCCCCCACCATCCACTTCGCGGCGTTTCTCTTCAACCAGTCTGCCCGCGGCGAGCGGCTTTGCCACTTCCAGTCTGACGGGGAAAAAGACCGGGCTCATTTCAGCTGCGCCTATGGCGGTCTGTGCGAGTACCAATCCCGGAACCGCTCCTTCTGCAGGCTGGGCTACAAATCAGAGCCCGAGCCTTTGCTCAAGCCCTGAAAAAACGCCGCTTTGCCCGGCCGGCTCGCCCCCGAGTTTTCCGCCCGCCGCTCGAATTCCAGCCTCCACCTGCTTTTGGCCCTGCCGTCCTACTCGAATTCGGCCAGCAGCGCGCCCACATCCCGTTTGAGGCTTTGCTTCACCAGCGGCCCCTCTTTCAATTGGGGCGTGCCGTCCTCATAGGTGGGCTTGCTCACTTTGTAGAGCACCCCAATCGGGATTTTCTCGGCCCACTCTTCCGCCTTGGCCAGCGCGGCCGTCTTGTCGGAGGCGTCGTGGTTGCTCTCATCGAGCTTGTACACCTTTTTCACGAAATATTCGTAGGTGTTGAGCTTGTTGAACGTCACGCAGGGCTGCAAGACATCAATGATGGCAAAGCCCTTGTGCTGGATGCCCTGACACATCAGGTCGGCCAAGTGGGGCAGATTGCCTGAAAATCCGCGCGCCACGAAAGTGGCTCCGGCCGAAATGGCCAAGGCCATGGGATTGACCGGCTCCTCCAGCACCCCTTCTGGCGTGCTCTTGGTCTTGAAGCCTTTTTCGGAAGTGGGCGAGGTCTGCCCAGTGGTCAGCCCATAGATTTGGTTGTTGTGCACGATGTAGGTGAAGTCGATGTTGCGCCGGCAGGTGTGGATGAAGTGGCCCATCCCAATTCCGTACCCGTCCCCGTCGCCGCCCACATCCACCACAGTGAGCGCGTGGTTGGCCATCTTGATGGCCGAGGCGGCCGGCAGGCTGCGCCCATGCAATCCCTCAAATCCGTAAGTCTTGATGAAATGGGGCAGCTTGCCCGAGCATCCGATGCCGGACACCACCACGGTCTGGTGCGGCTCGCGCCCGGCTTTCACCAAGGCCTGCTTGAGGGCGACCAGAATGGCGAAGTCGCCGCAGCCGGGGCACCAGGTGACGGTGTGTTTGGGTTCGGCCAGTTCGGCAAGAGTAACCATGATATCACCTATTTGAGCAGCCGCTCCTCAATAACAGCGGCCACTTCCTCGGCCTCAAACGGCCGGCCGTCATAGCGGCGGTAGAGCTCGGGAATGAGCAGCCCGGTCTTCTCGCGGATGAAATTGCGCATCTGCCCCTCGGAATTGCCCTCGATAATGAGGCTCTTCTTGGCCCGCTTGAGGGCGGCCGAAATGGTGTCGGCCGCAAAGGGGCAGGCGTAGCGGATGTGCATGTAGCGCACGCTCTTTCCTTTTGCCGCCAGCAGCTTGAGCGCCTCCATCACCGGCCCCTTGCTCGAGCCCCACGACACCACCAGCAAATCCGAGGACTGGTCGCCGAAGAAGGCGGGCTGGTAGAGCAGCGGCGAAATCGCCCTCATCTTGCGCTCGCGCTTGTCGATTTGCGCGATGCGCATGGACGCCTCCTCGCTGGTGTATCCGGTTTCGTCATGCTCGTAGGACGAGCAGACGTGGATGCCGTTCTTCTGCCCCGGTATGCAGCGCGGCGAGATGCCGCTGGGCGTGAGCGCGTGGCGCTTGAAATTGGCTGCCTCGGCCATCTGCGCATCCGTCTGCAAAAGCCCGCGGTCGATGCGCACCTGCTCGGCCTTGATGGAGGGGATGGTGGTCACCGACTCGGCCACGTACTTGTCCATGAGCACAATCGCCGGCGTCTGCACCAAATCGGCCATGTTGAAGACGTCCACCATCATCCAGAACGCCTCCTGCGCGTCGCCGGGCATCGCCACGATGCGGGGGAACTCACCCTGCGAGGCATGGAGCGCGAAGCGCAAATCGGCCTGCTCGGTGTAGGTGGGCAGGCCGGTGGAGGGCCCGCAGCGCATGTCGTTGATGATGACGCAGGGGATTTCGGCGATGCCGGCATTGCCCAGCGCCTCGTTCATGAGCGAGAAGCCGCCGCCCGAGGTGGCGGTGAGGCAGCGCACGCCCGCGAAGCCCGCGCCGCACAGCCAGTTCATGGCCGCAATCTCGTCCTCGGTGTGCTTGACCACGATGTTGTATTTGACCGCGTGCGCCGCCATCCAGTGGAGAACGGATGAGGAGGGGCTCATGGGGTATTCGGCCACTAAATGGACTCCGGCCGCCACCGCCCCGCTGCACAGCGCGTCGTTGCCGTTGATGAGCAGGTTGCGCGCGTCGGTCTGCACGGGATTGACGTTGATGCCGAACGGGTCGGGATAATTGGTGCGCACGTGGTCCGCGCCCGCGCGCACCACCTGCTTGTTCTTGGCCACGATGTCGGCGCCCTTGCGTCCGAACGCCTTCTCAATCATGTGGTCGTATTTCGCCAAATCCATCTTGAGCAGGGCCAGCATGGCGCCCATGGCCGCCTGGTTGAAGAAGATGTCGCCGCCCGCCTCGGTGGCGATTTTGGAGAGCGGCACGCCGATTTTGCGCACGTCCGGCCGCTCGAGCTTGACGTCCTCCTCTTTGAGCTTGCCCGAATCATAGATGAGCGCGCCGCCCTCGCGCAGCTCCCGGTAATGCTCCTGCACCGTCTTCTTGTCCAGCGCGATGAGGATGTCGATGCCGGCCGTGAGGGCGTAGATGCGCTGGGGGTTGGCGCGCACGGTGATGGTGTTGTGCCCGCCCTTGATGAGCGAGGGATAGTCGTTGGTGAGAAAGACCTGCAGGCCGGATTTCTGCATCAGCTTGGCGAACATGTGGCCGACCGTGAGAATGCCGCTTCCGGCCTCGCCGCCGACTTTGAGCGTGACATCGTTGATTCGCATGGTGTCCCCTTCCGTGGATTGGTGACGTGGGCTCCCTTGCAAGATTAATAAAGCTGCGACTTAAGCCAATCCTTTTTCCGACGAAAAACGAACAACGGCCTTAGAGCGACGAGCGGCGCCGGCGCTCGGCGTCCAGTTCGGCCCGGTCGATTTCCGAATACTGCTGTTCCATCGATTCGCCCATCACCTTGAGCACAAACACCCGCGAGAGCAGGATGACGAGCACCGCGGCATCGAAGAGGGTGAATTCCAGCGCCTGGTGGCGGAGGTAGATGTCGTTCAGGAAAACGACCGCGAAGATGCCGACGGCGAAGAGGAAGACGGTGGTGAATCCGCGCATAAGCTCCTCGCGCCCGGCCCGGTTGACGTCGAAATCGGTGCGGACCATGCTCAGCGGGATGAGCAGCGCCCCGATGATGATATGGGCGACGGTGAGCAGGCGCTGGCCTTCCGCGTCGGCGTTGATGCCGAGCGCAAACAGGGCGAGACCCGCCACGAAGAGGGCCGCAGTCATCTTGTAGCGGTTTCTGAGGCCGAATAGCGACTCCACCGCCCAGCTGCACGGCTTAACGGTTTAAAATCCTTGTCCATCGGCGGGCTTCGGCCCCTTTGTTTTTATTCTTCTGCGTCCCTATCCCATGCGCGCGGCTGTAGTCCAGCCTGGTAGGATCTGAGCTTCCCAAGAGCTTTTTGGCGCGGAGCGCCAAAAACCTCGGAAAACGAATTTCCGGGGGCAATACCCGAAATTCCGAAAAGCTCGAAAAAAGCTCGTGACCCGGGTTCAAATCCCGGCAGCCGCAATTCGCCCTCCTCTTTTCGTGCCGACCGCTGCCTATAAAATCCTCCTCGCCCCCACTCTGCTCAGATGATGAGCGTTCGATTGTCTGATTGCACGCAAGTGCAAAATGATTGATTTATCACCTCTGATACGAATATTCCCTCTTGCGGGTGCTTTGTATGACTCACTACCACATCGCCGTTCTCGATTCCACCAAAAGCTACGCCAAACTCCTCGCCAAAAAGACGCAGGAGACCGACTACGTCATTTACAACCACAAGGAGGGCGACAAGGTCCTCTGCCTCTACGAGCCGCACGCCTATCCGGACAAAATCCAGTCTTTGCTGCACTGCCTCAACGCCTCCGACACCGCGCTGTGGGTCATTTCGGCCGTGGATGCCGATTTCGGCGAAATCACCCTGGCGCTGATGCAGGCCGGCAAGAAGGACGGCTTCATCATCCTCAAGGACGTGGACGAGGCGCAGGTCAAGGCCATCCTCTCCAAGACGCCGATGGCCGCCTGGCCCCTGCTTTCCGCCGACCTCTCGGCCGTCGAGCTCAAGGCCAAGCTCATGGAAAAAGAGCCCGTTTACTCCCAGTCGCCCAAGCGCGTGCTGGTGGACGCCTGCTTCGAAGTGCGCGGCGTGGGGACCGTGGTCTTGGGCAAGGCCGAGGCCGGCGAAATTTCGGTGCACGACAACCTCGAGCTCTTTCCGGGCAAGACGCACCTGAGCGTCAAGTCCATCCAGGTGCAGGACGAGGACATCCAAAAGGCGGAGCTGGGCAGCCGCGTGGGCCTCTCGCTCAAGGGTGCGTCGCCCGATTCGGTCAAGCGCGGCTGCTATCTGGCCGAGAGCGCCAGCATGAAGAGCTTCACCAAGGGAGAGGCCGAACTGGTGCTGTCCCCGTTTGCCAAAGAGGGAATCGAATCCGGCACCGAACTGTTCTTTTCCTACGGATTGCAGTATGTCGCCGCGAAGCTTGAGCTTTCTTCTCCTCTTGCCGCGGGCTCCAAATCTGTTGTCAAATTCTCGCTCCTCCTGCCCATGGCGGCGCTGGAGGGCGCGCGCTTTTTGGTGGTGCGGGCCAACAAGCGCCCGCGCATCATCGGCTACGGCGTATTCAAGGCCGTGCAATAGTTTCTTCAACGCCTATCTTCTTTTGCGGTTCTTCTTTTGCGATTTTGGACAAGCTTTATATCCTGCCTTCGCGTCTTGGTTCCAATGGATTCCACTCGGCGGTTTTTGTTCTGGCTGCTGGACGGCACGCGGGGCGGCCCTACGCGGGTGCGCCTGCTCGCCATCCTGGCCAAGCGGCCGCTCAACCTGCGCCAGCTGGCCCTCGCGGCCAAACTGGACTACAGTACGGTGGAGCACCACATCCGGCTGATGGAGAAGCACTCCATCGTGGAGAGCGTGGGCGCGGGCTACGGCCGCCTCTACGCGCTCACGGATTTGCCGGATGCGCGGGCCTATGTGATGGAGAAAATCAAGGGGTGAGGGGACATGAAAAAATCAGCCAATTCAAAGAAAGGCGCGCCGCCAAAGGGCCCGGCCCGCAGCGATGCGGCGCAGTCCGGCCGCGGGCGCGCGCTCCTGTGCACGGCCGGCCTCATCGTGGCGGCCCTGGTCATCATCTACCTCTCCTCCGTCATCCTGCCCCAAATCAAGTTCATCGAGGACATGAAGAACGCGGAGCTGGTGATGACGCCCCACGGCGAGTTCATGATGGTCAATTCCGATTTGGGCAGCTATTTCGCCGTCCGCGGCATCCTCTCCATCATCAACCTCGCGCTGGTGGTGTGGCTGCTCTACGTCTATGTGAAGGACTACCTGCGCTTTAGGACCAGCTTCGCGCTGGGGATAGTGGCCTTCCTCTTCTCCTTCCTGCTCTACGCCCTCTCCACCCTGCCCTTCACCCGCCTGCTGTCCGGCCCCGGCCCGCTGGGGGAGGTCTTCCAGTTCATCCCCCTGCTCTTCTCGGCGGTCGGGCTGGTGGTGTTCGCCAAACTGAGCAACGAATGAGGGACAAGAAAGGCCGGGCGCCCCACCCCCGCCCGTTCTTTCATTTTCCCCAATTTCCCCCTTTTTTGATTTCGGAGCGATTTTGGAGCGTCTTTTTATTCCCCCCGCGCACCCATTTCCTCATGCGGCCCGGTTCGGCTTCCGACGTGGTGCTCAAGATGGAGCACGTCACCAAGGTCTACGAGGGCGACCCGCCGTTCAGGGCGCTGGATGACATCAGCCTCGAAATTCGAAGGGGCGAAATCATCTCCATCATCGGGCCCTCCGGCTCGGGCAAGAGCACGCTGCTCCACCTGCTGGGCTGCCTGGACAAGCCCAGCGGCGGGGAGATTTTCCTCGACGGCCAGCCCGTGTCAAAGATGGACGACAACGGCCTCGCGCGCGCCCGGCGCGAAACGATTGGTTTCGTCTTTCAGGCCTTCAACCTCGCCCCCACCCTCAACGTGTTCCAGAACGTCGAGCTGCCGCTCATCATCCGCGGCCTGCCCCCCGAGGCCCGCCGCCCGCTGGTGGACAAGCACCTGGCGGTGGTCGGCCTCTCGGACAAGGCCCGCAACATGACCTCGCAGATTTCGGGCGGGCAGAAGCAGCGCGTGGCCGTGGCCCGCAGCCTGGTCACCAGCCCCAAAATCCTGCTCGCCGACGAGCCCACGGGCAACCTGGACTCCAAATCCTCGGACGAGGTCATCCAGTTCATCATGGGCCTGTGCAAGGAGCGCGCCATCACCGTCATCTTCGTCACCCACGACCCGCGCATCGCGGGCCAGACCGAGCGGCAAATCCGCATTCTCGACGGGAAAATCGAGAGCGACACGATTACCAAGCCTGCCATACGCAAGCACAAACCCGGAGGAGCATGAACATGAAAACCGCCACCCTGTATACGTTCGCATTCGCGCTGGCCCTCATCGCCGGCTTCGGCTTTGCCAGCCCCATCCTTCAAATCTACAACTACAGCACCGTGCCCTCCTCCGTGTATGCCGGCACGCTGGGCTACCTGCAGGTGGACCTCAAGAACACCGGCGACGCGACGGCGTTCGGCACCAGCGCCGCCTTTGTGGTGAACGGCGCCGCCAGTTCCATTTCGCTGGGCGATTTGGCCAGCGGCTCGGACGTGCAGGTCGCCATCCCCTTCCAGGTTTCGCAGGCCGCGGCGGGCGGCATCCAGGTGGTGTCGGTTGATTTCTACTACAGCGACGACACCACCAGCACCGCGACGGGGCGCACCACGGCCAGCACTTCCAAGAAAGTGTCGCTGCAGGTGCCGGTGCAGGTCAGCCAGCCCACGCCGCTGGTGGCGCGCACCGTCTCCATTGACAACCCCTCCATCTCCCCCGGCGAGGATGTGGCGGTGAGCCTGAATTTGAGCAACATCGGCGGAACCACCAACAACATCGTGGTCACCACGCCCGCCAACTCGTCCTTCTCGCTGGAGGGCGCGTCGCAGCAGGCCGTGGGCACCATTGCCCCCGGCGCCAGCCAGATGGTCCTGGTCAACCTGCTCGCCTCCTCCTCCACCACGGTGGGCACCTACAACGTCCCGCTCACCTTCACCTACTATGACAAGCTCAACCGCCCCAACTCGGTGGAATTGAGCGTCGGGCCCCTGAGCGTGCAGGACGCGTCCAGCGAGGCGCGCCTGTCGGTGCGCGCCCCCTCCTCGGTCGAAATCGGCTCCAAGGCTACTTTGCACGTCACCCTCTCCAACGCCGGCACCCGCTCCGTCTCGGCCGTGGTGGACCTCAATTCCAGCGACGTGTTCTCCCCCATCGGCGCCCAGCGCCTCTACTTCGACTCCGTCGCCCCCGGCTCCTCCTCCAGCCAGGACGTGGAGGTGGGCGTCTCCCCGTCCGCCTCGGCCGGCTACTACCTGCTGCCCCTGCAGGTCACGCCCAGCAGCGGCAATGCGTTCGGCCAGTCCTTCGGCCTGTCGGTGACCGCGACGCCGCAGCTGAGCATCAGCCTCGACCAGTCCGGCGAGCCGGCACAGGTGATGCTGGCCAACACCGGCAACTCGCAGGTGCGCAGCGTGGACGTCACCGTCACTTCCGAGAGCAACCCGCGCGAGGCCCCGGTGCGCAGCTTCATCGGCACGCTTAACGTGGACGACTATTCGTCGGTGTCGCTCGCCAGCGGCGCGTCGGGCACCCTGAACGTGGAGGTGACCTTCCGCGACAGCTCCAACCAGCCGCACACCATCACCCGGCAGCTGGACGCGGGCAGCAGCGGCCTGTCGTTCATGACCAACGGCACCGGCACGGTGCGCTCCGGCACGGTCAGCAGCCTCGGCGGCCGCCCGGCGACCGGCGGCCTGCTGGGCGGCCTGCTTGGCGGCCGGCCCGGCGGTTCTACCGGCGCTTCCGGCCTTCCGCTCCCGCTCATCCTGGCGGCCCTCGTGGTCGTGGCCATCGCGGCTTTCCTGCTCTGGCGCCACTTCAAGGGCAAGAAAAAGAAGGAGACTGCATGAAAGCCCCTGCGCCATCCGGGACTTGAGAATCGGGGCGGGCGCACGACTCACTGACAGGGGGAACTCGCATGGAAAACCTTGAAATCCTCGGACTGGCCGTCAATTCCATCCGCTACCGCAATTTGCGCAGCTGGCTGGCCATTCTGGGCGTGGTCATCGGCGTGGCCTCCATCATCTCCCTCATCTCCATCAGCACCGGCCTGCAGGACCAGATTTCCAGCCAGCTCTCCGGCCTTGGAGCGCAAATCATCACCGTCTCGCCGGGCGGCGGGCAGGCGGGGCGCGTGGCCTTTGGCGGCGGCGGGCCGGGGGGTTTTGGAAGCTCCAGCTCCGGCAAGCCCATCACCTTCAAGGAGGCCGAGCAGCTGCGCACGGTAGCCGGCGTGCAGATGGTGGACGCCCGTCTCTCCAAATCCGCCACCGTGAGCTACCGCACCCGCAACTCCACGGTGAGCGTGGTGGGCACCGACCCCAGCGCGTTCCTCTCCACCTCGAACGTGCAAATCGCCGAAGGGCGCTCCCTGCGCTCCAGCGACAAGGCGGCCGCGGTGCTGGGCGCGCAGGTGGTGAACCGCACCTTCCAGTCCCAGGACATGCTGGACAAGCAAATCAAAATCGACGGCACTCCCTTCCGCGTGGTGGGCATCCTCAATTCGACCGGCGCCACCTTTGGCGGCTCGGACAACGAAATCTATATTCCCGTGGACACGGCCAAGAGCCTGTTCTCCAACTATGACAACGCCAGTTCGGTCGTGGTGCTGGCCAAACCCAGCTGGGACCCCGACAGCGTGGCCCTCTCGCTGGAATCGGTGCTGCAGCGCCTGCACCGCGTGACGGCGGAGAAGGAGGACTTCCGCGTCACCACGGCCTCCTCCATCCAGTCCTCGGTCTCCAGCGTCACCAGCACCTTGGGCCTGTTTTTGGGCGTCATCGCCTCCATCTCGCTGATTGTGGGCGGCATCGGCGTGGCCAACGCCATGTTCACCTCCGTTTTGGAGCAGACCAAATACATCGGCATCCTCAAGAGCTTGGGCGCGACGCGCTGGGACATCTCCAAGCTCTTCCTTTTCGAATCGGCGCTGGTGGGCCTGGTGGGCGGGCTCTTGGGCATCGCGCTCTCCTACGTGGCGTCCAGCGGCATGAGCGTGTTCGGCATCCCGACGCGCATCACCATCGAGCTGGTGGCCCTGGGCCTGTTCTTCTCGGTGCTGGTGGGGGTGCTCTCCGGTTTCTTCCCCTCGCGCAACGCGGCCTCGGTGCCGCCCGTCGAGGCCTTGAGGTACGAATGAACGCACTTTAGGTGAGATGATGACTCGGTCCATCCAATCGCTGCTGCCCCTGCTGGGTGCGGCTTTTGTTTTCCTCTTTCTTCTCGCCGGCTGCACGCAGGGGCCGGGAGGCAGCTCCGGCCAATACGTGCCCGGCTCCAATTACAATACAGATTCCGGCTCCGGCCCCGAAGCCGCTTCAGGCGGCTCCGGCGCCCAAGGCTCTCCAAGCGGCGGCTATGGCGCACCCGATTGGTCCAACCTGCCCGCCTATTCGCTCTCCGATGTGAAGGCGCACGCCACGCCCTCCGACTGCTGGGTGGCCATCAACGGCTCGGTGTTCAATTTCAGCAACTCGCCCCTGATGCAGAATGCGAATTTCTCGGCCCTGTGCGGCACCGATGCGACTTCCTCGCTCCCTTCCACGGCAGGGCGGGGAGCCGGCAATTTCAGCCGCAACGGCACGCGGGGCATGATGAACGCTTCGGGCGGATACGGAGGACGTACGGCCGGAACCCGAGGCCCCGGTGCCTACGGCGGCCAGCCGGGCTCCGGTCCGGGCGGCATGATGGGTGGCTATGCTCGCATGCGGATTGGAAGACTGGCGGATTAGGCCGCCTTCATCCAAGCCCGACGTTTTTCATCCGCCGGAGGCCCATTTTTCTCCGCCCTCCGCCCTTCTCTTTTCCACCCTTTTCCGTCGCGTTTTAAAACCTCCTCCTCGTCTGTCCGCCATGGCCAAAACCCGCTCGGTGCAGCAAATTGCCGCCGACATCAAAGCCCTCAAAATACAGGGCGCGCGGCGCATTGCCAAATCCGCGCTGGAGGGGCTGATGCTGGCCGCGAAGGCGAGCCGGGCCAAAAACAAGGCCGGCTTTCACTCCGATTTGCTGGCCGCCGCGCGCCTGCTCGAGGCCACGCGCCCCACCGAGCCGATGATGCGAAATGCGCTGGAGCAGACGCTGCGCTTTTCCATGGCCTGGATTCACGCCAACCCGGCCCGCGACGTTGCGGCCCTGCGCGCCGCGCTGGCCAAGCGCGAGGCGCTCCTGCTCTCGGACATGGAAAAATCGGCCGACACCATCGCCAAAATCGGCGCGGCCGAAATTCCCGACAACGCCTCCATCCTCATCCACTGCCACTCCACCACGCTCATGCGCCTGCTCATTCGCGCGCATAAAATGGGCAAGCATCTGCGCGTCACCTGCCTGGAAACCCGCCCGCTTTATCAGGGCCGCCTCTCGGCGCGCGAGCTGTCGGCCGCCGGCATCAAGACCACGCTGGCCGTGGATTCGGCCTGCGGCTCGCTGATAAACCAAATCGATTTGGTGCTGGTCGGCGCGGATGCCATCACCTCCGAGGGCGACCTCATCAACAAGGTGGGCACCTCCACGCTCGCGCAGCTGGCCCATTTGCATTCGGTGCGCTTTTTGTGCGCGGCCGAGACGTGGAAATTCGACCCCCTCACCCGTTTGGGCCGCGCCGAGCCGATTGAGCAGCGCGCCTGGGAGGAGGTGTGGGGCAGCGGGCTCTACGGGCAGGAGAAAGGAAAGAAAGTGAAAAAGCCCGCCAAGCTCTCGGTCCTTAACCCGGCCTTCGACCGCACGCCCGCCCGCCTCATTTCGGCCTACATCACCGAAGAGGGGCTGGTGCCGCCCGCGCAACTGGGCATCATCGCGCAGTCCAAGCTTAGTCTTTCGAGGTGAAATCATGGTGCAGTCGTCATACCGCAAGGTGAAAGAGGAAGTCATGCGCATGCGCCGCCTGTCGCTCAAGCCCAAATTGCTGGACGTCATGGCCGGCGGGCTGGTGGTGGTGCTCAATTCCGCCTATGCCCACCAAAACGACATCTACACCGGCTACCGCGTCATCGTGCGCTACAAGAAGCGGCAAATCATCGCCATGGTGGATTTGTCCAACGACCTGGCCAAACCGGGCGAAATCGGCCTGTTTTACGAGGTGCACAAGGCGCTTGGCGCCAGCACGCACGGCACGGTGGAACTGGAACTCACCAGCCGCCCCCAGTCCATCGAATACATCAAGGCCAAGATGGAGGGCAAGACGCTGGAGGCCGGCCAAATCCGCACCATCATCAACGACACCATGGACAACCGCCTCGCCGAGGGCGAGCTGGCGGCCTTCATGACTTCCTGCTACATCCGCGGCATGAACGAGGACGAGGTGGTGGGGCTCACCGAATCCATCGTGGCCACCGGCGAGACGCTCAAAGTGGGCAAATCCCCCATTCTGGACAAGCACTGCATCGGCGGCGTGGCGGGGAATCGCACCACCATGGTGATGGTGCCCATCGTGGCCGCGGCCGGCTGCTTCATCCCCAAGACCTCTTCGCGCGCCATCACCTCGGCCGCCGGCACGGCGGACGCCATGGAGACGCTGTGCGACGTGAGCATGCCGATTCATGAGATGGAGAAGCAGGTGCGCTCGATTGGCGGCTGCGTGGTCTGGGGCGGGGCCATCAACCTCGCGGCCGCGGACGACAAGCTCATCAAAATCCGCACCCCCCTCTCCCTCGCCCCCAAGGGCGTGCTGCTCTCATCCATTTTGGCCAAGAAAAAGAGCGTGGGGGCGCAGTACTGCGTCATCGACATTCCTGTCGGGCGCGGCGTGAAACTCAACGACATGGCGGAGGCGCGCGCGCTGGCCAAGGATTTCATCTCGATTGGAAAGCGCCTCGGCATCACCATCGAGGCCCTCATCACCAACGGCGAGGACCCGATTGGCAACGGGATTGGGCCCGCGCTGGAATGCCGCGACGCGCTGGCGTGTTTGGAAGGAAACGGCCCGCGCGATTTGCGCGACAAGTCCTGCCAGCTGAGCGGCACGCTGCTCGAGCTGTCGGGCAAGGCCAAGAAGGGCACGGGCTATTCCATCGCGGCCTCGCTGCTGGACAACGGCAAGGCCTTGGCCAAGTTCAAGCAAATCGTGGAATGGCAGGGCGGCGAGGTGAAGAAGCTCAATTCCCACTCGGTTCCGATTGGAAGCTACCACCACCGCATCACCGCCACCCGCTCGGGGCGCGTCTCGCACCTCGACAACAAGCTGCTGGCCCGCGTGGCGCGCGCCTGCGGCGCCCCGGCCGACAAGGGCGCGGGCGTCTATCTGCACATGGAAAAGGGCGACCTCATCAAGGCCGGCGACCCGCTCATGGATTTGTATGCCGAGAGCGAGGGCAAGCTGGACATGGCGCTGCGGGTGTTCGAGAAGATGGAAGCGGTCGAGATGGAGAAAGTGGTATTGGATAGCTTGAGAGAATAATCTCCGGCCTTTTTTCCTTCTTTTTTATTTCTCTCTTTTTTCCTGTTTCCACTAAGCTGCTCTAAATTTCAAAAAAGAAGATGCGTGTCGGGCGAAAGGCCGGTTTTAGTTGATGTACTTCCAGCCGTAAGTCTTCTTTACCTCGGGCTCCAAGCTCCCATCAAACCGCTGGTCCAGCGCAAGGGTCCGGAACTGTGTTGTATATGTCTTGATGCGCTCCATGGCTTGCACGTCCTTTCCTCCTTTGAGGTGGCTCATATTCGCCACTTCACGCACATACCACGTATCCAGCATGCCGAAGAGGAACCGCATCTCCGTCAAGTCCGCTTCCTTAACAAGCACGTAGTCGACGGCGTGCCCGAAGTAGTCGCGGATGGTCTGCACCTGTTTGTTATACTCCTCCATCTTCCCCTCGGTGGGGACGAGCGGCAGCTTTGAAGACTCGGCGAGGGCCGCCTTAAAGTACTGTACGCCGACTTTCATTTTGATGCCGGTGCGCTCTGCGTTGTCGTTCGAAAAGTTCAGCTTCTGTTCCCACAAATCGACTATGCACTTCGGATAGACGCGGTTCTTCCCCATCATATCGGACTCGAGCATCATGATGGTCCGGTCCAGCAGCATCCGGGAAAAGCGGTAGATGCCGCTCTGGGGGCTGGCATCTGTCATCGTTCCCGTGATTTGAAGGGTTTTCTCTGTGAGCTTTTTCGCATCTTGGAGCGTGTAAGTTCCGTTCTGAGCCATATTGATCCCACCTGTTTTCATTCTAGTGTTACTTTCAATATTATTATGTTAAAAGATTATTAAAACGCGCGGTCCGCCGGAAAAAATGGGATTTGGAGGAGGTGGGATTTGAACCCACGAACGTCTAAACGACAGGATGTCCCAAACCACAATCGATTTGTGACCGTGACTCCGGACCAACCGCTCCGGCCCGAGTGTCATTCGGGCATTGCCGGCGATTGGCGATTTTCCGGGGTTTTGCGCCGTCGAGGCGCAAAAGCCCTCTGAGTCCTGCGCATTTGACCAGGCTTTGCTACCCCTCCGGGGATAATACGGATAATGGAATTTTTAAAGGGTGGGCAAAAAGGCGCCGGCCCAAAGCCCGGGGCCGGGCCGCCACAGCGGGGGGGCTGTTTTTCCTATCCGCTTGCGTTGGGCGCATGGCAGCTCGCCGCCTGCTCGGGCTTGCTGGTCCCGATGCCCCGCAGCGCGTCGCTGAATTCCTGCGGCGTCTGCGGCCCCACCAGCGTCACGCCGTTGATGAAGAAGGTCGGCGTGCCGTAGATGCCGGCCGCGTGCCCGGCCGCCACGTCGCGCTGCACGCGCAGGCCGGCCGGGGTGGAATTGGAGGCCATGCAGGCGTCGAATCTGGTCCCATCGAGGCTTAATCTGGCGGCCATTTGGCCCAAGTTTTCGCGCGAGTGGTTCTCGTCCGCGAAGAGGGCGTCATGGTATTCCCAGAACTTGCCCTGCTCGTCCGCGCAGAAGGCCGCCTGCGCGGCGACGAAGCTGTTCTCGTGCGTCGGGATGGGGAAGGCGCGGAACTCGAGGCTGACGTCCGGCCGGCTCGCCAAGAATTGGTTGAGCGGCGACTGGGCCGAGCGGGTGAAGGGGCAGGAGAAGCAGCCGAATTCCACCATCACAATCGAGCCGTTGCCCCGCTTGGGCCCGATGCCGGCCTGCACGGCCGTGAGGTTGCCCGCGCCGGCGCCCGGCCGCAGCACGGCGTCAAAGGCGCAGAATTCCGAGGAATTGGGGCCGTTGCAGTTTCCATATGCCCAGTAGTTGTAGACCGCGACGGCGGAGTAAATCATGGAGCCGAAGAAGAGGATGGTGAAGACAAGCGAGAGGGCCGCGAAGTGCTTGTGCACCGCCCGCGCGGCCGGGGGCGAGCGCTGCAGCAGATGCGCGATGAGGGTGGCCTTGATTCGCTCGTCCAGTTTGCTTTCACACGGTCTCAAGGTCAGGGTGCGCCCCACACAGCCCAGCGCTTCAAAGAAGAGGGCCCGGTATTTGGCCGAGAAAATTCCCAGAACCGCGAACACGAACAGGGCGACGAAACACAAGACCATGAACATCCTTCTCTGTCAATTGCTTATGCGAGCGCGCCCACCTTTTGCAGGGCTTCGCCGAACATCCTTACTTCCTCTTCATTATTATAAACGTGCAGCGACGCGCGCACCGTGCCCTCCACGCCCAAGCGCTTGGTAAGCGGCATGGCGCAGTGGTGGCCGGAGCGGCAGGCAAATCCGAACTGGTCGAGCATGACGGCCACCTCGTGGTGCGGCACTCTCCCGACGCTGAAGGCGAACAGGGCGCAGGCCTTGTCCTGCGCGCTTTTCGGCCCATAGAGCGACACTTTCGGATTGGAGGCAAAGGCCGAGAACATGGCCGAAATGAGCTTTTTCTCATGCGCCTCGATTTTCGGGTATCCTATTTTGTCAATCGTGTCCAGCGCGGCCCCCAAGCCCATCCATTCGGCAATGGCCGGCGTGCCGGCCTCGAAGCGCTCGTGGTTTTCCAGCAGCTTGTAGCCCTCCAAGCTGGCCTCGCGTATCGTGCCCCCGCCCACGAACCACGGCGCGAGCGGCGCGCCCTCGCGGTGATACAGCGCGCCGATGCCGGTGGGGCCGAACACCTTGTGGCCGGAGAAGGCCATGTAGTCGGCCTTCACTTTGGAGAGGTCGAGCGGGTGGTGGCCCACCTGTTGGGCGGCATCCAACAAAACAAGAGAATGATTATCCTTGCTGACTTTCACCAGCTGCTCGAGCGGCTCTTTCGTTCCCAACACATTGGAGCAGGCGGTGAGGGCCACCAATTTTGTTTTGGGCGTGAGGAGCGCCTTGAGCTTGTCGGGCGCGAGCTTTCCTTCGTCATCGGCCTCCAATATTCTGACTACGACGCCTTTCTCTTTCAATCTCAGCCAGGGTAGCAAATTGGAGTGGTGCTCAATGGAGGTGGTGACGATTTCGTCTCCGCGCTGGAAGTCGAGCCCGAGCGCGACGCCGTTGATGGCCTCGGTGGTGTTTCTCACTTGGATAAATTCGGATTCTTTGGCATGAAAGAATTTGGCCAGCTTTGCATAGACGGCCTCGTATTCTTGGCTGGCCTTCTTGGTGTAGCGGTGCGCCCCGCGGTGGATGTTGGCGCGGTATTGGGAGTAGAATTCCTCCATCTTGGCCCGCACCGGCTTGGCCGTAAGGGAAGAGGCGGCCGAATCGAAATAGGCCGGGTTTTTGGGAGCATCGAATAGGCTGGTGATGTCCATGGCCGTATGGATGGATTTGGGCATTTATAGCGGTTGCGCTTTGCTTCGGCTTGGGCCAGACGCTCGTTTTTTAAGATTTAATCGGGCCCTTATCGCATTCTACGTGGCAGGTGATTTTGCAATGGGCATATTCGATTCCATCAGCCGGGGCTTCGCGCTCACGGTCGCTTCGCTCAAAATCGCGTTCAAGGAGCCGTGGATGATTGCGCTGCCTTTCCTCAGCGGCCTTCTGATGCTGGCGCTCATCGTCAGTTTCATCTTCCTGCTGCTGCCGGTGGCCGATTCCAACGTCGCCACCTGGGGGGCGGTGCTGGCCCTTTACCTCATCGGCTACTTCCTCTTCTACTTCACGCAGGCCATGATTGTGTTCGGAGCCAAGGAGCGCTTCGCGGGCCGCGACCCCACCTTCGGCCAGTGCTTCTCCTCGGCCATGGCGCACGCGCCCACCCTGCTCATCCTCGCGGCGATTGGGGCCACCATCGGCCTGCTGATGCAGGTCATCGGCCGCGACAAGAACGGCCGGCCCACCCTCTTTGGGCAAATCCTTTCCAGCCTCATTGGCGTGGCCTGGACGCTGGTGTCCTATTTCTCGCTCCCCGTCATCCTCAACGAGGACAAGGGGGTGCTGGACTCCTTCAAGCGCAGCGTGGAGCTGGTCACCAAAGCTTGGGGCGAGGGCATGAGCGCCAACCTCTCGCTCTCCCTGCTCACCCTGCCGGGCATCGTCCTGATGGGCTTGGGCCTGTTTGTGGGCTTCCTGCCTCTGGCCCTGCTGGGCCTGCTGGCGTTCGTGGCGGGCTACGCGCTCTCGATTCCGGCCAAGGCGGTCATCAGCCAGGCGCTCTATGTCTATGCGACCACCCAGCAGGTTCCGACCGGCATGGAGGCCGACCACCTCGCGGGGGCGTTCGCCAAAAAGTAGTTCTTTTTTTCTTTCCAATTCTTTTTGAAAAAAGAGTGGGGCTACCGGGATTTGAACCCAGACCACCGCGTCCCGAACGCGGTAGCATACCAGGTTAGCACATAGCCCCGTCTAAAGCTGGTAGTGAGATATGGGAACAAGGGAATTAAAACCCTCGCAGCCGCCGCCCGCCTAATTCCCCATCGTCTTGGCGCTGCCGTCGGCTTGGCCGAAAATCACCAAATCGGCCGGCCTTTTTGCAAACAGCCCGTTTTCCAGCACGCCCTCGATGCCGTTGATTTGCTCCTCGAGTTTTTTGGGGTTCTTGATTTCGCCAAAATCGGCATGAAACATGAAGAAGCCGTTGTCGGTGGAAAAGGGCGTTCCGTCGGCGTTTTTGCGCAGCTGCACGTCTTTGGCTCCCAAGCTTTTGAGCCCCTCCTCCACCCGCTTCTGCGCAAAGGGCAAAAATTCCACCGGCACCGGCTTGTCCAGTTTTTTGCTTTTCTTGCTGTGGTCGGAGATGATGAGCAGGCGCTTGGTGGCGTATTCCACCACCTTCTCGCGCGTGTGCGCCCCTCCGTAGCCCTTGATGAGCCGTCTTCGCGAATCCACCTGGTCGGCCCCGTCCACGGCCAAATCAATCGAATCCAGCTGCCCCAGCTCCACTACGTTGAGTCCGAGGCTTTTGGCCAGCTCCTCGCTTTTTTTGGAGGTGGCGGTGCATTTGAGCTGCAAATTGTTTTTTCTCGCATGCTCGGCCAGCAGCTGGATGAAGAGGGAGCTGGTGGAGCCGGTCCCAAGGCCGATGCTCATGGAGGCGGGCACATATTTGAGCGCCTCCTGCGCGGCCGCGAACTTGGCGGTCTCGGCCCACGGAGGGGAGGAAGGAGCGGATTTGGACATGAAGAGGAGTGGTTAAGCAAAGGTTTTATGCCTGTGCCGGCTCACGCTGGGCGTTCAAATAATAAAAAACGGGGCGGGCGCCTCAAGCGCCCGCCTGTAATTCGGGCATTGCCAATGGTTGGCGGTTTTCCGAGGTTTTTCGCCCTCCGGGCGAAAAAGCTCTACCAGTTGCCCATCAGCCTCAAGGAGCCCTTGAGGATGTAGAGCACGCCCAGCACCAGCGCCAGCACCTGAATGGTGATGTACTGGAAGCCGAAGAGAATCAGCAGAATGCCAATCGCCACGGCAAAGAGCGCCTTGCCGCGCCCGTAGGGGTGCGGAGTGGGGCAGCACTCGCAGTATGCCTCGCCGCAGGACGGACACGCGTCCAGGCTCATTTTCTTGGAGCTTGTTTTCTTTTTCATGAATTTCACCCCGACTTGTCGGATAAAGGGGCCACGTCGGACAAGTATTTAAACCATCCTCTTTTTCCCGCCCTTCCTCTGCCGGTTTTATAAAGCGGCCCCGCCCCATCTTATTCATAACTACAAATGGCTCCCCCCGGCAGGACCCATTGATTAGGTGATAACCAAAGAACAGCCCCTATCGAAAAGACTGCGAGCCATCCGGATTCTGGACGGCCCGGACTTGCCCCTCTGTGCGCAAGCGCTTCTTCGCTTCCGTTTGAGGAGCTTCTTTTCGCCTGTCGGCCTGCCGACCATTCGAGCCCCTATGAGGTAAACCCCATGAACAACGATTCCATTCCCGCATCTGCGGGCAGCGAGCCCGCCTCCCTGCCGAGCGTGTGCGTCATCTACGCCTACCCCTCCAACACGGCCGGGCACGGAAGGCAGCTTTTGCAGACCGTGCAGCGCGTGCTCTCCGAGGCCGGCGCAAGCGTCGAGCTCATCGACCTCTACCGCGAGAACTTCAACCCCGTCACGTCCGAGGAGGAGCACGCGCTCTATGCCAAGGGCGTGCCGCCCGACGTGGCGGCCCTGCAATCCCGCCTCTCGGCCTGCGAGGTGTGGATTTTCCTCTACCCGGTGTGGTGGTCCACCCCGCCGGCCATGCTCAAGGGCTTCATCGACCGCGTCCTCACTCCCGGCTTCGCTTTCCGCTATGAGAAGCACGAATTGCGGCCACTCCTCTCCTCCAAGCGCGCGCTGGTGATCCGCACCTTCGGCGGCTCGGCGCTGTCCGAGCAGAAAATCGGCGAGGTGGCCTCCAACTTCATGGACAAGGCGGTGCTGGGCGCCTGCGGGCTCAAGGTGTCCTCGCAGGACATCTATTCGGTCGAGAGTCTGGCCGAGACGGCGTTCAACCACGCGCTTTTCCAGGCGTCCGGCGCCACGCGGCGCATGCTCAGCCGCCCCACCGGCGTGCCGCACTACCTGCGCTCCATCTCCGCCCCCTATCTGCCCCCCATCGAGCAGCGGCCCAAACTGCCCGTAGACTCGGAAGGCGAGGAAAAGCCCGAATTGTCCGAGGAGGCCAAGGCCGATTTGGACTACTTCCGCTCGGCGCGCCGCAAAGCCCGCGAGGCGGTGCACGAGCGCGCGGACCACATGGGCATCCGCACCGCCAATTCCGGCTCCTCGGGCCGGCGCGATTCGCGGGGCGGCCGCGAGCGCGGCTCGTTCGGAGGCGGCCGGGGCAGCAACGAGCGCGGCTCGTTCGGCTCGCGCAGCGGCCAAAATCAGGGCAACCGCTCCGGCTCCCGCACGGGCGGCATCCCGTTCTCCGGCGGCTCCTCCCGCTCCGGCGGCTTTTCCGGCTCGCCGGGCTCCAATTCCGGCTCGCCGGGCGGGCGCAGCCCGCAGGGCGGCGGCCAGTTTTTCGGGCGCAAATCCCAGGAAAACCGCCGCCCGGAGAGCGGCCCGCGCCCCTTCGGGCAGGGCGGCGGACGCCGGCACAAGCGCCGCCGGCGCTAGAACCTGCCTCCATCCTCTTCTTTTTCTTCGTCATTTGTCCCCCTTTTTCCGGCCCCGGCACGGGCACGTTTATAAAGCCCGGTTTGCCCTATCTAATACGGTCCTGGGCGTGGATGGCGCCCCGAGCACAGCGATGAAAAGGCTGTCAACAGCGCTCCAGGCCACGAATGAAAACAAACCAAAATGAGCAAAAAATCACAAAAGCATCATAAGGCAGTCAAAGACGCAAAAAGAGCGTTCGCGCTCATCTCCCCGGGCGTCATATTGGGTACCCCAATGGGTCAAATCGTTCTGCAAGTCGTGCCCAATGCCCGGGTTCAAGCCATAGAGTTCGTCCACCCCGTTTCGGGCATGGCCGATGCGCCTGTTTTGAAGGCGCGCCTGCCCGAGCAGGCCCAAGACGGCCGCGCCAATCTGGCGCTCACCCGATGGCTGTCCCGCTTGGCGGGCTGTCCCGTGCAAATCGTGCGGGGACACACCAGCCGGCGAAAAACCATCGCCTTCGCGCCGTCGAAGGAGGAATTCCTGGCCGCCCTCCATGAGGGCATGAAGCGCGAGCAAGCCGGGCGCTAAGCCCCTCTTTTTGCCTCTTTTTGCTGCCTCCCATGATGCTTCACAAATGGGTGAATCACAATGGGAAAAACCTATATCGACACCGTGAAATACATCGTCTATGCCAATGTTGAAATCGGCGGGCTGGTCGAAAAGCCCGACGTCGTGGGCGCCGTGTTCGGCCAAACGGAGGGCCTGCTTGGAGACGAGCTGGACCTTCGCGAACTGCAGAAAAACGGCCGCATCGGCCGCATCGAGGTCGACCTCACCCCCCGCGGGGGCAAGTCGGTGGGCAAAATCAAGCTGCCCTCCTCGCTTGACATGGTCGAGACCTGCATTCTGGCCGCCGCGCTCGAAACCGTGGACCGCGTCGGCCCCTGCGAGGCGCACCTCTCCATCGACAAAGTGGAGGACCAGCGCTCCACCAAGCGCAAGCTGCTGGTGGACCGCGCCAAGAGCCTGCTCAAGAACCTGCTGCTCAACGAGATTCCGGAAAGCAAGGAAATCTCCGAGCAGGTGCGCTCGGAAGTGAAAACGGCCGAGATTGCGGAGTATGGGCCTGAAAAACTGCCCAGCGGCCCCGGCGTGGCGGATTCGGACTCCATCATTCTGGTGGAGGGCCGCGCCGATGTCATCAACCTGCTGAAAAACGACATCACCAACGTGGTGGGCGTGGGCGGCGCCAACGTGGCGCCCTCGGTGGCCAAACTCTGCCGCGAGAAGGAAGTGACCGTCTTCTTGGACGGCGACCGCGGCGGCGACATCATCCTCAACGAGCTGGCGCGCATTGCCGACATCGAATTTGTCGCCCGCGCGCCCACCGGCAAGGAAGTCGAGGAGCTGACGCGCAAGGAGCTCATCAAGTGCCTGCGCTCCAAAGTGCCCTATGAGCAGGGCTCCACCGGCCCCGGGCAGGAGGAGCGCCAAAATGGCCGCTACCGCCCGCAGTTCAACCGCGGCGAGCGCCGCCAGTCCTACGAGCAGCCGGCCGCGTACGGCGCGAGCCAGAATGCGGGCTATGGCCAGCAAGGCCAGGCTTCCGGCTCGCAGCCCGCTTACGCCCCGGCTGTCCAGAATCAGGGCTCTTCGTTCGGCTCCCAGAATCAGGCCGCCTTCGGCGGCTCTTCGGGCTCGGAGCGCCGCTCCTATTCCACCCGCTCCGGCGACATGGTGAGCGGGCGCGGCCGGCCCGAGCGCGGTCGCATGGCCCAGTTCGTGCAGCCTCCGCCCAACGATGCGCCCCTCGCCGCGCAGGTGGCGGAAGGCATCGTGAAAAACGAGATGGACGCCCCGCGCCACCCGCAGCCGCCCGCTTCGGATGTTGCGCCCTCCGCCTTCTCTGCCCCCGCGCCGGCTCCCTCCGAGCCGTCCGCCCCGTCCGAAGCTCCGGCCCCGTCCGCTCCGGCCCTCTCGGCCGTCCCGCCCCAGCTGCTGGGCGCGCTGGGCGAGATGGAGGGCACCCTCAAGGCCCGCTTCTATTCGGCGGACTTCGGCGTGCTCAAGGAAATCCCGGTGCGCGACATGATTCGCACCCTTGAGGGCGAGCCGGACGTGTATGGCGTGGTGTTTGACGGCATCATCACTCAGCGCCTGGCCGATTTGGCCGAGAACAAGAAGGCCGCGGTGCTGGTGGGCGTGAAGCTGGGCAACGTGTTCCGCAAGCCGGCGAGCGTGCTGCTCTACACCAAGAACTAAAACAAAAAACAAAGGGCGCGCCCCCGAGGCGCGCCCGTTCTTCTTTTTTCTTTCCTTTCCCTTCTTCTTTTTTCTCCTGCCCCGGCCCTCTTTCCTCTCTCTATCTCCCGGTCTTTTCCGGCCACTTTCCTCCTCATTTTCCGGCCTTCTTTCCCGTCCCGGCTGTCCGCTAGCCCTCTCTTTATTGCCTATCCGCTGTCGTCTTGCCTAGTCGTTCTGTCCCCGGTATTCTCCGTAGAAGTTGACCTTGGCATTGCTCGGGCTCTTGTAGCGGGCCAGCTCCTGTGGAATCATCAGCTCGTAGTCCGACGCGCCGTAGGTGCCGCTGGCCGCCTTGTTGATGGTCACCGCGAACACCAGGTCCTTGGCGCCGTCATAGCACAGCGTCGAGCCGGCCGTGCCCTGCCAGAAGATGCCGGTCGAGAAGGCCGAGGAATTGGCTATCTTGGCCACCGGCACGTTGTTCACCGTGCGGCCGAACACCTTGAAGCTGGCGTTGGTGTCCGCGATGGAGTTGTTGTTGGCGTCGAACAGGCCCTCAATCGAGCGGCTGGAGGCCGTGCTCAGGCCCAGCAGCTGGTCGGCCAGCGCGAAGTCGTTCTGGCTGGTGTGCAGGCTGCCGTTGGGGCAGACGCCCAAGGGATAGAGGTAGGTGAAGTTGAGGTCCACCGAGGGCTCGGCCACATAGACGACTTGCCCGTAGGTGGCCGACCAGTTGAGCAGGTAGTTGGCCGCCCCGCTGCCCAATTGCAGCTGTCCGGAGGTCAGGCCGTAGTACTTCTGCCACTCGCGGATGACCTGGAAGCTGCCGGTGAGGTTGACCGAGGCGTTGGAATAGTCCACGGCCGTGGCGGTGCAGTTCCAGTAGCCGTCCACCGAGAGGTTGAAGGTGCCGGAATCGTAGAAGGTCGTGTTGCCCTCGCGGGTGCCGTTGACGTTGTTGATGACCAGCGTGCCGTTGGGGTTGACGATGGTGAAGTTCACCCATTTGAGGTCCTGCTGGCCGTCCCCATCCGTCACATTGACGCGGCAGAGGCTGAGGCTGTTTTGGGTAAGGTTGGTGAGGCTCATGTCCTGCAAGTTGGGCAGGGAGTTGGAAACCTGCAGGTCGCTGGAGTTGGTCCAGTTGGAGTAGAGGGTGCCGTCCCACAGCTTAGCGCGGCACATCCACGTGTCGCTCTTGTTGAACAGGCTGGACGACACCGTCTGGGTGAGGTTGGTGGCGGTGGCATTGAGCATCGTCATGTTGCCGGCCAGCGCCGTCTGGTTGGTGCCGTTGCGGTACCATTCCCAGTAGGCGGTGAGGTTGGCCTGCTCGTTGTCGGTCGCGTTGATGGTGCAGTAGAGGGTGCTGGTCTTGTAGGCCGGGTTGGGGCCGATGGTGAGGCTGGTGAGGTTGGGGTAGGTGTCGAGCACGGTGGTGTAGGGGTGGTAATCCGCGCCGGAGCCGCTCCACTCGCTCACGCTCGAGTTGAGGGGCACGTTGTAGCCGGTGTCGGCCCAGCCGTCGCCGGTCTGGTCCACCAAGGAGTAGACGTTCCAGCTCGGAGTCCCGTTGGCGAAGTAGTAGATGTTGCCCCGGTTTCCAAGGCCGCAGGTGAGGTTGAGGTTGCCGTTCTTGCTGCAGCCATTGTGGCAGTCGCCGCAGTTGGCGTTGTTGTAGGTCACGCTGCACGAGGGGGAGCCAATGGTGCAGGTGCCGCACGAGACGGGGCAGGCGCTGGCGCAGTTGGCCCCGTAGGTGGAGGTGAAGCTCTGGATGGTGGTGCCGGCCGGGCAGGAGAGGCTGACGGTGCCGCCCTCGCCCGTGCTGCCGGCGGTCTGGGTGGGGGCGGAGCCGGAGACGTTGTAGTAGTTCGAGCCGGTCGCGTCGTTCACCCATACGCTTGCGGTGATGTTGTTGAGGTAGAAGCTGTTCCCGCTTGCGGCAGAGGCAAAGATTGCGGTGTTGGCATTGAGGATGGTGTTGTTGTAGAAGGTATTGTTCCCGTTTGTGGCGGAGCGCATGGTGACGGCATAGGTTCCGCCGTTTCCGTTGATGGTGGAGTTGGAAATGACGCTGTTGTTCCCGCTGTTATAGAACATGAGTGCGCCATACGTGTTGTCATAGCCGCTGATTTGGGCGCCGGATACGTTGTTGTTCAGGCTGTTGCGGATGGACAGGCCGCTGTATGCACTGGAAGTCGCGTTGGAATTGATAATCCGGTTGTAGTTCGCCCCCGTGTAGAGATAGATGCCGTATCCTCTGGTGGATGAGGCCGAGGTGTTCTGGATGAGGCCATAGGTGGCGCCGTTGAGGTATATGCCGGTTTCAAAGTTGCTGATTTGGCAGTTCTGGACGGTGGTGCCAATCTGGTCGGAGTAGACGCCGTAGTGGCTGGAGGTGTTCATGCCGATGATGGAGTTGCCCATGCAATCGAAGCTGTTGTTCGCGCCGCCGTCCACGTAGATGCCGTGGCCCGAGCTGCGCACGTCAATGGAGAAGTTGGTGAAGCTGTTGCGGTTCGAGCCTTGGGTGAGCCAGATGGCGCGGTTGGAGGTGTTCAGGCAGGTGAGGTTGGCGAACACGCTGTCGTTGGTGTCCTTGAGCTTGAGGCAGTAGGAGGGGTCGAAGGTGTTGTTGTAGACCGAGGCGTTCCTGGCATCCTCCAGCCAGAGGCCGGCCTCGAAGCCGCTGATGTGGCAGTTGCGCACGGTGGTGTTGAACTGGTTGGAATAGACACCATAAGAGCCGTTGGCGTCGGCGCCCTGCACGGAGTAGCCGTTGCAGTCCAGCACGACGTTGGCGGCCGTCACGTTGAAGCAGCTCGTGGCGGTCGAATAGTTGACGTACAGGGTGTAGGTCTGCCCGGCCGTGCCAAGCGTGCCGCAGGTGCCGGCCGTCTTGCTGGTGTAGGGGAACCAGTCCTGCGGCTTGCCCGCGCCGGTGAAGTAGCCTGATACGGTGGTGGCGTTGAAGGGCCTGTCGTTGCCCGCGTCCGCCCACGTGTCGTTGTTGGTGTCCACCACATCGAACACCGACCAGCTGGGCGTGTGGTTGGCGAAGTAGTAAATGTTGCCCATGCCGGTGGTGTTGTAGTAATTGGAGCCCGAATCATTCACCCACACCGAGGCTTCGATGGTGTTGTTGTAGAAGAGGTTGTAGTTGACCTGCGAGTCGTTGGCCTTTATGGCCGCGCCGCCGGAGGTGCAGTTGATGCGGTTGTTGTAGAAGGTGTTGTTGGTGCCGTTGGGGTAGGTGTCGGTGTTGCTTTCCAGCGATATGCCGCCGCCAAGGCCGCAGCTGATGGTGTTGTTCCAGAAGCTGTTGTAGATGTCGCGCACGTGCAGGGCCGGGCCGGTGGTGGCCGTGATGACGTTGTTCCAAATGGAGTTGTTCTGGGCCCCGCCAATCATGTCAATGGTCCGGTCGGGGGAGTAGATGGTATTGTTGGTGATGTTGTTGAACTGGGGCATGCCCAAGTACGCGAGGGCGAGGCCGATGGAGCTGGTGCCGTTGATGGCGTTTCCATAGACGCGGTTGCGGTCCGAGTCCCCGTAGAGGTAGAGGGCG
>CABMCD010000003.1 GCA_902384555.1 uncultured archaeon | reverse complement strand
GTATTCTTCCTCAATGCCGACCTCCTCTCCGGGCCGGACTAAACGGTTTGAATCGGACATGGATAACGCTCCAAAAAAGACAATTTGGGGGCTGTTTGAACGTCTGATAGACCTCGCACGTTCTATATTTAAATACCCATAACCCATTAGGCCGTATCGGGACATCCATCCCGCCATTCGAGGAATTCCCTATGCCCGGCAAGCCCAAGCTCGTCATTTGCGTCGACCGCGACAACGACCTCTACGAGAAGGCCGGCATCTCCGGCCCCATCATCGGCCGCGAGGCCAACCTCAACGCCGCCTTGGCGCTGGGCCTGGCCGACCCCGGCGAGACCGACACCAACGCGATTCTCAAGGCCATCTCGGTCTACGACCACCTCTCCAAAAACCACTCCGTGCAAATCGCGACGCTCACCGGCTCGGCCAAACTGGGTTACGCGGCCGACGAGGCCGTCTCGACGCAGCTGGACCGGCTGCTCTCCCAATTCCCCTGCGACTCCTGCGTCTTCGTCTCCGACGGCGAGTCGGACTCTTCGCTGCTGCCCATCATCCAGTCGCGCATCAAGGTGGATGCGGTCGAAATCGTGGTGATGAAGCAGGCAAAAGAGCTTGAGAAAACCTATTTCGTCATTTTGGAAAAGCTGAAAGAGCCCTATTACGCCCGTCTCATCTTCGGCGTTCCGGCGCTTCTGGGCCTGCTGTTCGTGATTTCCTACACTCTGGGCCTGGGCTGGTACGTGCCCATCGGCATCATCTCGCTCTACCTGCTCTTCAAGGCCTTCGGCTTTGAGGAGGCGCTGGGGCGCATGCTCTCCTCCTTCGACTTCTCGGCCGAGAAAATCTCGCTGGTGGTCTATCTGGTGGCCGCCCCGCTCATCCTCATTTCCTTCTGGTCGGGCTACCAGAGCGCCATCTCCTACGCGGCGCAGACCTCGAATCTGGCCAAAATCGCGGCCGGGAGCCTGCGCTCGGTGCTGGTGCTGCTGCCCTGGCCCATTCTGCTGCTGCTGGCCGGCCGCGCGCTGGACATGCTGGCCGAAAAGCGCAAGGTGGAAATCATCAAATACGGCCAATACGCCGTCTCCACCATCCTGTTCTGGCTGGTGTTCTGGGCCGGCGCGGTATGGGTGGTGAACGACGCGCCGCCCTACGTTTCCTTCGACGACTTCGTGGTGGTCATTCTGGCCTCGGTGCTGATGGGCTTTGTCTCCATCAACCTGCTGCGCACCATCAAGCGCCGCGTGCTGCTCAACCTCAAGCTGGAGAACAAGGAAGTGTTGGGCGCGGCCGGCAACTACGTGGGCAAGGTGATGGGCCTTGACCCGCACGAGGGCACCATCGCCATCAAGACGGCCTTGGGCCAGAAGATGGTGGTGCACCTCGAGGACGTGGAGCGGGTGGGCGAGAAGATTCTGCTCTCGACCTAGAAACCAAGAAAGAAAAGAAGGAAGAAAAACCTACAATTTTATCCACTTGAGCGTCAGCGCGTTGGCCACCACCGACACCGACGACATCGCCATCGCGCCGCCCGCAATCATGGGTGAGAGCAGCCAGCCCGTAATCGGGTAGAACAGCCCGGCCGCAATCGGAATGCCCAAGATGTTGTAGAAGAGCGCCCAGAAGAAATTCTGCCTGATTTTGGCGATGGTGGCCCGCCCCAGTTTCACGGCGCGCGCCACGTCCATGGGGTCGCTTTTCATCAGCACCACGTCGCCGCTCTCAATGGCGATGTCGCTGCCCGAGCCCATGGCCAGTCCCAAATCGGCCTGCGCCAGCGCGGGGGCGTCGTTGATGCCGTCGCCCACCATGGCCACCTTGAGGCCTGAGGACTGCAGTTTCTGTATCTCGGCCGCCTTGTCCTGCGGCAGCACCTCGGAAATAACGGCGTCAATTCCGGCCTGCGCCGCAATCGCCCGCGCGGTGCGCGCGTTGTCGCCGGTGAGCATGAAAGTGCGCAGGCCCAGGCGTTTGAGCTCGGCCACCGCGGCCGCGCTGGTGGGCTTGAGGGTGTCGGCCACCGACACCAGTCCGATGACGGTTTTGCCCTGCATCAGAATCATGGTGGTCTTGCCCTCGTTCTCGAGGCGATCCAGCTGCGCGGCGGCGTTGGCGTCCAGCCGGCCTCCGGCCTTTTTCATCATCTTGACGTTGCCGAACGAGACGGCCCGGCCCGCTATGGTGGCGCTTACGCCGTGTCCGGGGTGGGCTTTGAAGGATTTGGCGGTTGCCAGCTTCAGGCCCTGCGCCTGCGCGGCCTGCACAATCGCGTCCGCGATGGGATGCTCGGAGGGCTTCTCAATCGAGGCGGCGAGGGAGAGGATGGAATTCTCGTTGTGTTTCGCGGCCAGCGCCACAATATCGGTCAGCGCGGGCTTTCCGTTGGTGAGCGTGCCGGTCTTGTCCAGCACAATCGCGTTCACCTTGTGCGTGCCCTCCAGCGCCTCGGCCGACTTGAAGAGGATGCCTTTCTGCGCCCCGATGCCCGAGCCCACCATGATGGAAGTCGGGGTGGCCAGGCCCAGCGCGCAGGGACAGGCAATCACCAGCACCGACACGGCGGCCAGCAGCGCGAAGGAGAAGGGGTCGGCCGGAAGGATGGAAGCCGGCAGGAATTGGGCGGCCATGCCGCTGGTGAGAAACAGGTACCAGCCGCCAAACGCCAGAACGGCGATTCCCACCACCACGGGGACGAAGACGGCGCTGATTTGGTCGGCAAAGCGCTGGATGGGCGCGCGGCTGCCCTGCGCGTCCTCCACCAGCTTGACGATTTGGGCCAGCGCGGTGTCGGAGCCGACCTTGTCGGCCCGCACGCTCAGCGCGCCGTGCGCGTTCACGGTCGAGCCATAGACTTTGCTTCCCTTCATCTTTTCCACCGGAATGGACTCGCCGGTGAGCATGGACTCGTCCACGGAAGAATCGCCCGACAGCACGGTGCCGTCGGTCGGAATCTTCTCGCCGGGGCGGATGACCATGATGTCGCCGATGCGGATGTCGGCGGTGGAAATCATCATCTCCTGCCCGTTGCGCTTGACGCGCGCCTGCTTGGGCGAGAGGTCCATGAGCTTGCGAATCGCCTCGGATGCGCGGCCCTTGGCAAGGGCTTCCAAATACTTGCCCAAAATGACCAGCGTGATGAGCGAGGCACCGACTTCGAAATACTGCTCCTGCACCAGCCCCAGGAGCGCGCCCAGGCTGTACACGTAGGCGGTCGTGGTGCCCAGCGCGATGAGGGTGTCCATGGAGGCGGTCTTGTTGCGGGCGGCCGAGATGGCGCCCTGATAGAACGACCGGCCCACGATGAACTGCACGGGGGTGGAGAGGAGGAAGAGGATGGGGAGGCGGTAGGGAATGTCCATGAAGAACATGCCGATGAGGACGGCCGGAACGGCCAGCACGGCGCCAAAAACGAGCTTGGTGCGCAGCTCCTGGATTTCCTGCGCCCGCATCTCCTTTTCGTGCTCAAGCGAAACGCCGACCTCGGCCCCATAGCCCAGCGATTTCACCTTCTCGATGAGCGCCTGGTCGCTGGCGGCCGCCTCGTCATATTCCACCATGGCTTTGCCGGCGGCGTAATTGACGTTGGCCGCCTTCACGCCCGGCACCTTGCCCAGGCCGCGGCCGATGAGCACGGCGCACGAGGCGCAGTGCATCCCGCTAATCGTCAGGTCGGTTTTTTTCATATCCCCACTTCCTCCTCTGAAATTCCGGCACGCTTTTTATTTAGCGCGCCCCGCCGCCGCATCCGCACCCGCAGCTTCCGCCCGCGCCGCATGAGCCGCCCTTGGGGCCGGGCAGGGTGGTCGGGTCAACGGCTCCTTGGAGCTGGGCCGGATTTGCCGCCGCGGCCGGAGCCGTATTCGCCGTATTGGCGCCGGCCCCGTTTGCCGCGTCCACGATGAACGCGCCGTTAATCATGCCCATGCCGCAGGACATGCGGTAGGTGCCCGGCGCGTTGGCGTCGAATTCCAGCACGTGGTTGGAGGGGCTGACGGTGATTTGCTGGTTAAGCCCCCAGATGATGACCTGCGCCTCGCAGCCCGGCAGGGTGGCCGGGTCAAAGTCCAGGCGCACGTGCTGGCCTTGCGTGACGCGGATGGTGTCAGGGGCGTAGCGCGCCCCGTTGCCCCTTACCTGAATGGTCACCGTTTGGGGCGCGGAGCCCGGATTCGCGATTGCGGCCGGGGCGGCATTCGCCTGCGGGTTCGCGTTCGCGCCGGCCGCCACAATCGGCGGGCTGGCGACGGTTTGCGCGTTCCAGCCGCCGGTTCCGGCCCGCGAAGCGCTGGCCGTGCTGGCGCTGGCCATGAATGCAATCCAGCCGGCCACCAGGACCAGCATCACAACGGCAAGAATTTCGTGTGTTTTCATGTTCTCATCCTCCCCAAACCGGGCCCAGCTTGGGCCCATATACCATTACAATCGTGAGCAGCAGGAAGAAAATCACGCTGCTGCTGGCCATCGATGCGAACGTGCCCACATCGGCCGACTTGTGGTCCAGCTTGCCCATCTCATTGACCTGCATGTAGGCCAGCGCGATGAGGATGAGCACGCACAGCGCGGTGAGCAGCGCCAGGAATTCGATGAGCGGGGATGCGAGCAGCATCACCGAGAGCATCGCGCCCATGGTGCCGGACATCACGCCGGCCATCAGGCCTTCCATCACGCCCATCACGCCGCTGCGCCATCCGGCCCAGACGCCGGCCGCGCAGCCCACCAGCATGCCCAGCACGCTGCCCCAGAACATGCCGTTGGTCGCGCCGATAAGCGCCCCAATCATGAAGCCGGTCATCATGCCGAACGTCATGCCCTCCATCATTCCAATCGAGCAGGAAATCGTGCGCTTATAGGCGCTGAAATGGTAACCCGTGGCCACCACCGACACCACCGCCACCGCGCCCAGCAGCAGGAGCGGCATCTGCGCGGCGAAAAAGCCCGGCAGCTCGCGCCAGAGGCCGAAATACATGAAAGCCAGCAGCACCAAAAGCGCGGTGAGCGTGCCGGTGGCGTGGGTGAGCAGGGTGCGCTCGGGCAGCCACTCGATGCTGGAGCCCATGATGCCCCGCCATACTTCTCCGGCGCTGGGCACGGCCGGGTAGCTGATTTTTTCCGTTTCCTTTCTCGAGCCCGCGTCCTCGGTTTTTTTCTCGACGGACACCATCCGGTATCCGGCTTCCTCAATGGCCTGCCGCAGCCGCTCGCCGCTGCCTTCCGGCGCGCGCACGCTCATCCGTCCGTCCTTGGCCGACACGGAAAGCACCTCGGTTCCATCTATCTTTGAAACGCAGCGGCTGACCATGCGCTCGCAGCTCTCGCAGGTCATGCCCTGGATTTCCACCTGGTAGGTCTTGGTCATAGTCATATCCCTCTACTGGACGGTGTATCCTTCGGCCTCAATGGCCTTTTTCACGGCCGGCCAGGAAAGCGCGTCCTTCATCTGGACGACCGCCTCCCCTTTCTGGTGGCTGATGGACTTGACCTGCACGCCTGGCACGTCTTCCATCGCCATCTTGAGCAGTTTCTCGCAGGATTCGCAATGCATCTTGCCGATGCGGATTGTTTTTTCCATTTGCTCACTCCCAACTTCGCTGCAGGGGTCGCGCCCCCGCAGGGTTATTAACATTTCATTTGTCTGAAACAATACATATAGATTGGTGAAACAATCGTTTCACCGTCCAAAAAGGTGTTTCACCCATGCGAAACATGCCATTCAAACAGCGCTTTCTGCTCTCGGTGGCCATCATGGCCGGCTTCATCCTGCTGGTGTTCGCCATGCTGGGAAGCTACATCTGGGCCACCAGCGGCGAGGCCGCGCCCGGGTTCGTCGAGTTCCTCTTCCGCTTCCATTTCGAGATGATGATTGCCGTGTCGCTGCTGGGCATCGTGGTGGGCGCGGCCATGTATTTCCTCATGGCCGAGCGCGTGCAGGTGGCGGCCCGCGATTCGGCCGGAAACGCCGGGCTCCTGCTTTCCTTCCTGAGCACGGACGAGCGGGACGTGGTGGAGTTTTTGCTCAAGAGCGAGGGCCACACCACGCAGGCGCAGGTGTCGCGGCTGGAGGGCATGAGCCGCCTGCGCGCGCACCGCGTGGTGGGGCGGCTGGAGGAGAAGAAAATCGTCCGCATCGAGAAGCTGGGCAAGACCAACCAGCTGTGGCTGGCCAAATCGATTTACGAAGCCTTGGGCGCGGAGGGAAAGAAAGAGGAGGCCTCGAAACCCGAAAAAACAGAAAAAGGCTTCATCGACATTCCGGCCTGAAGAACCTACTTTCTCCCTTTCCTCATCTTGCGGTAGCCGTTCTCAATCTCGCTGACCAGCTTCTTCTTCTGCGCTCCGTCCTGCAGGGCGATTTTGAGCACGTCCACGATGTCGGACACGGGCGTGATGATGATTTTGTCCTTGGCGGATTTGGGCAGATAGATGTCCGGCTCGTTCTTGCGCGGCACGATAATCTGCTTCACGCCCGCCTCAATGGCCGCCTCGGTCTTGGCCGTGGCGCCGCCGATGGGCAGCACGTCGCCGCGCACCGAGAGCGAGCCGGTCATCGCCACGTCCTGGCGGATGGGGATGTTTTCCATGGCCGAGAGCACGGCCAAGGCAATCGAAATCGAGGCCGAGTCGCCCTCCACGCCCTCGTAGGTTTGCAGGAATTGGACGTGGATGTCGTAGGACGAAACATCGCGGCCCATGTGCTTCTTGACAATGGCCGAAACATTTTCGACGGCTTCTCTGGCAATCGAGCCGAGTTTTCCGGTGGCGATAATCTTTCCCTCGTTGCGGCTGGCGGCCGGCGTGACCTCGGCCACGATGGGCATCACCAGGCCGGACGAGTCGCCCAGCACGGCCAGGCCGTTCACCTTGCCCACGGCGTATCCGGAGGTGCCGAACACCTCGTAATCCTTCTTGAACTCGATGATGTGGGTGACCACCTGCTGTTCCATGGTGCGCGCCACGATGCGCCCGCGCTTGACGTGGTCCGGCGTCACCAGCGGCGCGCCCTCCTCGCGGGCCAAATCCCCGGCCGCGCGCACCACGCCGCCCAGCTCGCGCAGGTTGAGGGTAAGCCGCTTGGCCCGCCCGGCCTTTCTCTTCGCGTCGCTGATGATTTCCAGCACCGCCTCGCGGTCGAAATGGGGAATCTTGCCGTCCTTGGCCACTTCCTGCGCCACGAACTGCACCAGCTTGTCCTGGTTTTCGGGCGTGTCGGGCATGGAGTCCTCCATATATACTTCATATCCGCCGCCCCGGATGCGCGAGCGCAGGGCCGGGTGGATGGCGCGCACGTCGGCCATGTTGCCGGCCGCCACCAGCACGAAATCGCAGGGCACCGGCTTGGTTTTCACCATGGCGCCGGAGGACAGCTCGGACTGGCCGGTAATGGAGTACTTGCGCTCCTGCATGGCGGTGAGCAGCTCCTGCTGCCAGCGGTATTTCAGCGTGGCCATCTCGTCGATGAACAGCACGCCCTGATTCGCGCGATGAATCGCGCCCGCCTCCACGCGCAGATGCGCCGGGGTGCCCAGTCCGCCGGATTGCAGCGGGTCGTGCTTGACGTCGCCCAAAAGCGCGCCGGCCTTGTTGCCGGTGGCGTCGATGAAGGGCGCGGTGCGCCGGCCCGAGTTGTCGACGATGAGTTTCGGCGCGCCGGTGTCGTTGGACATGCCGCCCATCATGCGCGCGCCCACGCTGTTGGTGAAGCGCCAGATGAGATAGAGCAGGCCGAAGCCCAGCAGCACCGCGAGCACGTACCACTTGTTGTCATTGCTCAGCGAGCCGGTGGCGTAGAGGAAAATGATGATAATCACAAGGCCGAGCAGGAAGAGCACGCCTCCCGAAGGCCCGCGTCCGGCGGGGGCCGTGTTGCGCACACGCGCGGCCTGCACCAGCAGGCGGCCCGCGCCGGCCGGCCCGTCCTCCTCGCCTTTCTGGAACGGAAGCGGGGGGATGGGGGAAAAAGAGCCGGCGTTCGAATTCAGCGGCGCCGGCTGGCTTTGGGCCGGGCTGGCGTCCCCTTTCCCCGTCTTCGGTTCTTTCTTGCCCAGCTTGTCCATCGGCGCAAATCCGGCAAGCATGGGGTTGGCCTTGATGTCGGCGGCCGTGGGGTAGGTCGGAACGGTGCTCACCAGCGGGTGGCTCTCGTCATTGGGGTTTTGGTAGACCAGCACGTCCTGCATGCTGGTGGCCGGCATCAGCTCGGCCATGGCCTGCGCCAGCATCGATTTTCCGGTGCCGGGGCTGCCCACCATGAGCACATGGCGGCGCTGCCGGGCCGCCTTGCGGATGATTTCCACCGCCTTCTCCTGGCCGATGACCTGCTCGACCAGCGATTTGGGCACTTCAACGTCTGCCGTGGATTTGAAATCGCGCATGAAATAGCCTCCCAAGAGGTAGAATGGATGGAGGAAAATTGGCGGTTGAGTTAATAAAGTATAGTCTGCGGCCGGGGTTGCGGCCTGTTTAATATGTGGGAGGTGAGGCCTCATTGCGCCCTATGTTCGTGCGCTCGGCCGTATCCATATCCGTTAGTTAAGCCGGCCTCCCTATACTTCGGCCAGCATCGACATCTCTTCCCATACCACGCGCTGCTCGTCCGGCACCGCGTAGAGGAAGGTGTGCCCACCCACCGTAGTCATATAGGCGCCCAGGCGGGCGGTGGAGAGCATGCTTGTCACCTTGCTCACCTGTTCCAGCGTCATGTTTGCAATGTCCATGTACATACCAATCACCTATCCGTGAATAAAGCTGGGGCTGGGCTTGGATATATTCCATTTCAAAGGGTGGCTTTCCGGTGGTCGGGCCGGCGGGTCTTGAAAATCAGGCGATGGCTTTTTGCACCATCTCGCGCAGGCTTGCTTCTTGCATCATGGCTACTCCTTCCATCGCCTTTTCGCGCATGCCGTCCCGTGCGTTGGCGATGGCGATGATGCCGTAGGTCAGGTCTTGAAGCAAGTCCGGCCCCGCCGTTTTTTTGGCCAGCTCAATGGCTGCCCGCCGGTCCACCGGCCCGCTTTGGCCGGCTATCCCTGCAAGCAGTTCAACAGCGGCCCCCAGCGCGAACTCCCTGGCGTTTTGCCGTCTTTCTGTACCGCTTTCTGTACTGTTTACTGGGTTTTTCTCTTCTTGCACGGTCAGCATCGTTTTTTTCTTCCATGGCGTCGGGTTTTCGTCAAAGATGGAGAGGGGGGTCCAGTTGGGGTTGGGGATTCTGGCGGAACCCTGAACTTCCTGGGTTGTGCTGTTGCGGTAACTCGACTTTACCTTGTAGTATGAGGATTTCATGATATTTTGTTGTATTAATTATTATTTAATGTTATTCTTGGCCCGTGCATGGCCTATTTTCCATCCATCGACGATAGGTTTTTAAACTTGCGTTTCCTCAACCTTCCCCATCAGGAGCCTTTAGGCTACGGGCTAGCGGTGTTGCTTTGAGTAAGAAAACCACGGACGAAACCCTAACGCACGAACTGATTCCTCCTCATGTGGTCCTGTCTGCCGAGCAGAAGGCCAAAGTGCTGGAAAAATACCGCGCTACGGAGACGCAGTTCCCCAAAATTCTTGCAACGGATCCGGCCCTGCGGGGTCTGGATGCCAAGGCCGGCGACTTGATTCAAATCAAGCGCAAGGACTTCACCGGCGAGTACCACTACTACCGCATGGTGGCGCGTGACGACTAAGCTTTCCGCGCAAGCGGAATCAGAACAAATCCAGCGAGAAATATTCATGCCCTGCCCATCCGGGCGGGGTTATTGCCGGCATCAATGCCGGCGTGGAGAGGTCGGCCCGCGCGCACGCGCATCGCCGTGACGGCGGGCCTGACATGATGGTGAGCGCATGACCAAAGAACTCCTTCCGGCGTATTTCAAGGAAAACAGCCTGGTGAAGCAGCACCTGGATTCCTACAACAAGTTTGTGGACTTCGGGATGCAGCGCATCGTGGACCGCACGGGCATCATCCGTCCCTCGATTGAGGGCTTCGAGCTTCATCTGGGCCGCATCCGCCTCGACAAGCCCAAGGTGATTGAGGCCGACGGCGCCGAGCGCACCATCCTGCCCTCGGAGGCCCGCTCGCGCAACCTCACCTACGCTTCCCCCATCTATTTGGAAATCATTCCCGTCTACAACGGCGTGGAGAAGAAGATGTTCTCCGAAGTCTATATCGGCGAGATGCCGGTCATGATCAAGTCCAAGCTCTGCCACCTCGACAACATGACCGAGGAGGAGCTGGTGGCCGCGGACGAGGACTCGGCCGACCCGGGCGGCTATTTCATCATCAACGGCTCCGAGCGCGCGCTGGTCTCGATTGAGGACTTGGCGCCCAACCGCATGATGTGCACCTTTGAGAAGGAAAACAAAATCGTCACCTGCAAGGTGTTCTCGACGCGCTTCGGCTTCCGCGCAAGAAGCGTGGTGGAGCGCACCCAGGAGGGCGTGCTGCACTGCGTGTTCCCGGCCGCCCCCAAGGACCTCTCGCTCATCGCCGTGCTGCGCGCCATGGGTCTGGAGAAAAACGAGGAAATCCTCGCCGCGTTCTCCAACGACTCGCAAATCATCAACGACCTGCTGCTGAACCTGGAAGTGGACCCCACCAAGAAGCAGGCCGATGCCCTCGATTTCGTGGGCAAGAAGGCCGCGCCGGGCCAGAACGAGGAATACCGCGTCAAGCGCGCCGAAGTGCTGCTGGACACCTATCTCCTGCCCCACATCGGCACCGAGGCCGCGGACCGCAAGGCCAAGGCGCTCTATCTGTGCAAGATGGCCGAGCGCGCGGTTCTGGTCGCCCACAAGCGCATTCCGGCGGACGACAAGGACCACTACGCCAACAAGCGCATCAAGCTCACCGGCGACATGATGGAGGAGTTGTTCCGCTACGCCTTCCAGTTCCTGGTGAAAGATGTGGCGTATCAGGCAAGCCGGGCGGACGCTCGCGGCCGCCGTTTGGCGGCGCAAACGCTCGTTCGTCCCGATGCCCTGTCGGACCGCATCCGCTATTCGATGGCTACCGGTAATTGGATTGCGGGTCAAACGGGTGTTTCGCAATTGCTCGACCGCACCTCGTATCTCTCGTCCATGTCCCATTTGAGGCGCGTGATTTCTCCCCTGTCGAGAAAGCACCCGCACTTCAAGGCCCGCGACTTGCACGGCACGCATTGGGGCAAGCTTTGTCCCAATGAGTCGCCCGAAGGGCCGTCCTGCGCGCTGGTGAAGAACCTCTCGCTCTTCTGCGAGGTCTCCACCGGCGATAACGAAGAGGAGATGGAGCAGGCCCTGCTCAAGCTGGGCATGCGCCCCCACCAAGGTTAGTTCACGAGGCGATGCTCATGGCCAAGAAATCCAAGAAACGCCGCGCGCTCAAGCTGCCCCCCGAGCGCAAGATTCAAATCCTGCTCAACGGACGCCTGGTCGGCGTGGTCGACAATGCGCAGGAGTTCATGACCAAGCTCAAGGCGGACCGCCGCGCCGGTCTCTTGCCGGTGGGCACCAATTTCTTCTTCAACCGCAAGGCGAAGGACATCGTCATCAACTGCGACTCCGGCCGCGCCCGGCGCCCCTACGTCATCGTCGAGGGCGGCAAGAGCAAGCTGACGCCTGCGATGATTGAGCAGCTCAAAGTCGGCCAGATGAGCTGGGGCAAGCTGGTCTCCATGGGCGTCATCGAATATCTGGACGCTGAGGAAGAGGAAAGCTCCCTTATCGCCCTCAAGGAGGAGGACATCACCGAGCACACCTCGCATCTGGAAATCGACCCGGTCACCATCTTCGGTGTCACCGTCTCGGTTCTGCCCTACCCCGAATACAACTCGTCGCCCCGTATCACCATGGCCTGCGCCATGGCCAAGCAGTCGTTGGGCACCTACACCTCCAACTTCAACCTGCGCAACGATTCGCGCGCGCACGTGATGTTCTACCCCCAGCAGCCGCTGGTGCAGACGCGTCCCTACAAGATTCTCAAGTTCGCCGAGCATGCGGCCGGGCAGAACTTCGTGGTGGCCGTCACCTCGATGATGGGCTACAACGCCTCCGATGCCGTGGTGGTCAACCGCTCGGCGGTGGACCGCGGCCTCGGGCGCTCCGTCTTCTACAAGACGCACGAGACCGAGGAGCGCCGCTACCCCGGCGGGCAGAAGGACAAGTTCGAGATTCCGGCCGTCACCACGCAGGGTTACCGCGAGGAGAAGGCCTACCGCCACTTGGGCGAGGACGGCATCATCTATTCTGAATCCGCCGTCGGCCCCAAGGACGTGCTGGTGGGCAAGACTTCGCCCCCCCGCTTTTTGGAGGAAATCTCCGTGTTCGGCATGGTGGAGGAGAAGAAGCGCGAGAACTCGCTCGCCATCAAGGGCGGCGAGGAAGGCGTGGTCGACTCCGTTCTGATTACCGACAGCTTGGCCGGCCACCGCATGGTGAAGTGCCGCATGCGCGCCATCAAGATTCCGGAGCACGGCGACAAGTTTGCCTCCCGCCACGGACAGAAGGGAGTCATCGGCATGCTGCTCCCGCAGGAGGACATGCCTTTCACCAAGGACGGCATCGTCCCCGACCTCATCATCAACCCGCACGCCATTCCCTCGCGCATGACGGCCGGCCACCTGCTGGAAATGCTGGGCGGCAAGGCCGCGTGCTACACGGGAGAATTCGGCGACTCGACCGCCTTCTTGGGCGACACGGAAGACAAGTTCCGCTCCCAGATGAAGGGCTTGGGCTTTGATGAATACGGCGAAGAGATTCTCTACGACGGCTTCACGGGCACTCAAGTCAAGGCCAAGATTTACATCGGCTGCATCTACTACCAGAAGCTGCACCACCTGGTCTCCAACAAGATGCACGTGCGCTCGCGCGGCCCCGTGCAGCTGCTCACGCACCAACCCACCGAGGGGCGCGCCCGCGAAGGCGGTCTGCGCTTTGGTGAAATGGAGCGCGACTGCCTCATCGGCTACGGCGCTTCCATGCTGATTCGCGAGCGTCTGCTCGAGGAGTCCGACCGCACCTACGAGCTCGTGTGCTCCAAGTGCGGCTCGATTGGCGTGCATGACCACACCAAGAACATGGACTACTGCCCCCTGTGTGAGACCAGCACGCTCTCCATGGTGGAGATGAGTTATGCCTTCAAGCTGCTCTTGGACGAAATCAAGGCCTTGGGCATCTTCCCGCGGCTCATCATGCGGGACAAGGCTTAGGATGCGAGGTGAATGATATGATGACCGTTTCCAAAATGATTGACCGCATCCGCTTCTCGCTCTTCTCCCCCGAGATGATTCGCAAGGTCTCAGCCGTTAAAATCACGGTGCCGGACACCTACAACGACGACTCCTACCCCATCGACGGAGGATTGGTGGACCCGCGCATGGGCGTCATTGACCCCGGCCTCAAGTGCAAGACCTGCGGCGGCAAGCTGCGCTCCTGCCCCGGCCACTTCGCCCACATCGAGCTGGTGCGCCCCGTGGTGCACCCCGAGTTCTCCAAAGTGATTTACTACGTGCTCAAGAACACCTGCCCCCAGTGTCACAAGCTGCTCAAAGGAGCCAAGAAGGACGAGCTGGAGGAGGTCGTGGTGAAGGAGACGGGCGAGCCCGTGCTTTCTTCCGCTGCTCCCACCGCCGGAGAGGCCGTGGCGGCCAACGCCAAATCCAAGAGCGCGCGCAAGGCCACCTCCTGCCCGCACTGCAAGCACAAGCTGCCTGAAATCAAGCTGCTCAAGCCCACCACCTTCTACAAGGACAAGGACACCATGCTTCCGACCGAGGTGCGCGAATGGCTGGCCGGCGTGTCGGACGACGACATCCGCCAGCTCGGCCTCGACCCCCAGTACTCGCGCCCCGAATGGATGGTGCTCACCGCCCTCCTTGTTCCGCCCGTGTCGGTCCGCCCCTCCATCACGCTGGAGACCGGCGACCGCTCGGAAGACGACCTCACCCACAAGCTCGTGGATATCATGCGCATCAACCAGCGCCTGGAAGCCAACATCAATGCCGGCGCGCCCCAGCTCATCATCGAGGACTTGTGGGAGCTGGTCCAGTACCACATCACGACCTACTTCAACAACGAGACGGCCAACATTCCGGCCGCCCGCCACCGCTCCGGCCGGCCTCTCAAGACGCTGTCTCAGCGTCTCAAGGGCAAGGAGGGCCGTTTCCGCTACAACTTGTCGGGAAAGCGTGTCAATTTCTCGGCCCGCACCGTCATCTCGCCCGACCCCAACCTCTCCATTGACGAGGTGGGCGTGCCCATGGCCATTGCCGAGGAAATGACCGTGCCCGTGCCGGTCACCTCGTGGAACATCGAGTACATCAAGCAGTTCGTCACGCGCGAGACCTACCCCTGCGCCGAATACGTGGTGCGCTCGGACGGCAAGCGCGTGCGCGTCACCGAGACGACGCGCCAGGAAGTGCTGGACACGCTCGTGCCCGGCTGCACCGTGGAGCGCCAGATGATGGACGGCGACACCGTGCTCTTCAACCGCCAGCCCTCGCTGCACCGCATCTCGATCATGTGCCACACCGTGCGCGTGCTGCCCGGGAGAACCCTGCGCCTCAACCCCATTGTGTGCTCCCCCTACAACGCCGACTTCGACGGCGACGAAATGAATTTGCACGCCATCCAGTCCGAGGAGGCCCGCGTGGAGGCCGAGCTGCTCATGAAAGTGCATGACCAGGTCATCTCCCCCCGCCACGGACACGCCATCATCAAGCCGCAGGAAGACTACGTGTCGGGCGGCTTCTTCCTCACCCGCATGGAGACGGAGTTCGACAAGTCCGAGGCCTGCCGCCTGCTGTCCATCATCGGCATCACGCGCCTGCCCGAGCCGGACCGCAAGGACAAGTGGTCGGGCAAGCTCATCTTCTCCGCCCTGCTGCCCAGCGAGCTGACGGTGGACATGAAGAGCAAGTTCACCCGCAAGTTGCCGGACGGAAGCGACCACCCCGACAACTCCATCATCATCAAGAACGGCGTGCTGGTCTCCGGCGCGCTGGACAACCGCGCCTCCGACGAGATATTGGAGCGCGTCATCCAGCTCAAGGGCACGGATGCGGGCCGCACGTTTTTGGACCGCTACGGCAAGCTCGCGCTGGCCGTGATTACGCGCACCGGCTTCTCGGTGTCCCTGGCCAACTACTCGCTCTCGCCCGAGGCGCTCAAGCAGATTGATTCCCTGCAGGACCGCATGCGCCGCGAGGTCGAGTCGGTCATCACCCAGTACAAGAACAAGACGCTGGTCCGCCTGCCGGGCCGCACCCTGTCCGAGACGCTGGAGGACCGCATCATGGCGATTACCAGCCGCACCCGCGACGAGTCGGGCGGCATCGTCGAGAAGTTCATGGGCTCGGACAACACGTCCATCATCATGGCCCGCATCGGCGCCCGCGGCTCCATTCTCAACGCCATCCAAATGGCCTCGATGGTCGGCCAGCAGGCCGTGCGCTCCAAGCGCCCGAGCCGCGGTTACCGCAACCGCTGCCTGCCCCACTTCAAGCGCAAGGACCGCAGCGCGGCCGCCCGCGGATTCGTGTTCTCATCCTTCCGCAAGGGCTTGCGCGCCACCGAGTTCTTCCTGCACTCGATGGGAGGCCGCGAGTCGCTGGTCAACACCGCCATCCGCACGGCCCGCTCGGGCTACATGCAGCGGCGCCTGATTAACGCCTTGCAGGACATGGTGGTGGGCCAGAACCTCTCGGTGCGCGATTCGCGCCACGCCCTGGTTCAGTTCACCTACGGCGGCGACGGCGCCGACCCGATGAAGGCCAACTACAAGGAGATGGCGCTCGACTCGGCCGGCCCCAAGGACGACCTGGACATGTAAACTCGGCACACGGTGATATTCATGTCAAAATCCGAACTCAACAAAATCCCCTCCGGCGAGGCCGTCGGCATCGTGGCCGCCCAGTCGGTCGGAGAGCCGGGCACGCAGATGACCATGCGCACCTTCCACTATGCCGGTGTCGCCGAGCAGGTGCCCACGGGCCTGCCGCGCCTCATCGAGCTGGTGGACGCGCGCAAGGAGCCGAAAAAGCCGCTGATGGACATCCATCTCGCCGGCGCGGCCTCGCAGGACGAGAAGAAGGCGCAGGCCATCGCCAATGAAATCGAGTCCATCACGCTCGGGCGCATCGCCGATGTCGAGGAGGACTTCCTTAACAAGCGCATCAACGTGGACGTGGACCCCGACGAGATGGCCCACCTCTCCGTGGAGCTGGACGCCGTGCGCAAGAAGGTCAAGGCCGCCGCGGGCGGCGAGGTGGAGACGGAAGGAAACGTGCTTCACGTTAAGCCCAAGGTCAACTCCCTGCGCATGCTGCGCCGCCTCACCAACCGCCTCAAGGGCATGCCGATTCGCGGCGTGGAGCGCATCCGCCGCTGCGTGGTCATCAAGGGCAAGAACGGCTACTTCATCCGCACCGCCGGCTCCAACCTGTCCGGCATCGCCAAGGTCGAGGGCGTGGACGCCTCGCGCCTCTACACCAACGACGTCAAGGAAGTCGAGAAGGTACTCGGCATCGAGGCGGCCCGCAACTCCATGGTGCGCGAAATCAAGCAGGTGCTGGACATGCAGGGCCTCAACGTGGATGCCCGGCACATCATGCTCCTGGCCGACGCCATGACCATGAACGGCAAAATCAAGTCGGTCGGCCGCCACGGCCTGTCCGGCGAGAAGGCCGGCGTGCTGGCGCGCGCCGCGTTCGAGGAAACCGTCAAGCATCTGGTGAACGCCTCCATTCAGGCCGAGGAGGACCACCTGATTGGCGTCACCGAGAACATCATCGTCGGCCAGACCGTTCCCTTGGGCACAGGTTTGGTGCGGCTGAAAATGAAGATTTGAGAACATCACGCGTATGAACTGAGTGAGGGCCGTTTTGGCTCTCGAGAGGTAGATTGAAATGGCAACGAAATCAACTGCATCCACCGATTCCGCGGCGCTGGCGAAGGCGATTCGCATGTGCACGGAGTCGGGCGAAATCGTGATGGGCGCGCGCGAATCCATGCAAAGCGTGCGCCACGGCAAGGGACAGGTTCTGGTGCTGGCCGCCAACGCGCCGGCCGACAACGCGTCGGACGTGCGCCGCTACTGCGCGCTTTCCAGCCTGCCCATCGTCGAGTTCGCCGGCACCTCCATGGAGCTGGGCTCGATTTGCGGCAAGCCCTTCCCGGTGAGCATGCTGCTGGTGCTGGACGCCGGAAACTCCTCGATTATGGAGATGGCCAAGAAGGGCAAGGCATAGGGGTTCGTCCCATGATGGAGCTCAACAACGACGACCTCAAGGCCCTCTCAACGTTCGAGAGCCTCACCGGGGCGCAGGCCGCGGACGTGCTCATCACCGAGCACGCCGTGGTCTTTCTGGTGCCCCGCGAGGACATGGGCAAGGCCATCGGCGCGAAAGGGGCCAACATCACCCGCGTGCGCCAGGCCTTCGGGCGGCAGGTGCTGGTGTTCGAGGACAACTCCGACATGGAGCAGTTCCTGCGCGCCCTCTTCGCCCCCATCCCCATAACCAATATAAATGTCCACGAGAAGATGAATAGCAAGACGGTTTACGTGACGGTCGAGGAGCAGAACCGCGGCGCCGCCATCGGAAAAGGGGGCGAGCGCATCAAGGTTCAGAGGGCCCTGCTGCAGCGCAAATTCGGCTGCGACCTCAAGCTCGTAGCCCATTGAACCCCAGAGATGATGTTCACAAACGACGACGAGAAAATGGAGAAAAAGCAACAAAATGGTGTGTGCCAAAAATTGGTGATTATGAATGGGTAAGGGAGAATTCGCAGGACGCGACATCGCGCGCAAACGCAAGCGCACCCGCTGGCTCAAGAAGCCGTGGAAGCGCCGCAAGCTCAAGCTCAAGGAGAAGTTCGACCCGCTCGAGGGCGCGAACATGGCCAAGGGCATCGTGATTGAGAAGAAGGTGCTGGAGCAGAAGCAACCGCACTCGGGTCTCATCAAGTGTGTCAAGATTCAGCTCATCCGCAACGGCAAGATGATTACCGCCTTCGCCCCGCGCGACGGCGCCATCAACTACATCGACGAGCACGATGAAGTGACCGTGGACGGCCTGGGCGGCTCGCAGCGCGGGCAGATGGGCTCTATCCCTGGCGTGCGCTACAAGGTCATCAAGGTGAACGGCGTTTCGCTCGAAATGCTTCGCACCAAGAAGAAGGAGAAACCCAAGAGGTAGAGGGTTTTTTGTTGGCGATTATTATGGTCGAAAAATTGTTTGGAAAATACGAGTTGGACACCGTCACGGTCTCCGACCCGAGCTTGGTGGCCTACATCAACCTCACTCCGGTGGTCATGCCCCACTCCTTTGGCCGGCAGGCCAAGGCCCCGCTGGGCAAGCGCAAGGTCAACCTCGTCGAGCGCCTGTGCAACAAGCTCATGCGCGGCGGAACCGGCGTGAAGACGTCGGGCAAGGTCATCCGCACCGACGGCCGCTTCCAGGGCCAGAAAACCAAGGCCATGAAGGTGGTCGAGCAGGCGCTGGACATCGTGTCCAAGAAGACGGGCAAGAACCCGGTGCAGTCCCTCGTGGACGCCGTGCAGAATTCGGCCCCGCGCGAAGACTTCACCCGCGTCTCCTACGGTGGCGTGAGCTACCAGGTGGCCGTGGACGTGTCGGCCTCGCGCCGCCTCGACATGGCCCTGCGCAACATCACCCTCGCGGCGATTATGGGCGCGTTTGCGAACAAGCGCACCCTCGCCGAGGCTTTGGCGAACGAGCTGGAGCTGGCGGCCAAGGGCGACGCGCAGAACTCGTATGCGATCAAGAAGCGCGACGAGACTGAACGCATGGCTCGGTCGGCCCGTTAAGGGAATATTTTTCCCCAATTCTTTTCTTTTCCTTTTTCTCTTTTCATTTTCTGCCTTTTCCCAATCTTCTTCCCGTCTATCCGGCCCCCCTCCCCCGCCCGTTATCCAAGTTATATAAATATGTAGTTCCCAATACTGGTTCATCCTGTTGTGGTATGGATGACCTGGAAACCTTCTCCGCTCACAAAACTTGCAACCCTCACGCTGATGACGGCCAGCCTTCTTTACGCCTGCCAGAAAACCGACAAACAGACCATTGTGCAGAAAGAGCGCGCACCTATTCACAAGGAAGTCAAGGACGTTCTGCCTCTGGGCTCCATGCGCTTGGGTGATTTGACTCCTGCGCCCCTTTTGGCGGTCTCAACAAATCCGGACTCCGCCGCCATGGCGTCCGCGCATTGGAGAAACCAGCAGCTGTCGCGGCTCATTTCCTTCAAGATAAAGCTCAAGAAATACGCCGCCCTGCGCGACACCTTCGACCTGCTCTACGATGCCCCCGTCACCGGGCAAAATTCGCGGCGCATGGACACGGTATTGGCCCGGCTCGGAAAAATGGAAGAATCCAACCGGCAAGCCTTCAAGGCGATTTGCGGCGTCTCGCTCGAGCTTTTGGGCGCCGAAAACCCCTACACGCGGAAGCTTTCCGATTTGGGCCTTCTTCTCGATAATCCTTACGAAGTTTCAGGAAAATCTTTGGTGAAAAAGGCCGACCGGCTCATCACCGAGCTTTATCAGTTGGACCTCCAATAAGCATCCGGGCCATTTTGCTCTTTTTTCTCACGACGGGTTGCATCTTCCCATAATCGGCTTGATGCCCCTGAACGAGAGTCCGCTGAAGTCCTGCGTCTGGTAGTAGATGGTCAGGTAGTTCTTGAACCGTTCGGTGGAGGCCGAGGCGGTGCCGGCGGTGGAGCAGAGGGTGTTGGCCCGCAGGTAGATGGACATGCGCTGGTTGGGCACCAGCGTGATGCTGTTGCTCCACAGCGGCGAGGCCGGCGTCGAGCTGCCCCAGTAGGTGCCGCTGGCGCCGGAGGCCGAGTGGTTGGTATATGCGGCGAAACTCTCGCCGGTGTCGCTGTAGGGCTCCAGCACCAGTCCGGTGAGGGTGATGGGCTTGGAATCCACATTTTCGATGCTAAGCGCAATTTCGCCCGAAGTCGGAACGGCCGAGTAATAATAGCCCTGCATGGCGCTCACGCGCAGGGGATAGGCCTGGCTGGCCCAATAGGTCTGCGCCTCGGTCTGCGTCACGTCGCCCGAGCTTTGGGAAAAGAACATGGCCAGGCCCACCACAATCAGGCCGATGACCAGCACCACGGCGAGGATGGTGGTGTATTCCAGCGGGGTTGGCGCGCGCAAAGAGGAAGACATGAGGGGCCGAGGGGGTTACAGGTTAAAAAACCGATATTTTCGTGCCGCCGCCTTCCTCCTCCTATTGCTGGCAGTCCACCACGAGGCGGATGGTGCTGTTCTCATACAGCGTGCGGCTGCCGTCGCTTGAGCGCACATAGTTCATCTGCAGGGGCATCGCCACCTGCCGGCCCGCCTGCTGGCAGCCAAGGCCGCTGCCAAAAGGCTCGGTGCGAATCGGCACGCGCGCATGCGGCGCCAGCGCCACGTTGCAGGTGCAGCCAAACGACAGGCAGCTGGACACGTCGCAGGCCTGCGTCTCGCCGCCGGAGACGGGGTGGAGGTAGAGGGCGAGGCGGTTGCCGTCGGCATAGAGGGCGGTGAGGTTGAAGGCCTCGTCCGCCTGCGTCTGCAGGCTCATGTACAGCTCCCGGTCGCTCATGCGGTAGTGCGCTTCCAGCACGGTGATGGGGCGCGCCTGGTCGCGCCAGAACGTCACGGCCTGCCGGTTCTGGTAGCTGAGGGCCAAATCCGGCCAGCCGCCGAAGAGGGCAAGGACGATGAGCGCCAGCACCAGCACCACGCCGAGGATGATGACATAATCCACCAGCCCCTGGCCTTTGGCGCGCGCACGTCCGAGCATGGCTGGGGCTAGGGTCGGATAGCTTAAAATCAAATCGGAGGGGCGCCAAAGAGATACGGGTCGGGCCATCGAGGCGGCTCGCGCCCGGCCGGGCGTTTTTTATTCTCCCTTCTTGGGCCGGCCGCGCCTCTTCTTTTCCTGCGCCGCTCCCCTTTCGGGCGGCTCGATGACCACCGAGACGGGCGCATCGGGCTGGACGGCCTGCTCTTCCGGCTCGTCCTCGCCCGCCATGGCGCGGCGCACGTTCTCGCGCAGGCGGCGGCGCTTGGGTCCCTCGGCCTCCAAATCAGCGCTGGCTCCCATCAAATCGGCCGTGGCCTTGTCCATCGCGTCGCTGTGCCCCTGCATCTCCTCCTCGCTGGGCGGGGCTTGGGAGAGGCGCATTTCCTGCGTGTCGGCCACCTCGCGCGCCTGGCCGATGAGGATGGCCAGCTCCTTCTTGGCCTGCTCCAGGCGCTGGTCGATGTCGGTTTCGGTTCGCTGGGCCTGAGCCAGCTCGAACTCGTAGGAATCGGAAAGCGCGCGCAAATCGCGCAAATAGCGGTGCACATAGCCGCTGTCAATCGCGGCCTTGAGCTTGTGGTATTCCGTGCCGGCGTTCTTGGCATACTGCTCCAGGCGCTGCATGCGCTGGCCGTATTCCACGCGGTGCTCCTGCACCCAGTGCTGGACCTCGTCGATGCGCCCGAGCTGGTGCTCGATTTCACCCAAGAGCGCGCGCTGGCGGCCCATTTCCTTGCGGCCGTCGTCCATGCGCTGGCTGAGCTGGTCGCGCATCTGCTCCAGCTCGCGCAGGCTTTCGCGGCCCCCGTCGATGCGGGCCTGCTGTTCCGCCAGCGCCTCCTGCGCCGCGCGCACGTGCTCTTCGGTGCGCTGGCGCAGGTTCTCCAGCTCGTCGGCGTGCCGGCCCAGCTCGTCCACCTGCGCCTGCTGCGCGTCGAGGATGCGGTGCGCCTGCTCCAGGCGCTGCTGCGCGTCGGCATGCGCCCCGTTGAGGGCGTTGAGCGAGCGCGTCATCTGCTGGTCGGTCTCGGAATAGAGGCGGTGCATCTCGCCGGCCACCTGCACGATGCGCTCCTGCTCGCCGGCCAGGTCCGCGACCTCGTGCGGCACCTGCGCGGCCTGCTCGCGCACCGTCAGGAGATGGTTTTCCAATTCGATGAGCTTTTCGGTAATCGCGCCCGCCTCCTGCTCGATGCGGGTTTCCAGCGGGCGGTAGACCTCGACCAGCAGGCGCTTTTTCTCGGCCTTGAGCTTCTCGATTTGCTCGCGCTTGGCGCGGGCCTGGCTGATTTTGCCCTTGAGCGCCTGGCCCATGCGCAGGGCCTTCTCGTCCATCTTGGGCAGGGGCGGCAGGGCGCTCTCGAAGCGGGGCAGTTCTGGCTCCTCCGGCTCCTCGTCGGGCTTGTCGGGGGGCGAGCCGCCGCTGGGTGCGGTGGGATAAATGTGCGAAGGGCGCCGGGCGGGGGAAGAAACGGCCCCCAGAGAGGCGCCGGCCCCGGCCGATGCGCCGGTTTCGGTGATTGGCCCTTCCGCGCCGGCCTCACGGGCTTGGGCCGGTTTCATGGAAACGGTCTCAAGGCCGGCATTTTCCCTCTCTTCGGGTGCCGGGCGCGAAATGCCGTGCATCTGCCGATAGCGCTGCTCGTTGTAGCGCGCCATCTCGACGTTGAGGTCGGCCGCGCTGCCGGACTCGGGGGGCAGGGTCGTTGGAAAAGAAGGGGGCGGGCTGCGCACGTGCGCGGATTTGGGCGGCGCGCCGCCGGTCCATTGCACCTGCTCCTCGGCCAGATTGTAGCTGACGCGCACCTGACGGCGCTCCTCGAGAATGTGGATCCACTTGCGGGCCTGGGGGACCGAAAGTCCGGCGAGCATAGCGAGTTCGCTCAGACGCACCGGCTTGGTGGCGCTGCTCTTGAGCAACTCGATCAGGCGGTCGACTTCGGTCTTGATTTCATCCATGGCCTCAGGCTCTCACGCGCATCAGGCGCTGCTCGCCAGCGGGGTTTCCTTCACCACATAATATCCCGACATTTTGGCTTTCGCGCGGCGGATGGCCTCCATGATGTGGGGGCGGTTGACGCCGGCGCTCTTGAATGTGAAAACGGCCTGGCCGGCGCGCATGCGCGCGGCGCGGTCGGTGGCGCGCCCAAACGCGGCGCGCATTCCTTTCTGGAGACGGTCGGCGCCGGCTCCGGCAATCATCTTGTTTTCGCGAATCACGTTGTGGGGATAGACGCGCACCAGGAAGTAGTACTGGCCCATGATTTTTTTCTCCAGGAATTTGTTGGCGGCCTGGCGGGCGGCCTCCAGCGCGTTGTCGCGCAGCTGGATGTCGGTCTCGGTGCACAGGTCGTACTGCGTGTCATAGGTCTTCTTGCCGTCGCCCATGTGGTAGACCAGCAGCGAGAGGTGCGGCATGGCCTTCACAAAGGACTGCTTCGGCCTTTTCTTGGAATAGCGAGCCCACGGCTGCTTGGTAGTGCCACGAACGGTGTGGCCTGGTCGGATACCCATTCATCATCACCTTTAGGAAGATTAGTGAGAGTGTTTCTTCACCAGTATTTAAAAACCTCCTTCTGCCGGCCAGCCGAAAGGCCGCCTTTGGCTTCCCTGCGTGCCGGGTGCGGCCGCGCGGACGCGGGAGCCTGCGCCTTTTTTGTTTCCCCATTTTAGGCTTGTTTTTAAACTTTGGCGTTCATATACTCCTAGGTCATTTTACGACGTAAAATCAAGCCATAAAATACTTCCAAAACAGGCCATTTGCGACCACTAAAAAAGCATCCAAAAACGCAATGAAATTCGGAGCTTGCATAGCATGAATCCCAACCCCTCCGCTAGCCAAAAAACGGGTGATTCCGGCTCAGCGAAAGCCGAAAGCCAAGCCTCCGCCCGTGCGTCCGCGCCATCCGAAATGCCCAAATACGACGCCTCCTCCATCCAGGTTCTCGAAGGCCTCGAAGCCGTGCGCAAGCGCCCGGCCATGTACATCGGCGACACCGGCGTGCGCGGCCTGCACCACTGCGTCTATGAAGTGGTGGACAACTCGATTGACGAGGCGCTGGCCGGCTATTGCAAAGACATTACGGTCACGCTTCATTCCGACGGTTCCTGTTCGGTGCTGGACGACGGGCGCGGCATTCCGGTGGAGAAGCACGCCACCGGCAAATCCGCGCTCGAAGTGGTCATGACGGTGCTGCACGCCGGCGGCAAGTTCGACAAGAACTCCTACAAGGTGTCCGGCGGCCTGCATGGCGTGGGCGTATCCTGCGTCAATGCGCTCTCGGACTGGACGCAGGTCATCGTGCACCGCGACGGCAAGGAATATGCCCAGCGCTACGAGCGCGGCAAACCGGCTGCTCCGGTCAAGGAGTTCGGCGCCATCGGCGCTTCCAAGGACTCGGGCGCCCCCATTTCCTTCACCTCCCCGTACGGCACGCTGGTGCGCTTCCACCCCGACCAGGACATTTTCGAGACCGTGGAGCTGCAATACGACATTTTGCTCAACCGCCTGCGCGAGCTGGCCTATCTCAACAAGGGCATCCGCATCACGCTCAGCGACGAGCGCTCCAAGCAGTCTGAGACCCTGCACTATTCGGGCGGCATCATCGAATTCGTCTCGCACCTCAACAAAAACAAGACCGGCCTTCATCCGGTCATCTATTTCGAGCGCGACTTCGACCACAGCCAGGCCGAGGTGGCGCTGCAATACAACGACGGCTATTCCGAGAACCTCTTCTCCTACGTCAATTCCATCCACACGGTGGAGGGCGGCACGCACGTGGTGGGCCTGCGCGCGGCGCTCACCCGCACCGTGAATGCCTATGCCAAGGACAACAAGCTGCTCAAGGACAAGGACGCCTCCATCTCATCCGACGATTTGCGCGAGGGCCTCTCAGTGGTCATTTCCCTGCGCGTGCCGCAGCCGCAGTTCGAGGGCCAGACCAAGACCAAACTGGGCAACACCGAAGTCAAGGGCTTCATGGAGTCGCTGTGCGGCGAGGCGCTTCGCACCTATTTTGAGGAGCACCCGGCCGTCGCGCGCGCGATTGTGGGCAAGTCCATGAACGCCATGGCCGCGCGCGAGGCGGCGCAGAAGGCCAAGGACCTCATCCGCCGCAAAGGGGCGCTTGAATCGGCCGTGCTGCCCGGCAAGCTGGCCGACTGCTCGGAGGAAGACCCGGCCAAGTGCGAAATCTACATCGTGGAGGGCGATTCGGCCGGCGGCTCGGCCAAGCAGGGGCGCGACCGCAAGACGCAGGCCATCCTGCCCCTGCGTGGCAAGATTCTCAACGTGGAGAAGGCGCCCGTCCACAAACTGCTGGAGAGCGAGGCCATTCGCAACCTCATCATGGCCTTCGGCACCAACTTCGGCTCCGATTTCGACCGCTCCAAGCTGCGCTACCACAAAATCATCATCATGACCGATGCCGACGTGGACGGCGCGCACATCCGCACGCTTCTCCTGACGCTCTTCTACCGGCACATGCGCGAGCTGGTGGACCGCGGGCACATCTACATCGCCCAGCCGCCGCTCTACAAGGTCAAGGCCGGCAACAAGGAAGCCTATGCCTATGACGACAAGGAGCTGGCCAAGGTTCTGGCCTCGTGGGGCAACCCCAAGAACTACCATTCCCAGCGCTACAAAGGTTTGGGCGAGATGAATCCCAAGCAGCTGTGGGAAACCACCATGGACCCGGCCACGCGCAGCATGCTGCAGGTGAGCGTCGAGGACGCCATGAAGGCGGACGAGCTGTTCACCATCCTCATGGGCGACGCGGTGGAGCCGCGCCGGCAGTATATCGAGAAGTATGCGAAGGAAGTGCAGAATCTGGACATCTGATAATCATCTGGTGAAAAAATGGCGGACGAAAAAAAGAGGGAAAAAACCGACAAAAAAGAGCCGGCCGCATCGGCCTCGCCAGCGTCCAGCAAGCCTGAAATCAAAACGCCCTCCTCGACCGCCCCGGCCGCCGTTTCTTCCGCTTCCGGCGCCCCTTCCTCCTCTCCTGCCTCTGCTGCGGTTTCTTCCGCTTCCTCCTCCGCTTCGACTTCTCTTCCCTCCAACATCCATTCGCGCCTGATTGAGAAGGAAATGCACACTTCCTACATCGATTACGCCATGTCCGTCATCGTGGGCCGCGCGCTGCCGGACGTGCGCGACGGCTTCAAGCCGGTGCACCGGCGCGTGCTCTTCGCCATGTACGAGCTGTCCAACTCGCACGACAAGCCCTACAAGAAATGCGCCCGCGTGGTGGGCGAGGTGCTGGGCAAATACCACCCGCACGGCGACACCTCCATCTACGACACCATGGTGCGCATGGCGCAGGACTTCTCGCTGCGCTATCCCCTCGTGGACGGACAGGGCAACTTCGGCTCGGTGGACGGCGACAACGCGGCCGCCATGCGTTACACCGAAGCGCGCATGGCCAAAATCGCGGACGAGATGCTGCTGGACATCGACAAAAAGACGGTGGATTTCGCCCCCAATTTCGACGGCACGCTGGAGGAGCCCACGGTGCTGCCCTCCAAGCTCCCCAACCTGCTCATCAACGGCTCGTCCGGCATCGCGGTCGGCATGGCCACCAACATCCCGCCCCACAACCTCAACGAGGTCTGCGACGCGGTCGTCGCGCTCATCGACAAGCCGGAATTGGATTCCCTCGCGCTGGCGCAAATCGTGCGCGGCCCCGATTTCCCCACCGGCGCGCAGATTCTGGGCCGCTCCGGCATTCTGGAGGCCTATGCCACGGGCCGGGGCATCGTGCGCGTGCGCGCGTGCGCCGAAATCCTGGACAGCAAGAAGGAGAAAGGCCGCAAGGCGATTCGCATCAGCGAGCTGCCCTACCAGGTCAACAAGGCCGAACTGGTGAAAACCATCGCCGAAATGGCGCGCGACAAGAAGATTGAGGGCATTGCCGACATCCAGGACCGCTCGGACAAGGACGGCCTTGAAGTGCACATCGAGCTGAAACGGGACGCCAATGCCGACATCGTGCTCAACACGCTCTATGCCAAGACCCAGCTGGAAACCACGTTCGGCATCATCTCCATCGCGCTGGTGAACGGCGAGCCCAAGACCCTGCCCCTGCGCAACATGCTCTGGGAATTCGTCGAGCACCGCCGCGTGGTCATCCGCCGGCGCAGCCAGTTCGAGCTGGACGGGGCGAAGGAGCGCAAGCACATTCTCGAGGGCCTCAAAATCGCGCTCTCGGACATCGACAAAATCATCAACGCCATCAAGTCGGCCAAAGACCCCAACCTGGCCCGCGCCGCCCTCGTGTCGGGCTGGAAGCTCTCGGAAAAGCAGGCCAACGCCATCCTGGACACCAAGCTCTCGCGCCTGACCTCCTTGGAGCGCGACAAAATTGACGAGGAGGACCGGCAGCTCGCCAAGCTCATCCTCGAGCTGGAATCCATCCTGGCCGACCCCAAGAAGGTGGACGCCATCATCCGCGCCGACACGCTGGGGCTCAAGGACCGGTACGGCGATGCGCGCAAGACCAAGATTCTGGAGGATGCCGACGGCGACTCGTTCGAGGCCGAGGACCTCATTCCCGACGAGCCGGCGGCCGTCATGATCAGCGAGGACGGCTACATCAAGCGCATTTCCCTCGCCGAATACAAGAGCCAGAAGCGCGGCGGGCGCGGCGTCAAGGGCAGCGAGACCAAGGACGAGGACCGCGTCAAGGACATCCTGATTGCGCACACGCACGACACGCTGCTGTTCTTCACCACGGCCGGGCAGGTGCACTGGCTCAAGGTCTGGAAGGTTCCGGCCGCCGGCCGCTATGCCATGGGCAAGGCGATTGTCAACCTCCTCGACATCGGCCAGGAAAAAATCTCCTGCTGGATACCGGTGCGCGAGTTTTCGGACAAAGAATTCCTGCTCATGGCCACCAAGAAGGGCACGGTCAAGCGCTCCAGCCTCGCCGACTATTCACGCCCGCGCAAGGGCGGCATCATCGCCATCACCCTGCGCGAGGGCGACGAGCTCATCCGCGTGCGCAAGACGGACGGGAAGAAAGAAATCCTCCTGGCCTCGGCGCAGGGGCAGTCCATCCGCTTTGCGGAAGAGGAAGTGCGCGAAATCGGCCGCGCCGGGCAGGGCGTCAAGGGCATCGAGCTGTCCGACAAGGACGAAGTGGTGGGCTTCTGCCTCTGCGACCGGCCCACCGTGCTGACGGTGTGCGAGAACGGCTACGGCAAGCGCACGCCGCTGGAAGACTACCGTCTGCAGGGCCGCGCCGGCTCAGGCATCATCAACATCAAGACCGAGGGGCGCAACGGGCTGGTGGTCTCGGTCAAGACCGTCACCGACGAGGACGAGATTTTGTGCGTGTCCTCCAAGGGGCAGGTCATCCGCATGCCGGTGAAAGACATCTCCGTGGTCGGGCGCAACACCATGGGCGTGCGCCTGATGAAGCTGGACGAGGGCGAGAAGGTGGTGGCGCTCGAGCACCTCACGCCCGAGCCGTCCGGCGAGAACGGGAACGGCGAGCTGGGCGGCAAGATGGAAGGAAACGACGGCCCCAAGCCGGATGAGAAGAAGGAAGAAAAGAAAGCGGGCGACAAGGAAGAAAAGAAAACAGAGGAGAAAAAGAAGGAATAATCACTTCTTTTCCATCTTGGGCTGCAAGATGCTCAGGCGGTTCCCTTCGGTGTCGACAAAGGACACAAAGGAGCCGACGCCGGGGATGTCCATCGGCTCGCCCAGGATTTTTCCACCCGCTTGCTGCACCTTTTTCATGTGGGCCTTGATGTCGTCCACCGAAATCACCACAGATGGGCAGCCGCCCGTTTCCTTGGTTTTTTGGTAGATGCCGCCGTTGATGGCGCCCGGCTTCTTTATCATGCCTGCCTCGTCAGTGTCGGTGGTCTGCACCACCACATAGTGCCCCATGTCGGGGCCGGTGTCCTGCGCCTTCCATCCGAAAACGCCGGTGTAGAATTTCACCATGCGCTCGCGGTTTTCGGCCGGCAGCTCAAAATGCACGACTGGATTCATTTCATCAACCTCCATACACATGAATTCATTCTTGTTCCGTCCGCTTACCTCATCTCCACGATGGCCTTGAAGCCACCGTAGGAAACCCGCTTCATGTCGAAGGGCATGGGTTTGTCCTTCCAAACCTCCGGGCTCATGCCCGGGTCCTTCATCACCCGGGCATTGACGCGGTCTCGGTGCGCTCTGGACTTGAAGACAATGAATGAGAATACCACGGTTTCTCCCTTCTTTGTCTTCGTCAATTCCGGGAACGGCCTTCCCTTCATCCCGCCCATGTCCGGGTTGAGGTCGTCGCCCACGCATTCGAAATACTGCAGCGCGCCGTGTTTTTTCCACAGCCGACCGCCCTGCTGCGCCATTTTTCGATATGCCAGAATATTCTTTTTGGGCACTACCAGCACGAATCCGTCCACATACATGCTCTCAACCTCCAGTCCTCATTTGCTTAGGAATTCTTCCAGCCGCTCGAACGTGCCGCCCCAGCCGCCCTTCATCGAGTCGAAGCCGGCCATGAACGCCTTGCCCTCTTCTTCGGTCGGGTTAATCGGCAGCCAGTGCACCGTGAATTTGGTCTGGCCCGGCCCTCCCTCCTCCAAGGTCATGGTGGTCAGCAGCTCCAGCGGCCAGCTGGCAGCCAGCGGATGGCGGGTGGTGCCGCCCTGCGCATCTGAAAACGAATTGACAAACACCAGCTTGGAGGGCGGCGTGATTTCCTTATACTTCCATTTGCCCCACATCACCAGGCCGTCCGCTGCTTTCATGGCCCACAGCCGCATGCCTCCTGTGCGAAAATCGTTTTTGGAGGATAGGGTGGTGGCGCCTTTCGGCCCGAACCATTGGGCGGTCTCCTCATCTTCTGTGAGTGCTTTCCACAAGCGCTCGCGCGTGGCGTTGAACACGCGCGAGATGACGAATTCCCTGACTTGGGTTTTGTTCATAATCATCCCCTAGACATAATGAAATACAAATCATATATATGTCTATTGCAGGGGAAATTCCGGTGGGTCCGGATGCCATGCGCTTCTAATCCCAGCACACCCACTTTCGCAGGCGGACCAGCACCTTGTTTTCAGCCGATGCGTCCGCCAGCGCATAGAGAAGAAGCGGCCATGCCGCGCCGGCCATCCACGTGAAGGGTTCCACCACGATTTTGAGCGGCCCGCCCAGCCAAGGATGCGTCGAGAGCGGGCCAAGCTGGTAGTCCATGAAGGTGTTGAGCGCCAGCCACAGCAGGGCGGCCGCCAAGCCCGTCCATCCGATTTCATTTTTCTTGGGCAGAATAAGCAGCGCTAGCAGCACCATGCCCAAATGCCCGATGATGAGGGCGATGGTGACGGGCGCCTGTGCCGCGCCGAGATAAAATTCAGAATAGGCTCCAAAGATGAAAATGGTCCAGCTGCCGTAGAGCGCGCAGGCGGATGCGATGACAAACCGCAGAAGGGGCGAATGGGCCATGCGCGCCAGCGCGCCCGCTTTCTTTCCGGTCTTGTTTTCCCATCCTTCGAGCAGGATAAATCCGGCCAGCGCGGCGTAAAGCGGGCAGTCCGGCACGAAGAGCCAGAGGTAAAATGGCGTGGCCGCCAACTGCTCAAAATAGAAATAGGCGCCAAACAGCAGCGTGCCGACCATGAACAGCAAGAGAATGGTGGGGCCCAGTTTTTTTTGCGCTTCTTCCATCTTCTATTTCAGCTCCTTGGTTTTTCCGGCCCGCGCCGCGCATCCAGTTTGCGCACCACCCGGGCCGGAACGCCGGCCGCCAGCACGTTGGCGGGGATATCACTGCTGACCAGCGCCATCGCGCCCACCTGTGCGCCCTCCCCGATTCTCACTCCTGCCAAGATGGTGGCGCGCGCGCCGACGAGGCAGTGGGGCCCGATGACGGTCCGGCCCGTCGCATATCCATCCGGCAAAAATTCGTGCGCCAAAATAAGCGCCCCATATCCGATGAGGGCCCCATCCCCGATTTCGATGAGTTCGGGCGTGACAAAATCCAGTATAACGTCCGGTGCGATGGACACGTTTTTTCCGATTCTCGCGCCGAGGCAGCGGTACAATCCCCTTTTCATTCCCATGAACGGGCAGCGGGCGGCCAGCTGCACGATGGCGTAATTGAAGGCCGTGCGCACGGGGTTGTAATGCCTCCACCAGCGGCTCATGCCGTTGGCTTCGGATGGGGTTTTCGGATGATGCGTGAGATGGCGCATAGCCATAGAAAAGCGCCCCCGCTTATATTACACTACTCCCGCCCGGCGCAAAACCATGCGCAGTTTTCGCACGGGCAGGCCGACGATGGCCCCCTCCTCGCCGCCCTTTTTTTCCACCCAGTTTTTCACCGGCTTTTCCGCTATGTTGATGGCTCCGGCTTTTCCTTTCCATAGCCCGGACTGAAGGTACGCCGCCATCTGTTTTGGCGTTATTTCCCTCATCCCCACCCATCCCTTTTCGCTCCAAACCGAAGGCTTTCGGCCGGGGAGGCGAATGCAAATCGAAGTGATAGCGGTTATTTTTTGCCCACTCATTCGCTCCAGCATCCGGGCCGCCTCTTTTGCGCTTGTGGGCTTTCCCATTATTTTCTTGCGGCAGACCAGCAGGGTGTCGGCCGCAATCACCAGCGCGCGGGGATAGCGGGCCGAGGCGTTTTCGGCTTTTTTCGCCGCAAGAATTCGAGTGATTGAAACCGCATTTTTTCCTCTTGCCCTCGGTTCGCGGACCGGCATGCAAGCAAAACGCTTCACAATCCCCCTCAATTCTTTCCTCCTTCTGGGCGAGCGCGAGGCCAGAACGATTTGCATCGGCTTGGTTCGGTTTTGCACGGGCCCTCTGTGGGCCGAATAGGATTTTATACTCTCTTGGGGCATCTCCTGCCATGATTATCGGTCTCACGGGCGAGAACTGCGCCGGCAAGGACACGCTGGCCGAATATTTGCAAAAGAAGGGCTTCCACCACCTCTCCCTCTCCGACGTCATCCGCGACGCGCTGGCCGAGGAGGGCAAGCCCCTCACGCGCGAGAATCTGGTGGCCAAGGGCAACGAACTGCGCGCCAAGTTCGGCTCCGGCGTGCTGGCCCAGCGCCTGGCTTTGCAGATGCAAAAAGGCAAGCACTACACCGTGGTGTCCATCCGCAACCCGGCCGAGGTGGAGGAGCTCAAGAAGCTGCCCGACTTCAAGCTCGTCTATATCTACTCCGACCCCCACACGCGCTTTGTGCGCATGAAGTCGCGCGGCCGCGACGGCGACCCGCGCACCTTCGACGCGTTTACGCGCCTCGAATCGGCCGAGGCGGCCAACAAGGACCCCTCGATGCAGCAGCTCAAGATTGTCATCGGCCTGGCCGACAAGCGCCTCGACAACACCGGCGACCTCAAGCTCTTCTATGATGCGGCCGACCACCTGCTCTCCGAGCTTTCCTCCGAATTCAAGGTGGACCGGCCCACGTGGGACCAGTATTTCATGTCGATTGCGCAGGTGATTTCCAGCCGCTCCAACTGCATGAAGCGCCAGGTGGGGGCCGTCATCGTGCGCGACAAGCGCATCGTCTCCACCGGATACAACGGCACGCCGCGCGGCGTGAAGAACTGCAACGAGGGCGGCTGCAAGCGCTGCAACTCCTTTGCCGAGTCCGGCACGCGCCTCGACGAGTGCATCTGCTCGCACGCGGAGGAGAATGCGATTGTCCATTTCGTTTTTTTTTTTATTGATATTGGGTGCTGCTAGATCTACACCACCTATTCCCCCTGCCTCAACTGCACCAAGATGATTCTCAACGCCGGCCTGATCGAAGTGGTCTACAACGACGCCTATCCCATGTCCGGCGAGCCGCTGCGCCTGCTGGACGTAGCGGGCATCCGCGTGAGAAAGCTGGAAGTGAAAAAATAAAGGCAAGGGCCGATGAGCGGGTGAACCCATGAAAGTCATGACCGAGGAGCAAGCCGATTTGGACGCCCTGCGCGGCCGCCTGCGCCTGCTCAGCCTGCTGGGCACCGTCTTCTCCGACCTCGTGTTCGTGGTGGTGTGGTGGGTCTTTGTCCCCAACCTGCCGATTTGGGTGCCGGTGCTTTTCGTGGCGCTCAGCCTGGTGGTCTGGCGCGCGCTGGTGCAGCCCCAAATCGAGGATTTCGCCCGCTCGAAGAAGAAATAGGCGGCGGCCGGCAATTTTCATCGGGTTCGCAGGGCCGTTTTCTCCGCACGGCGCCTTCCCGGTCCGCGCAAGCCTCTTAAAACTCGGCGTCGATTGAAAGAGGCATGGACCTCCATGCGCGCGTTTCTTCCGTCCGGCCCCTGGCCGCTTTGCTTGTTCTTTCCCTCGCCTTCCTCCTTCTCTTGGGCTGCGCGGGCTCCCCGCCCCCGGCCGCTCCCGCGCCGTCTGCCGCCAATGCTTCGGCATCCAATGCTTCCAGCCCCGGCGCGCGCCTGATACAGTTGCAAGCCTCCATCCAGGACCAGCGCGCCCAAATGGCCGATGTCCAGGCCCGCCTCTCGCGCGCCACCGGCATCGACGACCGGCCCGCCATCCACGTGCAGATGCAGGCGCTGGGCATCCTCAGCGAAAACCTCTCCTCCAGCCTCGAGGAGTCCTGCGAGCTGAGCGGGCACGACTGCGGCTCCGACCTGCGCCCCGTGCGCCAGCTCTCCTCCTGCGCCGGCACCTATGCGCGCTACGAGGGCGCCGACCAGCTTTATCGCGGCGCCAGCCAGGCGCTCTCCGACTGCCGCGCTTCCTGCGCGCACAACGACACGCCGGCCACCTGCCTGGTGTCCTGCAACCCGTCGCTGAAATCGCTGCAGGATGCCTGCCGCGGCCTGCAGCCCCTGCTGAGCAGCGTGCGTTCGGTCTGTTCGCAGACGCTTTCAGACTCGTTCTATTCCACCCTCTCCGACGCCAATTCGGCCTGCGAGCAGGCCGCGGCGGCCGAGCCCTACGCGGCTCCCGCTCCGGCGGCGAACGACACGCCTGCGCCCAAGCCCGCCGACCTCGGCCCGCTGGTCAGCGGCCGGGCGGAAGTGGACTCCGACAACGGCGCGTTCTCCACCCGCTTCTGCCGCATCCATGTCACGCCCTCGGTCATCCAGCAGGGCCAGGAAACCATGATTGACATCTACGCCTACGCCGGCAGCGGCGAGGACATCACCTACACCTGCGGCGACCTCACCGACCCGCGCAGCGCGGGCTACGGCGGGCTGCTGGGCCCCACCTCGCGCCTCTGCCCCTATTACGATGCCGGACCCACCACGGTGTGGGTGGCGCTCAACGGCTATGTCTGCGCCTCCGCCCCGCTCGACGTGGACTCCACCCAGGTGACCAGCGTCTCGCCCTCCTGCCGCATCGCGGCCAACACCCAGTCCATGAACCGCTCCGGCACCACCACGACCTATTCGGCCGCCGTTCGCGTGCGCCACGCGCCGTCGAGCGCCACGGTGCGCTGGGGCTGCGACTCCGAAACCTTCAACGCCACCTTGGGCCAGTTTTGGTCGGGAGACGACATCAGCGGCGTGGTGCGCGTGAGCTGCACCTTCAACCAGTGGTCGCCCTCCAACGCGCCGGGGCGCGTGAGCCTGGGCAATCTCGACTGCGGCCCGATGCAGGCTTCGGGCTGACGGCCGGAGGCGGGCGGGGCTAACGCTTAAAAACGCTCAGTCGTTGATGGGAAACCGAGGGGTTTGCATGGTCAATATGCGCGAAGTATTCTCCTGGATCAAGATTTTCGCCGTTTCTTTCATCGTGGTGGCGTTGCTGCGCTACGTGTTCGAGATATGGCTGGGCGTCGAGCACAACTGGACGTCCATCTCCCTGAGCGCAGGCTTGGTCGCCGTGGCGTTTGCCACCGCGCAGTGGGTGCTGCGCCCGCAGCCCAAGCCGTCCGGCATGCATGACGTGCTGGTATCCACGCCCCCTGCGGCCGGCCAGGCCGCCTCCGCGTGGCAGCCGGAGCCGTCCGACGACTCGGAAGTGGACCTGGGCGCCTTCTTCGCCGGCCCGCCCGCGTCGGGCATGCGCAAGCCTTCACTTGGGGGAAAGAAATCCAAGGCCAAAGCCAAGGCCCGCCCGAAGGCCAAGGCCAAGCGCCGCCGCTGAGCTTTTTGCGGCTTTCCCCTTTTTTCCCCGTTGCTTTTCCTCTTCTTTTTTGCGTTCCCTCTTCTTTTTTACGTCTCCTCTTCTTTTTTCAAAAATTCGTTGATTTCGTCCACCAGCTTTCTGGCGATTTTTTCGGCCTCCGCGCCCGGCACGCTCGCACCGCCCACGGCCGCATGGCCGCCCCCGCCGATGCGCTTCATGGCCGCGCCGACGTCGAAGGCGCTTTTCTTCCCGTAGATGTTGTGGCCGACCGAAATCTTGAGCAGGTCGTCCCCCTCTTTTTGGGGCATCAGGCGCACCGAGGTGCGCGCTTGGGGGAAGAGCGCGTAGACGAGGAAATTGTTGCCCCTCGGCAGGTCGGGCCGCGCGCGCAAATCGGAATACGCCACCTGACCGACCAGCACGGTGTGCTCGCGCAGGATTTGCCCGAACTTGGCCAGCTGGGCCTGCACGTTCTTCGTCCGCGCCGCCACCCGTCCGTCGGCCAGTATGGCGGCGATGTCCGGATTCTTGCGAATCAGGGCGATGACGTGGCGCCGGTAGCGGTCGTCCTCCTCTTTGGGCGCGTCGGTTTCCAGCGTGTTGGAAAGCAGGAACCAGCCCGTCGGCGCGCGCGCCTGTTCCAGCGGCACCTGCCCCGAGTCGATTTTGTCCACCTCTTCGAGCGCCGGGCGGTATTTCTCCAAAAACGGGTTCTCGAAATAATCGAATATCACGCGCGCGCCCGAGGGCGCGAGGGCGAAGGCACCCTCGAATTTCTGCCCCGCCTTGGGCTGCGAGGAAGCGTGGTGGTCGAACCACAGGCCCGCCCTCGAATCATAGGGCAAGTCCGAGAGGATGTCGTTTTTGGTGATGCGCATCGTGCCGGCCTGAATGGTGCCGGGGTCGATGAACTTGACCTCGTCGATCTGCTCCACGCTGCACAAAAGCGCGGCGCAGAACACGCCGTCCAGGTCGGTATGGGTGATGAGGCGCATGAAAACACTCGTTCCAGACTGCTGGCGGCTTGGAAGTTTTTTAATATTTGTCGGGATGGGTGGGGCGATGAACCGGTTCTTCCTTTCTCTGGCCCTGTTTGCCCTGTTGCTGGCCCCGCCTGCCGGCTTTGCGGCCTACCTTTCCTACGAGGGCAACACCATCCACTTCGGCACGCAGGCCGCCTTTGCCGTCTTCTCCTGCCCCTCGCCGGCCGCCTGCCAGGCCGGCTTCCTCAATTCCAGCGTCCTGCTCACCAGCGCCCGGCCCGTCGGGGACGCGCGGGTGGAATTTTTGGTGCGCCGCGCGCCGGGCGGGAACGACTCCTGCGTGCTGCGCCTGGACTCGCCCTCCGCCTTCTCGGGCTCGCCGCCAACCGCGGGCGCGCCTGTTTTCGCCAGCGGCGATTTCAGGTTTTCCATCTCGCAGACCGCCAACAAGGCGGACCCGTTCCGCTTGGCGCTCAACGGAAGCAGCCTGTGCATCCTGATGCCCAACTCCAGCGAAACGCTCAACTTCTACCTCGTCCCCCAAACCAACGGCAGCCTGGCGGGCGCGGCCCCGCCCTCCAATGCCTCCGCAACGGCGCAGGGCTCCATTGTTTCCAGTCCCCCCTCGGCCCCCGCTTCCGCTCCGGCGCTTGAAACCAACCTCTCCGCGCCCTCCGAGCCGCGCTCGGCCCCCAAACCCTCCGCTCCCGGCGGCCCGGCCGCCTCCGAGGGCCCCGCCGCACCGCTGGCCATGCCCATCCTCCAGCCGGCTTCCCCATCCGCCCTGCGCGCGGATGCGGCTCCAAAGGGCCCCAGCGGGCCTTTGGCTCCATTTTTCTCCGGCGGGCTGTTCTCCTCGGCCCCTCTCTCGTTCAGCCCCAGCGCGCCTTATCCGGTGCTAAGCGGCCTCTATCTGCTCATCCTGCTGCTGAGCGCGCGCTATGTGCACGCCCGGCCGTTTTACCTCGGAATCACGCTCCTGCCGCTGCTGGTCGGGCTTCTTCTGCTCCCCCCCGACGGCTTCAAGCCGGCGGGCCTGGCCGCCTGGGTGCTGCTGTGGCTGGCCCTTTACGCGTACCATCGGCATGCGCACCGGCGCCGCCCGTCGCTTAAAAAACAAAAGCAGGATAAATCAACAGAAGGGATAACTCCGCATGAAGATAAATCAGCGTGATTTGCTCCTCAATATTCCAGTTCGTTGAAGCTCAGTTTTTGCGCCCGCTCCGCGAGCCGGTCCAGCTTGCTTCTCACATGCTTCCATGCACTTTCCATTCATCCACCCCACTCCCACGATGGTGGGATTAGCACGGACCGCGACCATATTAAATTTGGTCTTATTTTTTAGTCAAAAATTGTTTTTTTATTGTGAAAAATTAGAATTAGTCTAAAAACAGTCATTTTGCCTACTCAAAGATAGCCTTGCGCGCCGGGAATTCAATCCAGCTGGCCATGTTGGCCGACTCGACGTTGATGAGCACGTCGGCGAACTCGCGGCGGATTTGGCCGATGACCTCGTTGTATTTCGCGTAGTCCTCGACCATGATTTCCAGCTCCACGGCCCAGGGCGCGATGGTCTTGATGAGGGTCAGCACGTTGGGGTGCCGGCGCGCCATCTCGTAGATGCGCTTCTCCATGGCCGGCGAGAGGCCCTCGAGATAGAGGAAGGCCTTGTAGAATTCCATGCCCATCTTGGCGTAGTCCATTTCCACCGAATAGCTCTGAATCACGCCCTGCTCCTCCAGGCGCTTCATGCGGTTGCGCACCACCTCAATCGAGGTGCCGCACTCGCCGGCCAGCTCCACGAGCTTGATGCGGCTGTTGTGCATGAGCGCGCCGAGGATTTTGCGGCTGACGGCATCCACTTCGACCTCGTGCGACTTGCTGAGCAGGTAGGCGGGCTCCACCGCCCGGCCCTCGTCGCCGAGCAGAAACTTCTTGGGGAACGCCATGCCCTCGACCATGGCGGCGTTCACTTCCGAGAGCACAATGTCGCGGTGCTGGGCGTAGAGCTCGTTCTTTTTCTGGTAGAACTCGTCGCCGTTGCGGGCCAGGAAGGTGATGGCGATGTTCCACGCGCCGTCCCCGGTGCTGGTCCAGAAGATGTCGGGCCGCTTCTGCAGGTCCTCCAAAAACTGCCGCTTGAGCGCCGGCTTCTCGCGGATTTTGAGATAGACCTTGTACCCCTCGAAGCCGAGGCGCGAGACGTCGAAATACATCGAGTAGCCCTTGATGATGCCCGTCTCGCGCAAATTCTTGATGCGGTAGCGCACCGCCTCCTTGGACTTGCCCACGATTTTGGCGAGCCGCGTCTCGGGGATTCGGCAGTTCTGGTCCAGTTCGAAAAGGATGCGCCGGTCGATTGTGTCCAGCCGCGGATTCATGTCTAAGCCACGCCTTTGCCCTTATTAAACGCTTGTCTTGGCCCCGTCGCCTCACTCGATGTCAAAATCGCGCCGGCTGGCCGCCACGACCGCGTGCAGGCGGTGTTTTTCGTCGATGGGGACGGAATGGCGCTCCACGACTTCCAAGCCCGCCTTTTCCACCAGCCGAACCAGCTCGTCCATGGGGACGGGCTTGGTGAGCGCCGCCATTTGGTAGAGGTACGCGCCCAGCTTCTCGCCCGACGGCTGCACGAACGGCTCTTCCTCAAAGAAAATCATCCGCCCGCCCGGGGCCAGCAGGCTTTCCCAGTGCTGGATGGTTTTTTCCCTGTTTTGGAGGTAGTAGAAAAGATTGCAGCAGAAGATGGTCCCATAGTGCGCGTGCAGCCCGCCCACGAAATCCTCCGCGTTCTCGCGCGTGAGGACGGCCTTGGGGGCCCGCCGCTCCGCCGCGTCCAGCATGGGCTTGGAGAAGTCATTGCCATATATGCGCTCAAAGTCCCCGGCCAGCAAACCCAGCAAAAATCCGGGGCCGCAGGCCAGGTCCAGCACGGGCTCTCCGACGTATTTTTTCACCAGGTTATACAGCTTTTGCTGGGCCGCGTAATGCCCGGTCTCCTCCATGTGCCGGTCGTATGCCGGGGTGCATTTTTCATAGAGGTTCCGGATTTGCCGGCGGTACACCGATTCCGACGCCGGCTCGATTTTGAACCATTCGCGGAAGCGGTCCATGAACCATCCCATGCCCGGCCCCAGGATGGGCGAGGCCAGCAGGATGACCTCGACGCCGTGCTTGATTTTCTGGACGTTCACCTGGCCTTCGGAAAGCCGGCTGGCCACCGCCACCACGGCGGCGTAGACGATGGTCTGGAAGGTGTCGAAGGCCACCAAATCGCTGATCAGCACCCGCCGCCAGGGCTTGGCTTCCTTATCCGCTTTCACCCAGTTCGCATGCAGCTCGTCCTGGCTTGGCGCGGGAGCGCTTCTCAGATGCGCGGCCAGTTTTTGCGCCTCCTTGTGAATCCAGCGGCGCACCGGGCGCGTCAGGTCCTTCCAGGTTCCATAGAGGCCTTTCATCCAGCGGTAGGTGAATTCCCGCCACCAGCCGAACGCCCCGCCGGTGAAGAAATTGGTCAGGGAGCCCGAGGTGCGCGAAGAGATGATGCCGGCCAGGTTGAGGCCGGTGATGAGGTCCAGCACGATGCCGGTGGGGATGGAGAAGGTGATATTGCTCATAGTGTCGGCGGTGAATATCTTGAGAAACTGCATCTTCTGCTCCCGCCTCCATTCCAGAAGGCGGGCCTTGAGCAGGGCGGCCTGGGGCTGCAGCTTCTCCGGAACGCGAATGGTGATGGCCGGCTTGGGGTTATGGCCCGTCGCCGGCCAGAGCAGGTCCTGATTGTAAACCCACCAGGAGGGATTTGCATCAACCTGACCGAATTTTCCGTCCGGTTTCGAGCCCCGTACGCTTGTTCCGTCAAATATTTCGTTGGTCAAAAGAAGGTTGCGCCCGCAGAATTTGGGCCCTGCATTGGGGGTTTGGATATTCTGGCTTTGCGCGCGGCTGTCTTTCTTTTCGCCGGCCACGATTCCTGATTTCATTTTACCCCCCACTATAACACTTATTGTCCCGTTTGGGCGTTATAAATGAATGGGTTGCGCCCGGGCGCGGGGCCGGACCGCTCAGTCGTCAAACACGGTCGTTTTCGAGGGAAAGAGGCGGTCCTGGCTGAGGTTGGTGGATTCCACGTTGATGAGCACGTCGGCCAGCTCGCGGCGGATGTAGTTGACCACTTCGTTGTACTGGGCGTAGTTGGGGGCCAGCACTTCCAGCTCCACGGCCCATGGTGCGATGGTCTTGACCACGTGCAGGACGTTGGGGTGGCCGTGGGCGATGTCAAACACTTTTTTCTGCATCTTGGGCGAAAGGCCTTCGAGGTAGAGGAAGGTTTTGTAGGACTCCAGGCCCAGCTTCTGGTAGTTGGCCTGCACGATATAGCCCTGAATCACGCCCCGGTCTTCCAGGCGCTTCATGCGGTTGCGCACCACCTCAATCGAGGTGCCGCACTGGCCGGCCAGCTCGACGATTTTGATGCGGCTGTTGCGCAGCAGCGCGCCGAGGATTTTGCGCTCCAGCCCGTCGATTTCAACCGGCTTGGCGCCCCGCTCGAACACTTTGAGGGGCTTGGCGCCGGCGCGCTCCTCGCCGACCAGCAGCTCCTTGCCGAACACCGACACCTCGACGATGGAACCGTTGACTTCCGAGAGCACCAAGTCTCGGTATTTGGCGTACAGCTCGTTTTTCTTCTCGTAGAATTCGTCGTTGCTCCGGGCGAAAAAGGTGATGCCGATGCTCCAGGCCCCGTCGCCCACGCCCACCCAGTAGATGTCCTTGCGGCTCTCCAAGTGCTCGAGAAACTGGCGCTTGAGCAGCGGCTTCTCGCGGATTTTGAGATAGACCTTGTAGCCCCGGTAGCCCAGCAGGCCCATGTTGATGTGGGCGCTGTAGCCCACGATGACGCCGGAGGCGCGCAAATTCTTGACGCGGTATCGCACCGCCTCCTTGGACTTGCCCACGATTTTGGCGAGGCGCGTCTCGGGGATTCGGCAGTTTCGGTCCAACTCGAAGAGAATGCGTTTGTCAATTTTGTCCAGCTCGATGGGCATAAATAGTAAAAAGACGGGATTCTATTTATATCTATCTATTTTTTGACTAAAAAATAGAAGCAACACTTATACTGGACCTTCCGCATGTTGCTCTCAGTGCGTCAGCGCCAGCTTGGGCCCTGAGCGATACATTTATTTAGCCCGTCTGCCTAAAAAAAGAGTAAAAACAGCATCCGGACTGCCGAACTGGGAGTGCGGTCCGAGACGGGTGCGGACGGCGGGCGGAAAACTGAATCCTCGGCTATGGCCGAGATTTTCCATCGGCCTTTTCCGCACAATTTGCCGTTGGGCAACATGAGGACGTCGCATGAACAGCATCGCCGTAGGCACATTCCAAGGTCCCGGCCGCCGCCAGCCGGCTTACTATGTCGCCAGCGTTGCCGAGGACGGAGCCAACCGCCCCACGACGATTCATTTCGCCCGCAGGCTCAAGGAACGCATTTTCGGCCTTTTCGAGGGCAACCGGGGCGGCGAGAAGAAAAACCTCGCTCCCATCGAGCAAATCAAGGAAGACTACAAAAAACAGAAGAACCTCTCCAATCTCGAGCAGCCTTATCTGGACGCGCTCAAAATC
>CABMCD010000002.1 GCA_902384555.1 uncultured archaeon | reverse complement strand
GTCGCACGGGCAAAGAATCTGGTTTCCTCTTTTGGCGCCTATCTGGACGGCATCTGCGACCGACTCGTCGAGTTTTTGGCCCTGTTGCCTTTTCTCTTCTCTTCCGTCCCCGGCCTGTTCCTGCCCTCGCTCCTCACCCTCTTCTTCGGCACCTGCATGACCTCCTTCTCCAAAGCCTATGCCGACCACCGCGAGGCGGTGGAGCATTCCAAGGCGGCCAAACTGTCCACCCTGCTGCCGCGCACCGAGCGCGTCATCGGCATCTGGGTGGCCCTCACGGTCTTCATCAATTCCCGCTTCGACGTGCTGGTGCCGCTGATGTGGGTGCTGGCTGCGGGCTCCATTCTTTCCTTCGTGTGGCTGCAGTTCGTGGTATGGAAAGCGGGAGAAAAAGCGGCCAGGGGCTGACCCTCCGCTCCATTTGTTTTTCGCCTTCTGCCGAACACGCATCCATAAAAACTCATTCTCCCTGTTACTGACACACGCGTGCGCGGGCCCGGGAGGCCTCCGGCGTGCAGGACTTGAGGTCTTGCGATGAATTTCAATAACCCGTCCAGCGAACAGAAGAAGATGGTGCTCAACCAGACGAAATCCGCCGTCTATCAGGTCATGGACTTTCTCAAGAAAAATTCCCTGGCCGCGCTGGAGAACGGCAAGCGGCCCAACGGCATCGACACGGCCGCCCGCTTCGAGAATGAGGCCGGCAAAATCGCGCTCAAGCTTTTCTCCGACTTCTCGAAAGAGCACAATGTGGCCATCCGCATCCTCGTCGATTCCCTGCCCCTCGAGATTTTGGGGGCCGGCACGCCCACGCTCACCGTTTTCATCGACCCGGTGAATGGGTCCAACAATTTCCGCCGCGCCAGCGGCATTTCCATCTGCTCGTCCTTCTTCCTGATGGGCGCCGAGCGCCCGCTCAAAATCGAGAACGTGGACGGCGTCTTCATCCGCGACATCGACAGCGAGAGCGCGGGCGAGGGGAACGGAACGGACGTGCGCACCGGCCGCTTCATTGAATTTTTGAGCGGGGAGAATCCCTCGCTCATGAACTGGCGGCGCTCCCCCGACCCGCTTCCCAAGGATTTGTCCGATGCGCTGGTGGGCTTCAACGCGTGCTTCCGCGATGACGCGGACCCGCGCATGGTGGAGCTGGTGAAAACTCTGGCGTTCGGCGGCTTCGGGCCGGACGGGACCTACCGCCGTTTCAGCCTCGACGCGCGCGACTACGGCTCGGCCGTGCTCAGCTCGGTGTATGTGGCCAAGAAATCCATCGGGGCCTACGTCAACATAGGCACCAAGTCCTCCACCGTGTTCGACATCCTGCCCGGCGCCGCCATCATCCAGTGGGAGGGCGGCGTGGTGGGCGGGCTGGACGGAAAGCCGCTGGGCGAATTCGACCTCAACCGTCTGGATCAGACCTATGATTACGTGATGGCCGCCAGCCCCGGGCTCTACGCCCAGCTGGTGAAATATTTCCAGTCCGGCTGAGGGGCCGCCTCCTGCGGCGCACGTCCGTCTTTTTCCTGCCGTCTTCCCCGTCTGTTTTCCGCCCTGCCTTCCGCCTTTTTCCCTGCGCGCGCTCCGCCTGTTTTATTAGCCCCCGCTCCCATCACATGATGGTGATTTCATGAAAGTATCCCAGCCAGCCCCGGCCTTCGACCTCGAAGCCTATGCAAACGGCAAAATCGAGCGCGTGCGCTCCGACCAGTATAAAGGCAAGTGGCTCGTCCTCTTCTTCTACCCCCGCGACTTCACCTTCGTCTGCCCCACCGAGCTCAAGGCGCTGGCCGCGCACCAAAAAGAGTTCGAGGCCGAGAACGCGCAGCTCATTGCCGCCTCCACCGACTCCGCCTATTCGCACCAGGCGTGGTTTTCGCGCGACCTGCCCGAAGTGAAATATCCGGTGCTGGCCGACACCGGGCACCAGCTCGCGCGCGAATACGGCATTTTGCTTGAAAAGGACGGCACCGCGCTGAGGGGCACCTTCATCATCGACCCGGACGGCATCGTGCAGTATTCGGTGGTGTCCAGCCTCAACGTCGGCCGCTCCTCATCCGAAACCCTGCGCGTGCTGCAAGCCCTCAAGTCCGGCGGGCTGTGCCCGATTGACTGGAAAAAAGGAGACAAAAACCTGTGAGCATTTTTTCGAATTTCTTTTCAATTTTTTCTTGCTCTATTTCTCTCATCCGCCCCTATCTTGATAGCGCGCCCGCTTTTCCACCTCGGCCATGTGCTTGAGCACGCGCGCATGGCCCTCCCGCCCATAGCCCGAGAGGAACGCGTCGAGCGCCTTTTGGTCCTTGAGCGCCTTTTTCATAGTCAGCACGTCCACGGCATAATCCTCCAAGTCCGCGCTCACCGAGCCGAGGCCGAAGTCAATGACCACCAACGATTTTTTCTCATGGTCCAGCATCAGATTCGCCGGCGTATAGTCCCCATGCACCACTCCGGCGTTGTGCAGGCGGGCCAGGTAGAGGCCGGCCAGCGTGAAGACGGCCGGTGAAAGGTCCTCCGGCTTGATGGCGTTGAGCGTTTTTCCCGGCACATGGCTCATCACAATATCGTACGGCCCCACGGCCAGCACCACCGGCACGGGCACATCCGCCTCCTTGGCGCGCGCCAGCAGCCTCGCCTCCACCCGCGTGCGCGAGGAGCGTATTTTCTGGTCCAGCGAGGCGGGCCGGTAAGCCTTGGCCAGCCTGACTTTGTCCAGCGCGGCATAGGGGCCGAACACAATCGGAGTCAGGATGGCTTCGGCTCCCTCGAGCCGGGGTTTTCCGTTTCCGGCCGCCTCCTCAAGCGTTGTTTTTTTCATTTTCCGCTCCCCTTTTTCCATCTCTAGAACCCCAAGAAGCTGGAACCCAGCAGCGCAATGACAAACAGGCTCAGCCAAATCCGCCAGTCCCACATCAGCACCTTGATGCCGTCGAGGGGGAAGACGGGCAGCAGATTGAAGAGCGCCAGGCCCAAATTCACCTTGATGCCCATGATGCAAATCATCGTCAGCGTGGCGTCCGGCGAGCTGGTCATGCCCAGCTCCACGCCGCCCACCAGCAGGATGCCCAGCCCGAAGAAGAAGGCCGCCAGCGCCAGATTCATCACCGGCCCGGCGACTGAAATGAGGCCGTTCTGCTTGGGGCTCACCGGCCGGGAGGCGAAAATCGCGGTGACGCCCGGCGCGAGAAAGAGGCCGAAATTGGTTTTCCACACAATCTGCGGAATGATGGCCAGCGCCAGCATCAGCCCCAGGCCCCACAGCCACGCCTCGAAGCGCGCCTTGGCCCCGAACTGGATGGCCGTCCATTTGTGGGCCATTTCATGCAGCAGAAAGCCGCTGCCCACCGTGAGGCCGAACACCAGCATCATGAACATGAACGGCCCCGGCTGGGCATTGAGGCCCATGGAATAGAAGGTGAGCGCGAGGCAGATGCACAAAATCGAGGTGATGAGGTGCGTCCACTCCTCGGTGTCAATATAGAAGCGGCCCGGCTGTCCGGTTGGCGGGGCCCAAGGCCCATGCTGTATGTGCGGCGCGGGAGTTCCCATCCTAAATCACTCTAATCGCGTTCTCGGGCTTGACGCTCACGCGCGCGGGCGTGAAGATGCCGGGATAGGATTCGATGGTGGCCAGCGCCTCCAGTCCGCCATCAAGGCCGATTTTGATGTTCTCGTGCACCTTGCCCTTCTGCAAGGCCACCGCGAGGCGGATGGACAGGGAGTTGGAAACCGGGTCGGTGGTGATGAGCAGCACCCGCTCGCCCTTGCTCACTCCGAAGATGAAGGGGTGCGCAATGGTGAACCCAATCGCGCCGGCCAGCGCCAGCGCCTCGCATTGGATGAACACCGCGGCCGTGTTGGCCAGCCCCTCGGGCCGGGCGAAGAAGACGCCGGCCATGGCCGGTATGGTGAGCACGGCCAGGCTCTTGATGAAGGTGACAATCCGCATCGCATCACTCGCCATGAAGAAGGAAGAGATGAGCGCCAGGCTCATGGCCTGCGCCGGAATCCCGGCGGACGGTCCCATTCTCTTCTCTTCCATCTTGTCGCTTCCCCCTTTCCCAATCTAGCGGTACATCGAGTCGCCGTGGTTCTTGGCGAAGTTCTTGATGCGCTCGATGTCGGCCTTCCCAAAGCTGGGCTTGATGCGCTTGGCCGCCGACTCGAAGTCCGCGTCGCCCACCTTGGCCTCGTCCGCGGGCATGGCGTTCCAGTCCCCGCCCTTGACTTTGGGCGTGAGGCGGCGAATCGCCTCCATGCCCGCCTCGCGGCACAAGTTCTCGATGTCCGCGCCGGTGTATCCTTCGGTGCGCTTGGCCAAATCCTTGATGTCCACATTCTTGGCCGTGGGCATGCGCCCGGTGTGCACCCTGAGGATTTCCAGCCGCGTGGGCTCGTCGGGCGCCGGAATCTCCACCACCCGGTCGAAGCGGCCCGCGCGCATCAGCGCCGGGTCGAGGATGTCGGGCCGGTTGGTGGCGCCAATCACGATGACGTTCTTGAGCGACTGCAGGCCGTCCATTTCGGTGAGCATGGTGTCCACCACCCGCTCGCCGACCTTGTTGCCCCCGTCCTCGCCGCCCCCGCGGTGGGAGGCGATGGCGTCGATTTCGTCAATGAAAATAATGCAGGGTGCCGCCAATCTCGCTTTGCGGAACAGCTCGCGCACCGTCTTCTCCGACTCGCCCACCCACTTGGAGAGCACTTCGGGGCCCTTGATGGAAATGAAATTGGTCTCCGTCTCGGTGGCCACGGCCTTGGCGAACATGGTCTTGCCGGTGCCGGGCAGGCCCACGAGCAATATGCCCTTGACGGGGCGGATGCCGAACTTGCCGAACACTTCCGGCGAGCGCAGGGGCAAATCCACGGCCTCTTTGAGCTCCTTCTTGACCTCTTCCATGCCGCCGATGTCGGTCCATTTCACGTTGGGCCGCTCCACGAACACCTCGCGCAGCGCCGAGGGGTGGATTTCGCGCAGGGCATTGTAGAAGTCCTCGCGCGTCACGCGCAGCTCGTCGAGGATTTCGGTCGGGATGTAATCCTGCTCCAGATTGATTTTGGGCAAAATGCGGCGCAGCGTCTTCATGGCCGCCTCCTTCGCCAAGCTCTGGATGTCGGCGCCCGTGTAGCCGTGGGTGACGTTGGCCAGCTCGTCGATGAGCTTGCCGTCCTTGTTGTCCTTCTCGTCAATCGGCATGTTGCGCGCATGAATCTGCAAAATCTCGTGGCGCGCCGGACGGTCCGGAATCCCGATTTCGATTTCGCGGTCAAAGCGTCCGGGCCGCCTCAGGGCCGGGTCGATGGAATTGGGCCGGTTGGTGGCGCCAATGACGATGACCTTGCCTCTTGCCTTGAGGCCGTCGAGGAGCGTGAGCAGCTGGCTCACCATCCTTCTCTCGACCTCGCCGGTCGCCTCCTCGCGCTTGGGCGTGATGGCGTCCAGCTCGTCCATGAAGATGATGGAGGGCGCGTTGTCCTCCGCATCCTTGAAAATCTGCCGCAGGCGCTCCTCCGACTCGCCCACGAACTTGCTTACCAGCTCCGGGCCGGCAATGTGGATGAAATTCGCATCCGACTCCGACGCGACGGCCTTGGCCAGCAGCGTCTTGCCGGTGCCGGGCGAGCCGTAAATCAGCACTCCTTTGGGCGCCTCAATGCCGAGGCGTTCGAACAGCTCGGGGTGGCGAATCGGCAGCTCCACCATTTCGCGGATGCGCTGCACCTCGTCCTTGAGACCGCCGATGTCCTCATACGAAATGGAAGTCGCAATCCCGCCCAGCTCTTTCACCGGCTCCTCTTTGAGCACCACTTCGGAATTCTCGTCCACCAGCACGATGCCGGTGGGCTGCACAATCGCGGCCTTGAGCGGGAAGCTCGTGCCGAACACGCCGATGAAAATCGTGTCCCCGCGCGTCAGCGCGCGGCCCACTAATTTCTTTTTGACGAACTGGTCGAAGCCGGGGGAATACTTCATGGGCTGGGTGGGGGCCAGCACCACCTTCTTGGCGGCCTTGAGTTCGGCCTTCTTCACCGTCACCTTGTCGCCCAGCGCCACGCCGGTGTTCTGGCGCAAATAGCCGTCCATGCGGATGATGGACAGGCCCTCGTCCTGCGGGTGCGCCTGCCACACCAGCGCGGCGGTGGTGCGCTTGCCCCTCAATTCGACGATGTCGCCCGTGGAGACGTCCAGTTCCTTGCGCGCGCGGCTGTCGAGGCGGACCAGTCCGCGCCCGACGTCGTTTTGCAGGGCTTCGGCGACTTTGAGCTCAATGGTTTTGCCGGCCATGTCAATCCCCCACATATGAAATACGATGGTCTATTCTCCCATTCCCCAGCCATCCAATCTTTATAAAGACTGGTCGTATGGGGAGGTCGGAGCGGCAGGTTTTAATACCTCGGCTATCTACCCCTTTTTGAGAGGTGAACAGGTTGTCTTCCAAGTCCATGAAAAAGGCCCGTCCGGTGCACCGCTCCAAATCCAAACCCGCCCCGCCGGCCAAAATGAAGCTCAAATCCGCCCCATTCGGAGCCTCTCCCCCCCATTCCGGCTCCTCCGCGCCCGTATTGGTGCTCACCCTCTTTGTCCCCGGCTTTGGCCACTGGCTGATGCGCTCGCGCCATGCCCTGAGCTACCTGCTCCTCGCCGCGCTGGTATGGTTCATCACCCTCTCCGCCATCCTGGCCTTCAAGTTCAGCCTCTTCTCGCTGCTCTTCCTGCTGTTGCCGATGGCCTATCACGTGCTGGCCTTGCATGACGCCAAGGCGGAATGGTATGGGCGGGAAGACCGGCGCATTTTGCAGCACATATTCTAAGCGAATGAGCGCACAACGATCTTTGGCCCTCTTTGGCCTTTCTTACCGAACCTGTGCCGCCATGTCCTCAAGCAGTTTTTTCGGGTCTTTGGCCTTGACATAAGCCGAGGCCAGCAGCACGCCGTCCACGCCCAGCTCGAACGCCTTTTTCACGTCGGCGGCCGTGCTCACGCCCGCCCCGCAGATGATGCCCACGCCGGGATTGGCCTTGCGGATGAGCGCGACGGTGTCGGTCACAATTCCCGGTTTTGCCGTGCTGACCGAAATTCCGCTTCCAATCAGCTCGGGCGGCTCCACGGCCACGTAAGCGGGCTTGAGCTTGGCCAGCAGGGCCGACTCCTTCGCGTCCTGGGCGCACACCATGGATTCGAGGTTGTTCGCGCGCAGACGGGCGATGGCGCCCTCGATTTCTTTTTTCTCCACCCGGTGTTCCGAATGGTTAATCAGGCTGCCCTTCACGCCCGCGCGCGCCAGCTGCTCGGCCGTGGTCCAGCCCGTGCGCGCGCCGGGCTCAAGGCCGCTCACCTCCTGCGCGAATATTTCCCCGCCCGCCTGTGCGGCCTGACGAAGCAGCGTCGCGTCCGGGCAGGCGATGATGCGCACGCCAGACGCGCGGGCCACCTGCTGGGCCGTCTCGCACAATTCCAGCCCGGCCGCGCCGGAGGATTCGGCATAAGCCTTGAGGTTGAGGGCAATCAGGGGCTTGACTTTGGATGCCATAAGGCGGCCAACGCCAAGAGAAATTAAAAAACGAACGCCGACGGCAGGATTTGAACCTGCAATCCCGTAAGGGACTGGTTCTCTCGGAACCGGATTCCCGCAACCACGAGTGGAAAGCGGTTTTCCGGGGTTTTTCGCCCGTGAGGCGAAAAAGCCCTTCGAGACCAGCGCACTACCGAGTTATGCGACGTCGGCAAATCCCATCGTCGCCACTGCGCCAATGTATGGTGGAATATGCAGGGGATTGTTTATTAACCTTTGAATGGGTCTCCCCGCCATGGCCCGCATGCTTTTGCTGCTCTCGCTTTTCCTGCTCTCGGCCCTTGTGCTGTCCGGCTGCGTCCTCTTTCCTTACGGCATGCCCTCGCCGGGCAAGGCCAATCCGGGCGCCGCCCCCAACACGGGCGCCAGCGCGCCCTCCACCCCCTCCTCCGGCCCTTCGGCCGAGCCGGCCACCCCGAACCCGGAACCGTCCCAGCCGGCCATCCAGCCCGACAACTCCACTCCGGCGGACAACGGCACGGCCCTGAACGCCACCCCTGACAACGGCACGCTGCCGGCCATGAACGCCACGCCTGGCAGCCCGGCGTCCAACGCTTCCGCCCAGAACGACACGCCGGCCGCCCCGCCGCACATGGCCATGACCTTCTACAACGTGGGCGAGGCCGACGCCACGCTGATTCGCACCAACCACTTCACCATGCTCATCGACACCGGCTCCGACCTCTCGTCTGATGAGCTGGCCCGCACGCTCACCCAGTCCGGCATCACCAACATCGACGTGCTGGCCATCAGCTCGTGGGAGAGCGGCAAGCTGGGCGGTCTGGACGCCATCTTCCACCGCTTCTCGGTCGGCGAAATCTGGATTCCGGGAGACCCGCCCGACTCGCCGGCCTTCCACTATCCGTGGCTCGCCATCCAGCAGTCGGACGTGCCCATCAAGCGCGTCAAGGCCGGCGACCACTTCACCTACTCCAATCTGGCGCTTGAAATCTTCAACCCGCCCGCCAAGCCCTTCTCCACCTCCACCGACGCCAATTCCATGGTGATGCGCCTGTGGTACCGCGGCTTCTGCGCCTTCTTCCCCGGCGATTTGCAGGAGGCGCAGGAAGCGCCCGTTCTCCCCAGCTTGGGCACCTCGACCTGCGAGTTCTACAAATGGCCCTACCACGGCCGCGGCAGCCCCACCACCTCGCTCATCTTTGACCGGCTCAAGCCGACCGACGTCCTCATCAGCGTCGGCCCCAACCGCGACGGCCTGCCCAGCCCCACCACCCTCACGCGGCTCAACATCTCCAAGAGCAACGTGTGGCGCACCGCCACCCTGGGCAGCATCCAGGTGGACGTTTCCGCGGCCGGCCAATACACGGTGGGCCGGGCTCCCGCTCCGGGCGGGTAGGTAAATAATCAAACGAGTTTTTTCTTCTACTTCTTTCTCTTCTTGGCCGCAATCGGGGCCTGGCTCACCACGGCAGCCGGGTTCTTGAGCCCCGAATCCGAAGCCTGTCCGGGGGAAGGAACCGCTGAGGCAGAAGGGCCGCCAAGGCCGCGCGAGCCGGCAGCCGAGTCTGCGCCAGAACCGGAGGCATCCGGCCCCGAGGCCGCTTCTCTCTTTGCCCCTCCCGGCACCACGCCTATCCCGCCCGTGGTCCGCGTCTCATCCGCCGCGCCCTCTTTCTTGACAAAGGTCGAGCCCACGGCCAAGGACACGCCCACGATGCGCGAGCCGTTTTCGTCCTTGGTGACGCCCAGCACCACGTCTGCCGAGGCGAGGATGGCGTCCGAGTGCGTCACCACAATGAACTGGGCGTTGCGCGACATCTGCTTGACGAAGTCCGCCAGCTTGCGCGCATTGTCCTTGTCCAGCGAAGCCTCGGCCTCGTCCAGAATATAGAAGGGCGAGGGCTTGGACATGTGCAGCGAGAAGATGAACATCATGCCCAGGAGCGTCTTCTCGCCGCCCGACATGGATTCCAAATATTTGTCGCGCTTGTCGTGCACCCCGCGCACGCGAATCGAGAGGCCGGAATCCAGCGGGCTGTTGGGGTCGTCCAGAACCAGGGTGCCCTCGCCGGCATACACCATGCCGAACAGGCGCTTGAAGTGCGCATTGACGCGCGTAAAGGTGTCCATGAACACGGCGCGCTTTTTGGTCTCGATTTCCTCCATCAGCGCCATCACGGCCGCGCGCTCGGAGTCCAGCGTCTGCACCCGGCCCTGCACTTCCTCGATTTCCTTCTTCTTCTGCTCAAACATTTCCGGCGCCTTCAAATTCACGTTCCCAAGGCCGGAGAGGCGGGACTCGCTCTGCTTGACCATTTCCTCGGCCTGTTCGCGCGAGACTTCCAGCAGCGGCACTTCCTTGTATTTCTCCCATTCGGCCTTGAGGTCGATGAGCTTGGTCTCCACGCCGGCCTTGCGCACGTCCACGTCGTGCGAGGAGCGGGTGGCGGATTCGAGCGCATGCTTGCGGCTGCCCTCCTCTTTGCCCAATTCGTCCAGCTGGATTTGCAGCTGCTGCATCTGGTCGTAGTGCTTCTGCACCGCCGCGCTCACCTGGCGCAGCTGCTCCTCCAGCGTCTTCTGCCCCTCCGCGGCCTTGTCGCGGTCGGTGCCCAGCTGGGCCAGCAGCTCTCCCAGCGTCTTCTCCTCTTTGCGCGCGTCCGCCAGCGAGGCGTTGAGCTCGCCGGCCTGGCTTTGCAGCATCTCCACCTCGTGCTGGCGGGAGCGGCAGGCGTTTTCGGCCGCCGCGTGCTTTTCCAAACAGGTTCGGAAGCGCTCCTGCGCGGACGAGGAGGCCTTGGCCTTCTTCTGCCGCTCGGCCTCCAGTGCGGCCTTGGCGGCCGCCAGCTTGGCGGCCCCTTCCTGCTGGCGCTTGGCGGCCTCGGTCAGCTGGCTTTCCAGCTTTTGCCGCTCGGCCTGCACGCCATTCAACTGCTCATTCCATCGCTCTTTCTCGGCCTTGAGCTGCTGCACGCGCGCCTTGCGCGCCGCGGCCCCGCCTGTTTCGGCCTGAATGCTTTGAATCTTGAGCTCGGCCTCGGCCCGCTCGCGGCGGCGCTTGGCCATCTCCTCGCGCACCTCGTGCAGGCGCGCATACATCGAGTCGCGCTCGCCCTTGACCGACTCCACTTCGCTCTCGGCCTTGTCCAGCATGCCCTTGGCCATCAGGCTGCCGCGCAGGGTGCCGCCCGAAATGACGCCCGTGCGCTCCAGCAGCTCGCCGCCCAAGCTCACCATGCGCGAGCGGCCCACGCCGATTTTGCGCGCCGAGGCCACGTCCGACACCAGCAGCGTCTCCTCGAACACATAGCGCATGGCGTTGTCCACGCGCGGGTCGTATTCCACGAAATCAATGAGCTTTCCAAGCGCCCCCTGCGGCACCGGCTCGTTGCGGCCCGAGAGCACCACCGAATTGAGGGGAATAAAGGTGGCCCGCCCCGCCTTGGCCACTTTGAGCCGTTTGATGATTTCTTCCGCCACGTCGAGGCTGTCCACTACGATGTGGTTGAGCCGCCCGCCGCCGGCCGCCTCCACCGCCATGCGGTGCTCAGGCTCGGCGTTGATGAGCTCGCTCACCGCGCCCCAGATGCCGCCCATGCCCTCTTTCTTGAGCGACTGCACCAAGAGCAGGGCCGGGTTCTGCGCCGCCGGCGACACCGAGCCGCGCAGGGTAGCCACCTTCTCCTTGGCCGAGAGCAGCTGCTGGTCCAAGTTCGGCAAATCGCGGTTGATTTTCTTTTCCTGGTCAAAGAGTTTTTCCAATTCCGAAGTCAGCGAAGCAATCGTGTTCTGCAGGCGCTCCACGCGCTCGTCCTCGTCCGAGCCGCCGGCGCTGCCCATCTTGGCCATTTCCTCTTCCGCCCGCTTCAATTCCGAGCGGTATTGGGCCGCCATCTGCTCGAGGCGCGTAAGCCCGCCTTCCGCGGCCGCCTTGGCGCTCAGCGCCTCGGAGAGCGCGGCTTCCAGCTGCTCGAGGTTGGGGCCGGCCGCCTCGACGGCGTCCATGCCGGCCGCCTTGCGCGCCTCGTCCAGCTCCTTCTTGGCCGTCTCCATCTGCGTCAGCAGCTGCTTGGCATCGGCCTTCATCTGCTCCAGCGTGGCGGTCATGCGCGCCTGGCTTTCCTTCATTTCCTTGGAGCGTGAAAGCAGGCGGCTGCGCTCCTGCTCCTTCTCCTCGATGCGCGCGCCCAGCTGGCCCACCTGCAAGCGGGCATCCGCAATCGAGGCCATGAGCTTCTCGCGCTCGCCGCTCTTGCCGATGCGCGAGGCGATGGCCGCGCGCTCGGCGTCAATCTTGGCCCGCTTCTCGCCAAGCTCCTTGAGCTCGCCCTCCAGTTTGGCGATGTCCTCCGAGAGCTTGGCCTTCTTTTGCAGCAGTTCCTTGAAATAAGCGTCCAGTTTCTTGTATTCGGCGTTCACCAGCGTGGCGCGCGCCTGTTCCAGCGTCTTCTTGGCATCCTGATAGGTCATGGCCGCGTCCTTCTCTTTTTCCAATTCAGCCAAGAACGCGCCGCGCTCGGCCAGCACCACCCTCGCCTCGGAGATGCGCGCCTCGACGCGCGAGAGCTCGGAGAGCGCGTCCTTTTTCTTGTCCTCGAATTCGGCGATGCCGGCCACCGCGTCGATGATTTGCCGCCGGTCTTTCGGGTTGCGCTCGACGAGGTTCTGCACCTGCCCCTGCGCGATGATGTTGTGGGCCCCCACTTCGAGGCCGAAGGGACGCAGGGCTTCCAGCGCCTGCTCGCGCGTGACGTGGCGGCCGTCCAGCTCATATTTGGTGGAGCCGTCCTCGCGGATTTGGCGCTTGATTTCGATGCTGCGCTCGCCCTCAATCACCATGGTGACCTCGGCGGAGGAGCAGTTGAGGTTGATGAGCTCGGCCGTCTTCTTGGCGCGCAAAGACTTGAGGCCGGTTTCTCCGAAAATGAAGCGAATGGCGTCGGTGACGTTGCTTTTGCCCGAGCCGTTGGGTCCGGCGATGGCGACAAAGCCGCTGGGGAACTGGGCCTCGGCATTCTTGAACGACTTGAATCCCCGGAATTTGATGCGGCTGATGTAATACACGAACTCTCGCCCGCCGACCGCTCTTGCTGGTCTGTCGCCTCGGCCCTCAACGCCGCGCGTTGGGGGACCTGCCGTCCGCAGACGGCACGGCACATTATCGCCGTGAGATTAAAAAAGCCATATTAGGGCGCAAAGAAGGGAATGCCGGGCCGGAAAAAGGCGGCCGTCAGAGTTCCGGGCCGCCGCACCCCCCGGGCCGGGGAACGTGTGGTTTTTCTTTTCTCGCCTACCGCTCGCGCACGGTGGCCACAATCTTGCCCGACGTGACATGGAAGGGGTGGCCGGCGTTGTCCAGCCAGCAGCTGTTCACGATGGCCGTCTCGTCCGCGCCGGGCGCGTCCTGGCAGTTCTTGAAAGTATAAACCACGTACACCGTGCGCACCTCGCCGGCGTGCATGGGCGTGTTCGAGGTCAGGCAGTTGTGCGCGTCGGTGCAGTCGATGTCGTATTGGAAGCTCTCGCCCTGGCGCACCAGCGCGCCCCGGTCGCAGAACGGGTCATGGCCCTGCTGCGAGAGGCGGTTGCCGCCCACGAGGGTGTAGTTGCAGTCGGTGATGTACATCGGGAAGCCCTGCGTGTTGGTGATGTTGATGTGGGCCATCAGCCGCGTGTTGGTGGCGTCGGTGGTGTCCTTCTCGAAATAGACGTTGTTGCAGGGCAGGTTGGGGGCAAAGGTGCATTCCTCGCTCTGGTAGCGCCCGGCGCCCAGCATGCCCGAGGCCACCAGCAGCGCCACCACGGCGAACATCGCAAACAGCGCCCAGCCGTAGGTGGCCAGGTATTCCATGGCGATCTGACCTTTGCGCATTCCCATGAGTGGCTGTGCAAGCCCAAAGATTATAAACTTTCAACGGGAGGCGCATAGCGGCGCCAATTGCCGAATTCATTTGTTCGAGTTTATGCGGAGGCGTTAGGTATGGCACAGAAAGACAGCGTCTATGGCATGGTCTCGCAGTCCATCGGCCTTTTCGAGAACGGGCTGGACCAGACGGGAACCATCTATGTTTGCGAAGGGGGTCTGGTCATCAAGAACATGGGCCAGTTCATCCGCGCGCCCTTCGACTACGTCAAGAAGCTGGAGCAGGTCGAGGAGATGCCGATGGGCCGCGTCTCGGTCATCGTGCAGGTCTTCGACCAGCTCGGCGGCGAGTACAACTTCGCCACCTCCATGTCGGACATGGGGCTCAAATCCTTGCAGAAATTGTGCCCCAAGGCCAAAACAAAATAAGCGCAAAATCAAACAACTATTTTTCCCTTTTCAAGTCTTTTTTATTCAAAAACCATTTTATTCCTAAAAAAAAGCCATTACTTTTATACTATCTGCCTTCCTTCCCTCTTACGGGGTGAAGCGAAATGAATCGCATGGAGCGCTGGATGAAGACCAGTTCCTTCGGCCCGCTCCGCATTGCCGGTGAAGTACTGTTCGGCACGTGGGGGGAGCACTGGGAGCGCAAACGCCTGTCCGGCATTCTCTAAGGGAAATTGGGTGGTATGCCGGAACCCATTGGCGAATCGGGCGCTCTCCAGCTCCCCCCATGATGCTATCCTCTTTTGTTTCGCTCTTCCAGCCCTGTTCTCCCGCCTCCCACCTTCTCTCTCCGACCCGCGTCCTTCTCGATTTCTCTCCGGCTCCCGCCTACTGCCCGTTCCCCTCCTCGATTTTCAACGTCGTCTGCTCCACATCCAAACTCTCGATGCTCACCGCATTCACACCGGCCGCCCGCAGCGCCTTGGCGGTGCGCTCGTTGTCGCCATGCGCCAAAATCACCTGCTTCGCGCCCGACGCGTGCGCATATTCCAGTATTTCGTTGAAGTCGGCGTGGTCCGAGAGCGGGAAGGCGGCCGAGTAGGGCAAATGGCGCACCAGCGCCCAGCCCGTGGCGACGGCCGAGAGCGCGCGGCGGCGGTGCACCGTCTCGAGGCGCGCGCGCAGAATTGGCGTGAGCTGGTGCGGCGGCATCACGGCCATGAACGGCGCGCGCATCATCTCCTGCCCTTCGGGCGATTCGGGGGTTTTCCATTCCAGTTTCACGCCGGCGCGCCGGTAGGCCTCGCACACCTCGGCCGCCCGCCCGCCCACCACCGGCGTCTCGCCCAAATAGTCGTTGATGAACTTGACCAGCTCCTGCGCCTTGCCGGTGGAATAGCCGCCCCACAATTGGATGGCCTCGCGGTTCTGCCGCCCCCATCTCTCCATGTCGGCCAGCACGTCCTGCGGATGCGCGAACTGCACGGCCGGGTCGCCGTAGGTGCACTCGGCGAAGAGGGTGTCGCAAGTGAGCATGGGCGCGCCCTTAATCGTGAGCCCGTCCCTTAGCTTGAAGTCGCCGGTATAGGCCACGCGGCCCCACCGCTCGCTCGCGCCGGCGATTTGCGTCGAGCCCAGCATGTGGCCGGCTGAATGCAGTTCCACGCCCTCCGGCAGCGGCACGCGCAGCGAGCCCATCGCCGCGCGCTTGAAGCGGGAGAAACCCCGAAAACGCGACGAAGAGGAAGCTGCGCCTGATTTCCTTTTCCTTTTCGATTTTTTTACGTCGGGAGCAAGCGGCGGCGCTTCGGGCGGAGGGCTTTCGATTTTTTTCTCTTCCTCTTTTTTTGCCGGCGCTTCCTTGAGCCCCAGAATGTCGGCCGTGACATCGGAGCAGAAAATGGGCAGCGGCCCGCCTAAGGCCGCGCAGTGGTCGGTGTGGGCATGGGAAATGTAGGCCAGCTCGCCGCCCAGCACGTTCATTCCGATGTGGCGCGTGCCCATGCGCACCACCAGTCCTTCGGTCATCAGGGCGCATACGGGGAGAAAAGCTAAATAGCCGCCGCCTTGCCGTGCGACAAAACGGTCCATTTCCTGCTCGCGCTAAGGGGGAATTAAAATGAAAAAATCGGATTTTCTCTTTTTCTTATTCCGCGCCTTGGCGGTGCTGGTTCAATTCTTTCTCCAGCTTGTCCAGCTGCCGTCCAATCCGGTCCATGGCCGAGCGCATCGCGGCGATTTCAAACGAAATCGACTGCAAATACACTTTGTCCATCACCACGGTGGGCTTGGGCAGCGACACTTCCTGGCGCACCGGCTCGAGGCTCATCTCGGCCTTGATTTCGTCCAGAGAGTTCTGCACGGCTGCCGGCACTTCGGCCACCGCGTGCTCCACGCTCCGGACCGCCTTCTTGGCTCCGGCCGCGCCCTTCTTGGCCGTCTTGCCGGCCGCCTTGGCCTCGGCCGCCATGCGCCGGCGCGCCTCCTTCACCCACTTCTTGATGTTGGAAAAAGGTGCAAACTTGTTGGTTTTGGTCTTTTGGTAAATTTCATCGCGCAGGGTGCCCAGCTTTTCCTGGTTGAGGGTCTGGCCTTCCCAGCGCACCAGCCTGTTTTTGATGATTTTGAATATTGCATCGTCCATTTGCTCACATCCTGCATCGCGTGTTTGGGTCAAAAAGCAGACGTTTCACCAACCCCCATTTTTATAAAGGTAATATATTAACCTAAGCTTATTCGCCCTCTTCTTTACATTCCCATACACTATCGAGCATGCGCCGAATCAGTTTGGCCCGCTTTTCGCCCATCCCCCGCACTTCCACTAATGTCTCTTCGGACGCAGAAAGCACGTTGGCCGGGTTGCCAAAGTGCTTCAAAAGAGTTTTAGCCATCTGCGGCCCCACGCCGGGCAGCACCTCTATGATGGCCCGCTGGTATTGCTCCACGCTCAGGCTCTTGGGTTTGGCCATCACCCGCAGGGGGGTTTTCTTGGCCACCTGTTCATGGCGCGCCAGCGCGCTCAACAGCTCGGCTGTTTTTTGTGCATTTTTGGTGAAAAATAGGCTAATGCCCAAATCCGACACCAAGGCCGAATACGCGCCCAGCAGCGCGGCGCGATTGATGCGCTCGCTGTGGCTGTCGCCCTCCACAATCATCACGGCCCGCTCATAGGTGCCGGCCAAGCGCTGGGCCTGCTCGAACAGCCGCCCGTCGATGAGGCTGTTCTCGAAATCGGTGCGGCTCTTGCGCTCGGCCGCCAGGCGTTCCGAGAGCACGAAATCGCCCACGCTCAGCGTCTGCCGCTCGCACGTGCAGCCGCCGTCCGCCAGCAGGCGGTCGTATTCCGCCGACTCGCGCTGGTCGATGACAATGCGGACTTGGGGGGAAATTCTTTCTTTCTCTTCCATCTTTCTCTCCCCTCACTCCGCGTTCTTTCCCCGCAGCGCCAGCTTCATGCTCTGCTCAATCTCGTCCTCCGACAGCGCGCAGCCCGAGTACTTCAGGCGGTAGAGCGCGGCCTCCAGCGCCTCCTCCTTCATGTTCCAATAGTCGTCGAAGAACCCCATCTGGTACGCCAGCAGCAGCATCTCGGACGAGCGGTAGAATCGCAGGGTTTTGCAGCGGGCCATCAGCTCGTCCAGCGGCTGCTGGCGCACGCGCAGGCGCTCGCCGTATTCGGCCTGCAGGTGCGCCGTGAGCTGGGCGGGGTCCTCCAAGAGCAGCCGCGTGGTGCGCTCGTCCATCAGCAAATCGCGCACTCCGGTTTCCAGCGCCAGCGCCAAGCACTCGGCCTCCCCGCGCTGCAAAATGGGCAGCGGCCGGCCCTCGAGGGTGAAAATGGAATTGGCCCATTGCAGGATTTGCGCCGCATCCCCCGGGTCCGCCAGCGGCACGACATCGAGCACCTCGTCGCTCACCGCGCGCTCGACGCGCAGCGCATACCTGGCGTCTGCCATGATGCGCCTCGGCTGCACCACGCACTCCTCATACACGCAGGGCGGCATGACATAGGCGCCGGAGAAGCCGCGCTTGAGCATGTAGAGCACGTGGATAAAGCACGAGTCGGTAATCGAGATGAGCGCGGAGGCGTCGCAGATGAGGGCGGGGATGGAGGAGGCCATAGGTTTCACTTTTCCATCAAACTTTTGAGCGACCTGAGCCGGGCCGCCACGCTGATGGTTCCCGACAGGCGCTCGTTCATGCGCGTCTGCCCGGCGTAGGACAATATTTCGCGCTTGTCCAGCCCCGACAGTTCGGCCGCGCGCCCCAAGGAAAGGCCGCTGGCGTAAAACGTCGAGGCCGACTTGATGCGCGCTTTGAGCACCAGGCCGCGCACAAAGCGCGGGTCCTGCTCCTCGGCCGTCTCCACGCGCTCGAGGATTTGCGAGAGGATGCGCCGCGCCTCCTTCATGCGCCCCTCGCGCGCCTGCATCTCCATCTCGGCGAGCATGCGCCGCGTCTCCTCCCAGTAGCGGTTCTGTTTGTGGGCCCTCCAAAAGCGCGGCTTGGAGACCACTTTGGAGAGGGCGTAAGAAAGCATGGCGAGCTGGTATTTGGGCTCGTCGTAGGAAAAGGCGATGTCTTCGAGCAGTTGCTGGTAAACGGCGCGCAGGGCCTGCGCGTCCTGGCGTGCGAAGCCGTTGGACGCCATGCCTGCCGCCGTCTGAAACGCCATGCCCATGTCTGCCCTCGTCGGCAAAACGCCCGAACCTCCCTTTTGCGGTCCGTTTGGCTGCGTTTTGCGTTGTCGCCTGTTATATGGCGTGTATCTTTTCCGAGGCTTCTTCACCTCGAAGAAAAGATACCTTTATATAACCAATCATGATTGAATCATGATTGGTTCGTGATTGAATCACGTTCCATCCACCACACAGGTCGGAGCATGGGACTGGGAGAATATAAAACTATCCAAACGCCGGCCTCCGAGGTCGCGGCGCTGCTGAGGGACCTCAGCGTGCGCCTCGAGCGGTTGGAGGAGCGCATGCAGTCGCTCGAAGCGCGCATGCCTTCCGCCCCCGCCGGGCCTCAGGCCCCCGCACCAATGGTCCGCGCCGCTGCCATTCATGGGGTGAGTGTCAGCGGCTCGGCGACCCCCACGTCGGTCCTCTCGGCGCAGCGCGAAATGCTGCTGGCGCCGGCGGATGAGCAAATCATGCGCCTCGTCCGCGCGCGCGGCCACGTCTGCGCCACGGACGTCCAGATCGAGTTCAAATACAAGGGCAAAAACGCCGCCTCCGCGCGCCTTAGCCGCCTCTACGAATTGGGGCTGCTGGAAAAGACGCAAGCGGGCCGGACGGTGTACTACCGCATGCGCACGCCGGAATAAGCGCCGGCACTTCATGCTTGCAGAACCGAGTGCTAATGGGGCACTTTTCGGCAAGGCGACCAAATGGCGGGATTGCGATTGGCCTCGCAACTCCCCCTCATATTCATGGCCACGCGGGGCGGTCGGGTCTCTCACCTCCCACACAAAAGGAAATATCTTCTTTTTGACCCGGCCCTTCCCGCGTGGCTTTGAATTTCCATTCACGGCCATACCGGGCGGTCGGGTCTCTCACCTCCCACACAAAAGGAAATATCTTCTTTTTGACCCGGCCCTTCCGGTATGGCCTTGAAAAAATTGTTCTTAGCGGAAGGCCCGCCCTATTTCACAATCGCGATGGTCTGCGTCCAAGCTTGCTCGCCCGCCTGAACCCGAAGCAGGTAAGCACCGGAGGCCAACTGGGGGTTGTGGTATGCGCACACGGCGAAACTTTCCATCTGCCCATAATCCTTCTCATCCACTTTTTTCCCGAACAGTGAGAACAGCTCCATATGCACCTTGGCCGGATTTGCATTCCCGATGCTGATGCTGAACCGACCATCTGACGGGTTGGGGTAAATCCGAGCCATCCGCTCTGCCGGAACGTCTTGCGTTTGCACCGATGTGGAAGAAGGCAGCCATTCGTCATACAGCCACACGTCCATCCGGGCCTCCATCCCTCTTGCGAAAATTTCGACCATGCCGTCGGCCTTCTTGTCAAAAATCAGCCTCATTCCATACGTGGTGGCCACTTCCACCGACCCTTCGGGGCCGTGGAGGGCGGCGATAAGCCTTTCGCGCTCCGAATCGCCGAAACTCAGCCAGGCATCCCTGATTTCCCCCTCATAGCTGATGGAATCCAGCACCTTTTGGGCCGGCATGGGGTCCGGATAAAGCGACGACAATCTTGACCTGTAGGCCGGGTTGAGCGGGTCGTCAATGAATTTCACGGATTGGAGGTCCACGCGCCCGCCCGGCCTGCTCATGCAGTTTGTCCCGTCACAATATCCAAAGTCAAATGCGAGGGACAGGCTGTTCGGTGGCGCAGTATTCGGCTGCAGGAAGGCGCCCGCATCCATCGACAGGAAGGCGCCCTCGCTCGAATCGTACTGGCCCAGTTGCGGGTTGAACGGCCTGAATTCCACGGTGGCCGAAGGGGACGATTTGTCCGGCAGTTTCTGGCTGGGGTCTTCGCCGCTTGCCCACATCGGGCGCAGAATAATCTGGTTGACGGTGAACCGAAGCTTCTCGAACTTGCCGGGATGGCCCACATTGAGCACATTGTTGGGGTTCAGCTCAATTTCCGTCTGCTGGCCCGGGACAAATCTTTGGGAGTAGAGGAGCTTCAATTCCGACTGGACGACTGGTGTCTCTCCTTTCTTGGCGATAATCGGCCAGACCTGAAAGGCCATCATAAAACAAGGGCGGGAGCCAGGCTTATAATCCAATCCTGCGCTGGCCTTGTGGCCTATTTCCTCTTTCCCATCCAGAACATGTGGTCCTTGTCATAGGGGTCCAAAATAAGCGTCTGCACCGTCTCGAATCCGCCCGCCTCGAGGCGCTTCAACACTTGCTCATACACTTTGGCGGGCGGCAGCGTGACGTCGATGGACTGGCTCTTGATGCACAGCATGGCGTAACCGCCCGGCTTGAGGAACTTCTGGGCGCAGCGAATCAAAATCGCGTCCTGGTCGGGCTGCGCCACGTCCTGATAGAGCACATCCACTTGGTGCCCTTCCAGCGCCGCGCCCCACTCGTCCGGCATTCTCGCGTCCCCGAAAATGGGCATCATGTTGGGCCGCTTGGCGCACACGTCCATCAAATCGCGCATCGAGCGCTGGGCAAACTCGACGGCAAACACGGCGCCCTCTTCTCCCACGATGTCGCTCACATGGGAGGGCGTGGTGCCGGTGGAGGCGCCGAGATAAAGAACCAGCGAGCCGGGCGCGATGGGCACATGCGAGAGGCCCTTGGCGATGGCTCCGGCCAATTTCGAGCGGAACAGGTCCCACATTCTATATTCCACGTTTCTCGCGCTAACCAATTTCTCGCCATACACCCGCGTGCCGGGGGCGAAGTTTTTGGTGGCCAGTTTGCCGTCGAGGCGGTAGATGCCGGGGAAGATTTCGGAGAGGGTGGACATGGCATAATGGGTGCCGGCAGGAAATAAAAGCAAAGCGGCCCCCGCCCGCACGAAACGATTTATTAACGCCGGATGGCAACTCCTCTCATGGATGCGGCTTGGGCTTCCCTTTTTGCCTTCGACTTTCTCCTCGCGCTTGCAGTCTTCTTCCTGCTGGATTATCTCTCCCGCGCCCTTCCGGCCCGCGAGTCGGCCGGCCCGGGGGGCCGCATCGAGCTGTTCGACTGGCTCAAGGGCATCGCCATCCTCGCCGTGGTCGTCATCCACCTGGCCGGCGACGAGCAGCAGCTCCTGCATTTCGCCGTCCCGCTCTTTTTGGTCTGCTCCGGCTACCTGCTCATGGACCGCTATGGCAAGGAGGGCGTGGGGCGGCGCTACTGGTCCTCGCTGTTCTGGCGCCTGCTGCTGCCCTACGCTCTCATTGTGGCGATTCTGGACTTGGCCTACCTGCCCTCTTCGCTCAACTTGGCCGAGTTCGGCCGCCAGCTGCTGCTGGGCTACGGGCCGGTCTTCAACTGCTTTGAGAACTATTTCATCCCGCTCATCATCGGCCTCTATTTGCTCTTTCCCCTGATGCGCCGCCCGCTCTCCGACGCGCGCTCCGCCTCGCTATCCCTGCTCCTCATCCTGCTGCTTTCCGCCGTATTCCAGCTGGCCTGGGACGGCATCAATTCCCAGGCCGGCGTTGCCGCCCGCTGCTTTGATTTCAACCGCATCAACTGGGAGCTTCCGCTGCGCTATCTCTTCTGCTTTGCCGCCGGTATGGCGCTGGCCCGCATTGACTTGCGCGCCCTCCTCAAGCACCGGAGATTACTGGCCTTGGCCACACTCCTGTCCTTCCTGTGCATCGCGGCGTTCTGGAACCTGTGGCTGGAGCGCAGCGCCATCGCCCTTCCCATCCTCGTCTTTTTGTTGCTCTATACGCTCTTCTCCCATCCAATGCCGGGTTTCCTTCGCCCGGTTCTGGGCGTGCTGGCCCATCTGGGCCGCTATTCGCTGGGCATCTACCTCTTCCATTACGCCTTCTGGCGGCTGTGGGTTTCGTGGGAAATGCCCGCCAACGCGGCCGGCGTGCTGTTGGGGTGCGCATTCGTTCTGGTTTGCTCGGCCGCCGCGAGCGTGGCGTTTTTCTGGTTTTACCGCCATTTGCTCCCGCGTGTCGAGCCCCGGGCGGCACCTGCCCATCGCACTCGGCGCTCTTGAGTGCCCGCCGTTCTGCTTAAATACATTCTCGTCGCCAATTCATTCCATCGGGGCCCGTAACTCAGCTTGGCCTAGAGTGTCTGGCTTTTAGGACTCTCCGTCGATTGGGACGGCTCGTCAAGGCCACCAGAAAGCCGTGGGTTCAAATCCCACCGGGCCCGAATTATTTTTCTGCACGCCGCGCCATACGATTATAAGTCAGGCGGGAGAAAATTCGTCGCATCAAACACTCATCTAATCCGACTCTTGGGGATTGAATGGCTGAGGACACCGAATCCATGAAGGAGGTCTACGCCCGCCTCGATGCCGACTATTTCAAGAACTCGCTCCATTCCGTCAATCCCATCGTGCGCGGCTACCACTGCCACCGCCACGCCATGATTCGCAAATGGATTTCCCAAGCCGGCCCCAACCCCTCCATTCTCGACATCGGCTGCGGCTCTTGCGAGTGGAACACCGACAAGCTCCCCGTCATGGGCCTCGACCTCTCGCCCGGCCCCATGGAGCAGGGCCAGCGCGCCGGCCGCCTTTCCAAGTCCGTGCGCTCCGATTTCGAGAAAGGCCTTCCCTTTCCAGACGCCTCGTTCGACGTGGTGGTGCTGGGCGAGGTGCTGGAGCACGTGGCCCGGCCCCCGGCGCTGCTGGGGGAAATCCGCCGCGTGCTCAAAGCCGGCGGCCGCCTGCTCATCACCGTCCCCTACGACGCGCCCGTCACCCTGCATTATCTGCTTTTCCCGCTGCAATGCTTCTACATGGGCTGGATTCGCAACGTGGAATTCTACCGCCATTTCTGCGGCCACATCAACCACTATTCTCCGGCCACCCTGCGCCGAACCCTCCGCGATTCCGGCTTCGAGGAGCAGGAAACCGCCACTTGGAATCTGCTGGGCATCTGCATGCTGGCCCTCAAGCCCAAGAAGAGTTGAGTCCGATGCCCAAGCCCAAATCCTCTCCCCATCCATGGCTGGCCAAAAAAAGCGTCAGCGTCATCCTGCCCGTCTATGCCGAGGACGAAACCATTCCGCTCGCCGTTTCGGGCCTCAAGCAGGCGCTCGGCCCCTATCTGCTTGAAACGATTGCCGTGGTCTCCCCTCACTCCCCCCCTCGCACCATTTCCATCTGCCGTTCTCTCGCCCGGCGCGACCGCTCCTTTCATTTCGAGATGCAGGCGCGCAATCCGGGCTTGGGCTGGGCGGTGCGCCAAGGCTTGGCGCATGCGCGCGGCGACTATGTGCTGATGATGGACAGCGACGGAGAGATGGACCCGCGCACCGCGCGCCTGATGCTTCAGCAGTTGCAGCACCAGCCCCTCGACCTCATCGTAGCCTCCCGCTGGATGCAGCCCCGCTCGCTCATCGGCTACGGCCGGCTCAAATACCATATCAACCGCTCCTTCCAGCTCTTCAACCGCCTGCTCTTCGGTCTCTCCATATCCGATTGCAGCTTGGGCTACAAGCTGCTCTCCCGCCGCTTTGCCCAAAGCGCCCAATGGAAAGGCCGGCGGCACGAGATTGCGCTGGAAACCACGCTGCGCCCCATCCTGATGGGCGCGCGCTATGTGCAGGTTCCCACGCGCTGGACGGCGCGCACCACTGGCTCGTCCAAAAACAACTGGGGTGGCAATTTCCGCTACTTGGGCATGAGCCTGCGCCTGCTAGCTGAGCGCACGATGGGCCGGGTGAAGGCATGAACCCTGCACCGAATCCCAGCGGCCCACATGGCGCCGGCCCAAACCCCCACCGCCAACCTCATGGTGCGAAACCCACCCTCAATTCTTCCGGTGCGGAACCCGCCCACCATCCTTCCAGCCCCAAACCCACCCGCCCATTCTGCATCGTGTGCACCACCATCCGCTCGGTCGATGTTTTTCTCCAGCGCTATTTCGCCAACCTCCAGGCGTTCGGCCATCTGCACGAAACCACCCTTGTGCTGGTGATGGACCGCAAGACCCCCTCTTCGGTCGTGTCGCAATGCCAATCCTATCTGGCGCGCGGCCTCGATGCGCGCGCCCTCACGCTGGAGGCGCAGGCCGAATTTTTGCGCCCCTACGGCCGACTTGCCCCGCTCATTCCCCTTGATTCGGACAACCGGCGCAACGTGGGCTATCTTTACGCCTATGCCGGCGGCTCGCAAACCATCATCAGCGTCGATGACGACAATTTCCCCCTCGAATCCGACGACTTCATCGCCGGCCATGCCGCCTGCGGCACGCGCCAAGAGCTGCCTGTCCTCTCCAGCGAAAGCCGCTGGCTCAATGTGCTGGCCGATGCCCAGACTGACAATGGCACGCTTCTCTATCCGCGCGGCTTCCCCCGCTCGCGCCGCTCCGCCTCCTTGCCGCGCGCCCAGAATCAATCCGTCTCCATTTGCGCCAATCTGGGCCTGTGGCTTCAGGACCCGGACGTGGATGCGGCCAGCCGCATCGAGAATCCGGCCTGCATCATCGGCTACAACCCGCCCGCCTCCCGCGCGCTGGCCCTGCGCACCTTCTCTCCCATCAATTCCCAGAACACTTCCGTTTCCCGCCGCGCGCTGGCGGCCTATTACTTCATCCCGCAAGGCCAAGTGGTGGACGGGGAAAAAATCGACCGCTACGGCGACATCTGGCAGGGCTTTTTCCTCAAGGCCTGCGCGGACGCGATGGGCGAGCATGTGCTCTTCGGCCCTCCCCTCTGCCGACACGAGCGCAATGCGCACGATTTGCAAAAGGATTTGCAGCAGGAGCGGCCGGCCGTGCGCTGCACCGAAGAATTAGCCGCCTTTTTGGAGCAGGTGAAATTGGAGGGCCGCACCTACTCTCAATGCTATGCCGATTTGGCCGACAAGCTGGCCGCCCATTTCGCCGCCTCGCCCTATGCCGCGCTCTTTTCCTCCATCTCCAAGAGCATGAAGGTCTGGGCCTCGTATTTTGAAGAAGAATAAACGCGTTTTTTGCTCTCAGCGCACGGTCCGGTTCGCGGCCGGGTTTTGGTGCAGCACCATGTCCTCGTCCAGATAATAATCAAATTGCCCCGGCACCTGCGCATAGCACTTGCTCACATTCGCTTTCGGGTAATTGGTCTGGAACATGGACGGCGCCGGCCCCCAGGTCACCAAATCGTCCACCAGCGGGAAATCAGCGCGCAAAATGAAGGTGTCCTGATAGAGGAACATGCTGGACACATAGGCGTGCGGATTGTCCACCAGCACAAACGCGTGGTAATAGGCATTGAGCGGATACACGTAGCGGGCCGTCCAGTTGGTGGGCAGGACAAAGAGCGTGCTGTTCGCCGGCATCTGCGCCGCGGCCGCGCCCACGCGCTGCAAGGCCTCGGCCTGCACGGGCGCATGCCCGGCAAAGAGAATCAGCTGGTATCCGGCATTGAGCAGCACCAGTCCGGCCACCAGCCAGAAAATATGGGTTTTGTATTTGGGCGCGTGCAGGGCCAGCAAAAGGAACGCAAACATCAGCACCGCGCTGCGGTCATAGAGGCTGGGCACCAGCACCACGGAGGGCAGCAGCAGGAAGTGCAGCAGCAACAGGGCGGAAATGGCCAGATAGAAGCGGTCCCAGCTTACCCCTGATTTGTTCAGGCTGACGATTTCACGCAAGGGGCGCCCCTCTTGGCGGGCCTGCTGCACCTGCATCAAAAGCCAGCCTGCTCCAAGCAGCAGCAACCCCGCCAGCGCAATCGGGAGCGGGAAGACGGTTTGCAGGAAAAAGAACGGGTTGATGCTGCCCAAGTGCTCGGCCAGCCTTGATATGTATTGGGTGGCCAGAAACGCGCTGCTTCTGAACTGCGAGTCCACCGAGCGTATCAGCTCATCGGCCGCGCACCCGTTCACTTGGAGGTAATAGCCCAAATCGCGCGTCTGGATGGGATTCATTATGGTATTGATGAGGGCGCCCAGCAGCAGGAGCACCACCATCAAAAACGGCATCAGCTCGGCCGGCTTGTTCAGCCACAGGCGCCGGTGCAAATATGCCAGCAGCAAAAGGCCGGCCGCCAAGAAGAACACATAGCCGTGGGCCAAGTAGGTGAGAATGCCCAGCCAAAAGAAGGCCGGGTGCGCCTGCTCGCCCTTTCGGAACGCCCGGATGCCCATGGCCAGCCAGGCCAGCCCCAGCGGAATCGCGAAGAGGTAGTTGATGGCCCCGTAATAGAAATAGATGGAATAATTCACCAGCGTGCCGATGAGGCACCACTCCTCTTTTGCCGGGTCCAGAAAATGGAAAAACGCCCACCATCCCAGTGGCGCAATAACGAAGAGCAGGCTGAGCACCAGCTTGCCGGCCAGCTCCAAGCTCACGAACGACTGGAGGGCCACCAGCAGAAGATGCACCAGTGACGAGCCCAAGAAGGAAAATTCCACATGGTAATAGGGGTTGGCGACCTGGCCCGCGTTAATGAGATACGCCTCGCGCGAAATCGACAAATAGACCGGCCAATCGGCCAGCGGCGCGATGGGGATAATCCACAGCGGCAAAATGGAGACGGCGACGATAAGGGCAATGAGCAGTCTTTTGTCCACGTCCATCACGCACTCGCCGCCTCTCCCAATTTGGGATTTTTAAAAATAAAAGAAAGGCCCGCTCACTTGCCCAGCGGGTGGAGGTAGAACTTGCCGGCCACGTAGTTGTTGGTGCTGGCCACGCCGTTCTCGGCCGCGCCCTTCATGGCGAGGGGCTCGATGGGCGTGCCGGCGTGCTGGTAGAATATCTTGTACTGGTTGGTGTTCTCGTCCAGCTTCTCCACCAGAATGTCGTAGGTGCCGGCCTTGAAGTTGATGTTGTAGATGCCCAGCTTGTAGGTGCCCGGCCCGGCCTCCACGGCCTTGCCGGCCGCGTCATATGCCGGAGTGGGGCCATAAGCGCCGACCTTGACGATGCCGTCGCTGATTTCCACGCCCGGCAGGCCGAAGAACTTGGTGTAGTCGGCCGGGTTGGTCTTGTAGGCCACCACCACCGCCCACGCGCTGCCGGGGGCCGAGGTGTTGTCAATCTTGAACTCGCCGTTGACCGAGAAGGTGTTGGCTCCGTCGGCCGCCTTTCCGGGCACGAAGTAGTCGGGCGGCGACTGCTCGTTGACCGCCACTGCGTTGCGGCTGTAGTCCTGCACCGGAGCCTTGAAGATGTGGGCGTTCTTGAGCACGGCAACTTCCTGCTCCGAAAGCTCGGCCGTCAGCAGGCTGCCCGGTGCCGTGTTGTTCGGCGCGTCCACCTTCTTGGTGATGACGTCGTTGCGGTGCAAGGCCCAGTCCCAAGTGGGGGAAATGACGTCATTCTTCAGCCAGTTGCCGCCGTAGAGCACCACGGCGCACCAGAGCGCGCCCCACGCATAGCCCTTGGCGTTGTAAACCACCTTGCGCACATTGGGCTTTTCCAGGAAATTCTCCATGAACTCCGGCAGGGGCAGCGGAATGCGCTTGCCGCGGGAGAACGGGATGCGGATGCCGCGCGAAATCTTGACTTCCTCGCTGAGGTCGAGGCCGATTTCCTGCACGGCTTTCTTGAAGGTCACGAAGGCCTCGTCGCCTCCCTTCGCGCCGCCATAGGGCCTCTTCTCACTCTCGCTCAGCACGTTCCAGATGGCGCGGATGCGCATCTCCTCGATGTCTGTGGCCAGAATGGATTCTCCCGGACCCAGCGTCTTGTACTTCTCGGCCAGAAGCTTGCGCAGCTCCTTCTCCATCTTGTCCGAGCGCTTGACCATGGATTCGGAGAGGTTGGAGAGTTCGACATACGATTTGGGAAGGACGCTGTAGGCGTAAGCCGTCACGGTGGTGCCGTCGTATCCGGCAATCGTTCCGGTGTAAACCTTGATTTGGCGGTTTACCTCACTGTCCAGCAGTTTGAGGAAAATGCCCGGCCGGTCGGCGCTGGCCCGGTTGGTCCGCGCCACCTCCATCAGGGCGTCGCGGTCCAGAGTGAAGGCCATGCCCACGCCGCCGGGGTCCTTGCCGAACGCGTTCTTGAAGGCCGCGTTCACCGTCTCTTCTATTTCGGGCGCGCGCACGCTGAGCAGCTGCTCAAAGCCGCTTTCACCTACAAACTTGACATTGCCGCTGGCCGTCCCGCCGGTGATGTTGATGTTGACCGTGGCGCGCCGCCCGCCCGTGGCGGTCGCTTCGCTGTAAATTCCATCTCCTTCTTGGTCAAAGAAGCGGTACTGCTTGCCGGCATCGGTCACGCGGACGCCCTCCACCGCATCCACGCGGCTCTTGACATATTCCCGCTTGGCCTTGTCTCCCAGTTCGTTGAGGGTGGTGGTGGCGCCGTCCTTGCCTGCCAGGGGCGTGGTGGGATTCAGAGGGGCCACTTCATCTATGAAGCGGGTGATGGTGCCCTTGTCCACATAGCCGTTGAGCACGATGCTGTTGCGGTCCGAGTATTTCTTGACGAACATGTAGATGGCCGCCGCACCGACGACGCCGCTGCCCCAGTCGCCGCTTCCGAAGAAGCCGCTGTAGGTCTGCATGCCGGCGTCAACGGGCGAAACCAGCCAGTTCTTCAGGCCCTCGAAGTTGGACATGGTCAGCAGCTTGGCCGCCGCGTTGGTCCACAAGTCCTTGTAGGGCTGGGAAGTGAAAAGCGGGAACGACACCTCGGTGGAGATGACCTTGCCGGCGCTGTCCATGTTGTACGTGACCCAGAACCTCTGCTGGTCCATCTTCTGCCAAGTCTGCGGATCCGTTGCTCCCTTCATCGCCGGTCCTGCCATCAAAGTCACCCCTTTGAATATGATGCGCGTCAGCCTGCTGTCGGACGCATTGTTTATATTGTTAATGCGCTGCTGCACGACGTCTTCTTTGGAAGGAAAAGGGACCTGATAGTCTTTGAGTCTAAAATACTTGAATTTCATGTTTTGATATTGCAAATCACATTATTTAAGGATTTGCGTTCGCCGTCACGCCGGCCTTGAGCTGCGCCGTGGAAACGAATCCCCAGAGCGCGTAGCGGACCAGCTCGGCCATGGCGCTGACGGCGTATTCGCTCTCCTGCTGCGGAGTGGCCGGCACCTTCCCTTCCGAGCCGGGCGGGTAGAGGTTGGCCAGCACGCCCTGCCAGCGCTTCACCATCTCCTCGGCGGCCGGCAGGCCCGAGACGTCCTGTTTCATCACTTCGATGTCCTTCCAGCGCTCGGCCAGCGCCTCGACGTCCAGCCAGAATCCCACGCTGTTGGCGGCATACGTGCTTACCAGTCTGTCCAGCTTCTTTTTGCGCTCCTCATCGTAGGGAACGGAAACCAGCAGGTGGCGGATGGAACCGTTATCGCTTCCGCCATTGGAGTTGCCGAATTCGGGGGCCAGACTGCGGATGGCCGAGACCATGAGCTGGTAGCGCTCGTAGGTCAGCCCCTCCGTTGTTATCTGTCCGGCCTGATGGGGATCCTGCGGGTCAATGCGCAGCATGTTCAGGACCGCGTCGAAGGCCTAGATGGGGCCCTCTTTGGAGCCGCCCTTTTCCACCGGCACCTGCACGGTGTGGGAATGGCTGCCCAAGAGGCTGGCGTAGAGCTGCTTTTTGGCCTCGCCCGAATCCGCCACCCCGTGCCCCTGCGCGTCCATCTGCTTGGTCTGCATATGCGGCGCGAATATCTTCTCGCTCGTCAGCCGGTTCATCTGGCTTTGGACCATGTCCGTCATCGAGCTGCGCAGGTTGTCGTCGAGCTGGAACATTTTGTAGAGCGCGTAGCCGTTCATGAACGTCGCCATGATTCTGGGCTCCGGCAGGGTCTTGGACAGCGCGGCATAGGTCTTGTTGAAGAAGTTCACCATCTGCTTGACGCCGGTGGTGTTGAAGAATTCCGGCAGCTTCTTCACGCCGCCCGCCCGCGCGATGGCCGGCATGTCCTCGGTGATGATGGCCGCCACGTCGCCGTTGGTGCGGATGGCCTGGAAAATCCGGCCATACATGCGGGTGATGTAGGGCATGGCCTTTTCCATGCCCCGCATGGTGAGGCCGAAGGCCTCGTACATGAACCAGAACTCGGCCATATTCAGGCGCAGGTTCATTTGCGCCATCTTGCGCACCATGTCCGAATCCATCCCGCGCCATTCGGGATGCCCCTCGTACACCCATTCGGGCACTTCTTTGGAGAACGCGATTTCGGCGCTGTCGGTGATGCTCTGGATGGTCTGGGCGCCGATGAAGGTGTTGATGGCCACGAAGCCGGTGTTGATCAGCTTCTGCTTCGCCGTGGCCTTGGTGCCGACCTTGACGCCCTCTTTTATCACGTCTTTGGTGAGGTATTTCTCCCCGCCCTGGATGCCCTTCTTCACCATCTTCTCCACGAATTCTTCCTCGGTCGCGGCCTTGACGGGCTGGGTGATGGCCTTGCGCCTCCAGTAGCGCTTGGCCGCCCACATCTTCGCGGGGTCTTGGGCAAACTGCTTTTCCAGCTGCAGGTCCACCTGATCGCGCAGCTCCTTGTCCAGCAGGTATTTCGCGCCCCTTCCCGCTTTGGCGACTTTGTAGACGGCCTTGAATTCGGTGAAGGTGAGCCCCACGTCCAGCGCCAGCCACGTCCAGTCCCATACGCCCGGCGTCTGGCCGTTCTGGTACTTGAGCAGGATGTTCTCGAAGGAATCAATGGGCAGGACGAGGCGCATCATCCATTCGGCCATGCCGTCAATGGAGTAGTTGAACGAGCCGGTCCCGTCGCCGGCCACCAGCTCGGAGGGCAGGATGACGCGGGCCTGCACCTGCCCGTGCGAATCCACATACGTCTCGGTATAGGTGTCGCTCTCCTGGTCATAGGTCATGCTGGGCTTGACGCTGCGCTTCACCGTTTCGGCGATGGTGACCGGCTTCATGTAGTAGTTGGGGCTGTTCTTGTCCTTCATGTATTCGAGCTGCTGCTCGTGCTCTTCCTCCTTCTTGTGCTCCGCCCGCTTGATTCCCATGTTGATGGCGGTGCGGTTCTCGTTCTCCATCTGCACGCGCGTCTTGGGCAGGTAGTCCGAGATTTCCTGCGGGGGATTGAAGATGGTATTGAAGGATTTCATGGTGCTGGTGTCGAAGGGATTGTCGATGAACATCGGGCGGGAAGGCGCGGCCGGCATCTCGAAGCGCAGCGAATACACCATGGGCCCGAACTGGGGCGGGGCCTGCGTCTCCACCTGCATGCCTGCGACGCCGGAGAGGTTTTTTGCGAAGAGGTAGCCGACCTGCTGGCTGTGCGGGATTTCAACCATCACGCCGCGGGGCGGCTGGGTGCCGAACGGCGCGTTGGCCTGCAGCACGCTCCACGGGCTGTCCAGCCCGCCGAAGGACGGCTTCCCCACCGGCCCGGTCAGCCAGTTGTCAATCCACTGCGTCACGTCGTTCTTGACGTTGGCCGGCAGGGGGGCGGCCTGCACCTGCTGGCGGATTTTGAGCAGGCCCGCCTCGAGCTGGTCGAGCGTGGCGGCATCCGTCATGGAGAAATAGACGATTTTTTGGGGTTGCGGAACGGTTTCCGGCCTCTTGCTTTTGTTCGTCGGCCCCATGCCTTGATTCGGCCCTCCGAGCCTTTATAATATCATCCTCGGCCCCAACCTTTAAATATACGCCTTACCATAATTAATAACAAGGTGATTCTCTAGTGGCAGTTAAATCCTTCAAGAATCCGCAGGACGTTCAGACGGCCGCCAAGCAGTACTTTCGCGTGCCGCTGATTCGCGGGGGCAAGCGGATTGCCCGCATCACGCAGCAGATGGCCCGCTTCCACAACGTGGACGTGGAGGCCCAGACCGAGCGCATGCTTCAGCAGGCCAACCACCTGCGCGCGCAGGCCACGCAGGTGCGCGCGCGCAACCATGCGGCCGACCTCAACGCGGCCCCGGTCCAGCCCGCGGACGCTGCGGCTCCGGCCGGCTCCGCCTTCGGCCGTTTCATGCACTCGGTGGGCGCGTTCTTCTCCAATCTGGCCCATGGCATTCCGAATCTGGGCCACTCTATCGCCAATGTCTGGCGCAACTTCCGGGCCCGCCGCCTGGAACGCCGTGCGACTGCCTTGGATGACCAAGCCCTTCAGATTCTGGATGCGCCCGACCCTCAGGCGGCGCTGACGGACCGCCGCAACCAGCTCGTCATCCAGTATCTCAAAGACTACTACCTGACCGACATCTATGGCCGCTACGAGCGGGCTCCGGCCGATATCAAAGCGGCCCTGCTGAATGCGGGCTTGCAGGAAGTGAACAGCCAGCTTGGCTTCCTGGCCCAGAACAACCTCATTGACCGCCATGTGGGCATCCGCTTCAACGGCCCCTTCTTTGCCGCTTGCGGCTGGGGTGCCGCCACGGCCGGCGCCCTCTCGGTCTTCGGCGTCTCGATGGTCCAGACGGTCCAGACGACGTTCGGCGTCTGGTCGGCGCTGCAGCTCAATAACCTGCCGCTCATCAGCTCCATCGTTCCGCCGGCCGCGCCGTTCCTGACCATGGTGGCGGGCGCGGCCATCGGCGCCTACTTCGTCTGGCGCATGTCCCGCAGCATTGCGGAATACGCGCGCCAGCGCAATGCCTGGATTGTGGAACCCATCCGGCAGGCCGCCGACACCGCGCTGAACAACGTGGCGCCCATCGCCGCCCCCGCTCATGGCAATAATATGGTGGCCATCGGCCCGAACGGACAGCCCTATATCCTTCCGATTCCGCCTGCCAACGTGAACCAGCCGCCCCAAGCGGCGCAGGAGCCTGACCAGCTCGCGGGCAACCTCCCCGACCCGGGCCTCAACTAGTTTTCTTTTTCCCTTTTTCCTTTTCCCGTCCAGTCGCTCTTTTTAACCTCCTTCTTCCCATCTTCTCTCATGGTCAATCTCACTCCATCAGGCCCCGCCCTGTGGACGCTCGCGCGCTCCGGCGACATGCGCGTGGACGCCCGCATCGTGGCCAATGACAAGATTTTCGCCCACATCCAGTCCGACCGGACCTTGTGGCAATTGCAGAACATGGCCTCGCTGCCCGGCATCGTCTCGCCCGCCTGCGTCATGCCGGATGCGCACGAGGGCTACGGCTTTCCCATCGGCGGCGTGGCCGCCTTCGACCCCGAGTTCGGGGGCGTGGTAAGCCCCGGCGCGGTGGGCTATGACATCAACTGCGGCGTGCGCCTCATCCTCACCGACTTGGAGGAAAAGGACATCACTCCAAAAAAGCGCGAGCTGGTCGAACTGCTGTTCAAGAACGTGCCCTCCGGCGTCGGCGTCAAGGGCCGTGTGCGCCTCAAGGAGCACGAATTGGAGCAGGCCGTGACGCGCGGCGTGCCCTGGGCGCTGGAGCAGGGCTGGGGGCGCGAGGAGGACATCGAGGCCTGCGAGGAGAACGGCTGCATGCCGGGCGCCGACTTCTCGGCCGTCAGCCCCCTGGCGCGCAAGCGCGGCCTGCCGCAGTTCGGCACCGTGGGCGCGGGAAACCATTTCATCGAAATCCAGAAAGTCGAAAAGCTCGCCGACGAGCGGGTGGGCCGGGCCTTCGGCCTGCGCCCCGGGCAAGTGGTGGTCATGATTCACTCCGGCTCGCGGGGTTTTGGGCATCAGGTCTGCACCGACCATTTGCAGTCCATGATTTCAGCCGCGGCCAAATACAACATCCGCCTGCCCGACCGCGAGCTGTGCTGCGCCCCTCTCAATTCGCCGGAGGCCAAGCACTATTTCGGCGCCATGCGCTGCGCCGTCAATTTCGCCTTCAACAACCGCCAAATCATGATGCACGGCGTGCGCGAGACTTTCGACACCGTCTTTGGAAAAGGCACCTCGGAGGGCATGCACCTGCTCTACGACGTGTGCCACAACATCGCCAAATTCGAGAAGCATCTGGTCGACGGAAAGCAGAAGGACGTGTGCGTGCACCGCAAGGGCGCCACGCGCGCCTTTGCCGCCGGCCGGCCGGAAATTCCAAACAAATACCGCGACATCGGCCAGCCGGTCATCATTCCCGGCTCGATGGGCACCGCCTCCTACGTGCTGGTGGGCGCGCAGGGCTCGATGGAGAAAACGTTCGGCTCCACCTGCCACGGCGCGGGCCGGCGCATGAGCCGCTCCAAGGCCGTGCACACCTGGACGGGCGAATCCATCTCCAAGGGCCTGGCGGAGCGCAACATTCTCGTCCGCTCCACCGAGGCCGAGCTGCTGGCCGAGGAGGCGCCCGGCGCCTACAAGGACGTGGACGAAGTGGTGAAATCCGTCGAGATGGCCGGCCTCTCGAGCATCGTGGCGCGGCTGGTGCCGCTGGCTGTTGTGAAAGGATAAGCTTCTTTTATTTCATTTTTCCTTTTTCTCCCCGTAAGCCCACCTGCCTGCTTTAAATACTTCCCATCCGAGTCAGGCGCATGGCGGGGCGACTGGGCGGCGTGAATTACGCCGAGCTGGCCATGCGGACCGGCGCAATGGAGCACGAGCTCAACGTCCTACTCGAAGAGCTGGCCCAGGCGCTCGTCCGCAGCCCCTCGCCGCAGCAGGTGAGCCAGGCCGCTGCCGAGTTGGCCTCCGTATCCGCCCGTCTGGCCGAGGAATTGCATTCCGCCAGCCCGGCCGAGGCGGCGGAAAAAACCGTCTTTATGGACGAGCTGGACGCGCGCGCCGGCCAGCTCATGCGCCTCCTTCCCGACGCCATTCTCGCCGGCGAGCAGGAGCGCTGGGCCGCGCAGATGGAATCGGTGCGCTCCACCCTGCATGCCGCGCGGGCGGATTTGGAATCCCTCAGCCTGCCCCATCTGCCTGCCGAGCAGCGTGCGCGCGCCGAGCGCGCGCTCGCGGGCCGCCTCTCCTCCGCCAAGCACCGCATGGCCGAGGTGCGCGCCGCGCTTGAGGCGCGCGACTCGGTTTCGGCCCATCCGCTTCACCAGCAGCTCTCGCGCGTCCGCTCGGCCATGTCCTCGACCAAAGCGCACGTGCAGGCGCGCCACGCCCAGCACCAGCAGTCGCTCATCGAGGAGCAGCAAACCAAGGCCTACGCCGAGATGCGCGATTTCTTCTGCCGGCAGATGACGGGGCGCATCTACGTGGACGGCACCGTCATCCAGCTGCGCTCCGACCTCACCGGCCGGCTGGCCGAATTCACCCTCGACGTGCCGCACGCGGCCGCGCTGGCCCAGCTCATGGGCGAGCATGGCGAGCGCCTCGTGGGCACCCTGCGCGACCCGGCGGTGGTGTTCAGCGCCCGCTTCGAGACGCGCTCGGCCAACGAGAAGCTCCACTTGCTCGTCGAGGGCGGCGAGCGCGCCATTCGCGACGGGCGCGTGTCCTACTCACCGCAGAGATTCTTCTGCTCGCTGTAAAAAAGAGGGACTTTTTTCTTCAGTAGCCTGCGGCATCGTCTATCAGCAGCTTGATGGTCTGCTCGATTTGGAATGCATAGTGCAGCCGCGCGTTCTGCCAGGCGGATTTGAATTTGAACGGTGAGCGCACAAAGGCCTCGAGGCGACTGGGGGCTTTCACCGCTTCCAGCGCCTCGCCCTTATCCGTTTCCAGCCGCACCATCGAATCGAATTTCGACGCTTTTCGCTTCTGTATGAGATAGGCGGCGTTGGAAACCACGGTGTTCGTTTGCTCGGCATTCAGCCCGTCTCTGTGGGTTTCGGCCACCTTTTTCACGACTGGCCCCAGCACCGATTCGAGGCGTTCGCTGTTTTTGCGGTTCTTGAAAATGGCCCCCGTATCCTTCAAGTCGATGGCCAGCACGCCGATTTCGCGGCGCTGCATCGCGTATTGGATTCGGCCGTCTTTTTGCAGCCGGATGTTTTGAGGCAAGTTCATGTTTTCACGGTTCCTATTAGGCAGGCCTGTGTTTATAATGAGTGTATTTTCGTGTTCTATTTGCCCCTTTCCGGTCTTTGGCGCGCATCCGAGCCGCGCATCCGCCCCCGACATATCTTTATTAAATTCCGCCTTCCCATCTTCTTTCAAGACGTCGAGATGTAGGAGTCGTATCCCGAATCCGTCCCGAAGCTTTGGTGCTTCCAAAAAGAATACACTGGGTGATACCCGATGAGCATGTACAGCCATATCCAACAGACTTTCCAGGCCGAGTACCACGAGCGCAGCGCGATTTACCGCGCCCGCCTCTCGAAGTGGCGCAAAGAGGGCGCGATTGAGCGCGCCGAGCGCCCCACCAACCTCGCCCGCGCCCGCACCTTGGGTTACAAGGCCAAGCAGGGCTGGTGCATCGTGCGCGTCCGCGTCGGACGCGGCATGCGCAAGCGCCCGCACCCCTGGGGCGGCCGCAAGCCGGGCAAGAATTACGCTTACGTCCAGCCGGGCAAGTCGCTGCAGCACATCGCCGAGGAGCGCGCCGCCCGCCGCTATTCCAACCTCGAAGTGCTCAATTCCTACTTCGTGGGCTCCGACGGCCAGTACAAGTATTTCGAAATCATCCTCGTGGATGCGGAGAAATACAGCGGCACGCTCACGCGCGGCCGCGCCTTCCGCGGCCTGACCTCGTCGGCCCGCCGCGGCCGGGGCCTCTACTCCAAGGGCAACGGCTCGGAGAAGTCGAGGTAAAAAGAAAAACAGTTTTTTTGGTTTTCTCGATTTTTTTCGTTCTCTTTTTCATCTCTTTTTCAAGTTTTTCCATCCTGCTTATACGGCTGACAGCGCCTTTTCCAGCCCCTCATCCGGCTCGCTGAAATACAGCACGTCCGCCGGGTCGAAGCTCACGTGCGTGGCGTCGCTCTTGTCGTGCGTCGCGCGCACGCGCAGGGAAAGGCCGTTGTAGTCCACGTCGTATTTGTAGAAGGGCCCGAACGCGCGGCTGCCCAGAATCCTGATTTTGGCCCCCTTGTCGTCGAGGCGCAGGCTCTCGGGGCGGATGCAGGCGATGTGCGGCCCGCGCAGGCGCGCCTCCACCGGCCGGCCCAGAAGCTGCGCCCGGTCGTCCTCGAAGGTCACGCGCAGGAAGTTGGCCTCGCCCAAGAAGTTGGCCACGAACGGCGTGGCCGGATGCTCATAGACCTCCTTGGGCGTGCCGGCCTGCAATATCTTGCCCTGGCGCATAATCACGATTTTGTCGGCCAGCGCCATGGCCTCCTCCTGGTCGTGCGTGACGTGGACCACGGTGAGGCCCAGCTGCTTGGCCATGCGCCGCAGCTCCTCGCGCAGCTCGGTGCGGATGTGGGCGTCCAGCGCGTTGGTGGGCTCGTCGAGCAGCAGCAGCTTGGAGCCGGTGGCCAGCGCGCGGGCGATGGCGAGGCGCTGCTGCATGCCGCCCGACAGCTCCTTGGGAATGGCGTCCGCGCGCTCGGCGAGGTGCACCAGCTTGAGCATCTCCTGCCCGATGCGGTGCGCCTTCTCCGGCGCCTCCCCCCGCGCGAGGCGCCCGTACGAGGCATTCTCCAGCGCCGAGAGGTGGGGGAAGAGCGCGTAGTTCTGGAACACGAACCCGATGCCGCGGTCTTCGGGCGGCAGGCGGGTGAGGTCCCGCCCCGCCAGCGATACGTGCCCGGAGCTGGGCTCGACGGTGCCGGCGACGATTTTCAACAGCGTCGTCTTGCCGCAGCCGGAGGGCCCCAGCAGCACCACGTACTCGCCGTCCTCGATGTCCAGGTCGACGTTGTGCAGCGCCTTCACGCTGCCGTAGTATTTCGAGACGTTCCGGATTTGGATATGGGGCATTTGCATCACCACTTCTTTTTCGAGCTCCACCTCAGCACCAGCACCAGTGCGATGGAGAGCGCCAGCAGCAGCACGGCCGCCGAGGCGGCCTGCGCGTTCTGTCCGGCCTTGCTGAGGTTGACAATCAGGATGGGGACGGTCTGGATGTTCTGCGAGACCGCCAGCGTGCCGCCCGTCTCGCTCACCGAGCGCATGAAGGCCACCACCAGCCCCGCGACGAGCGTGGGCTTGATGAGGGGCAGAACCACGGTGCGGAACGCATGCAGCGGCGTCGCGCCCAGCGTGCGCGCGACCTGCGTGAGGTTCTCGTCCATCTCGGCCAGCACCTCGCTCACCGAGCCGACGAAATAGGGGAATATCATGGCCGTGTGCGCCAGCACCAGCACCACGGCCTCCGGCGCGCGCCCGGCCCAGAAGAGGGCGAGGGAGAGGCCGATGGTGACGGTGGGCATGATCATGCTCAGCTCATTGAGCAGTTTCACCAGCCCGCTGCCGCGCTTGTTGGAGGCGATGAAGAGCGCCAAGGGGATGCCGAACACGAACGAGAGCGCCGTCGCCGCCCCCGCCACGGCGAAGGAGATGCCGATGGCCTGCAGGGAGGGGCCGGAGAAGAAATTGAGGTCCGTAAACTTGAGGAAATAGAAGGAAGGCAGCAGCACGATGGCGAGGAGGAAGAGCAGGCTGGCCCCGTCCGACACCTGTCCCAGGCGGCTGAGGCGCCGCTCCAGCTGCGCGTTCACCTGTCCCAGCCGCATGCGCTTGACGCCCAGCTGCTGGCGCACCAGCACGAAAATCAGCGCCGAGGCGATGAGGAAGACGGCCGAGAGGGTGAGCGCCGCGTTCAGGTCCGAGGGAGCGGCGTTCTTGTAATACACGGTGAGAATCGGCACCGTCTTGGCCGCGCCGGCCACCAGCATGGTGGCCCCCGTCTCGCCCAAGGAGCGGGTGAAGGCCAGCAGCGCGCCGGAAACGGCGCCCGCCCGCACCAAGGGCAGCCACACCGTTCGGAAGGCGAGGAAGGGCGAGGCGCCCAAGGTCGAGGCCGCCCGCGCCAAATCTCCGTCCAGCTCCAGCATGGCGGCCTGCGTGGTGCGCACCACGTAGGGGAAGGTAAACGCGATGTGCAGCAGCACAATCATGGCGATGCCGGGCTGCAGCAGGCCCAGTCCGCTGGAGCCCCAGAAAAGGGCGATGGACAGGCCCAGCGCGCTGGTGGGGATGATGAGCGGCAGGTCGATGAGGGTGTCGACCAGCTCCTTGAGCGGGAAGCGCTTGCGCGCCAGCATCCACGCCATGGGAATGCCCATCAAGAGGTCGATGGCCGTGACCGCGGCCGCGATGCCGAACGAGGTGACGAGCGCCTCCTGCATGGCCGGGCTGAATTCCAGATTGGCGGCCTTGCTGAAGACGAAGAAGAGGGGGCCGAGCACGAAAAAGACGAAGAAGAGAAGGGCCACCGCGTCAATAGCCTGACCCCACCGCGTGTCCTTTGAGGAGCGGTTCAGCCACTGCTTCATGCTTGGTTTCATTCCCGCGTGCATTTATTATGTCTATCTCCCATCCATTGCTTTGATGCAAACCTTCGATTTGGTGCGCTTCTCGCCCGATGCCTCTTGGGAGGATGCCGCCGCCCGTCTGACCGACGTGCGCACCCTCCCGCCTTCCGTGTTCTCCTCCGTTCCCGACGTCGAGCGCGCCCGCGTGATGATGAAGCGCGCCAAATTCATCCACATGCCGATTTGGCAGCCCGACGTGGGTCTGGCGCGCCTGTTCAAGGAGCATGGCGCCGTCATGGTCATCGGGCTGGCCGATTTGCTGCTTCTGCCTCCCCTCGAGATGGGCAAGCGCCTCTCGCGCACCGCGCACATGGCGCAGATGGTGCGCCACTTCGGCGGGAGCGTGAGGCTCGCCTCGATGGCCCGAAACGAAAACGAATTGAGAAATCCGCTGGAACTGGCCTGCGTCGGCGAGCGCCTCGGCCTGCCGCCGGGCGTGGTGATGAAAGCATTAAGCGAATCTCCGCTCGCCGGGGACAAGGCTTAAATCCGTCCATGAGGTTTTTCTTGCATGAAATCGACTTTGGCCCCCAACTGGCGCTACGTCCTCGCCCGCGCCCGCCTCTCCCCCCAGTTGGAGGAGAACCGCTTCAAATCCGAGCTGATGCGCGCGCTCACCTGGCAAATCGGCGTGGAGGGCATCCAGGCCACGCAGGCCTCGCTCATTTCCTACGACGCCAAGACCGGCGCGTTCGTGCTGCGCTGCCTGCGCGGATCGGAGCGCCGCCTCACGGCCAGCCTCGCGCTCATCGCCCGCCTCGGAGACCTGCCCGCGCACCTCGAATCCGAGCGCATCTCCGGCACGGTGGCGGGGCTGAAGAGAAAAACCTCCAAAAGCCCTGCCTGAGCCCGCGCCGAAAAAAATCCGCATGGCGTCCGGCCCCCTGTATTTTCCCTCTTCGTCGTTCGCCGTTTTTCCCTCCTCTATTAACCCTCCTTGTTCGATAAAAAGAGTTTAAATCGAGCCGAATTGAAAAAAACAAGGGGAAACATAGGCATTTTGGGCATATCAAGTTTAAATCATGCCTAATTCATTCAAAACGGTTTATCTGCCCCCTTTTTTGGCCAAATCAATTAATAGAGCTTCTAATTGCCTAAAAGACGCTATAATCGCCCCTAATTGGTCGTATTCTGCATTTGTTTTATAAGCTTATCCCGTTTCAAACAAATACGTCGGCACCCAAAGAGGGCCGAGCGAACCACGGAGGAAAAGAACAAGATGTTCGGACCGCACTTGACGCTTGACTTGTACGGATGCAGCAAAAAGAAGCTCAAAGAAGTGGGCTTTGTTTACAATTTCCTGGACGAGATGCCGGGGCTGGTCGGTATGACCAAAATCATGCCCCCCTACACGTTCTCCTATTCGGGCCTCAAGCCCGAGGACTGGGGCGTGTCCGGCATCGTCCTGATTGCCGAATCGCACATCTCGATTCACACCTTCCCCGAGAAGGGCTACGCCTCGGTCGACATCTTCTCCTGCAAGGACTTCGATGTCGAGCAGGCCACCGACGTCATCGTCTCCAAGCTGGAGGCCAAGACGTACGAGAAGAACTTCTTCAACCGCGGCCGCCACTTCCCCAAAGACATGTGGCGCAACGGCCAGATGATGGCCATGCAGCGCGGGCAGAAGCAGCCGCTCTCGGTCAAGGAGAGCGAATAATTTCTTTTTCATTTTTCTAAATTTTTCATTTCCAAATTTTACAATCCAGTCCGGTTTTTGAATTTTCATTTTGTTTTCCTCCTAGCTGACGTCCTATGCCCTCTCTCCGCATCCGCACTCCCGGCTACTGGCCCCTGCCCCCGTTCGTCCAGTTCCACGACGGGAAGAAATGGGCGAAATTGAAGCTGGAAAAAAGAAATGGCGAGAAAGAGGCCGAATACCAAATATCGGGCCCAAAGCCGGTTTCTTTCCATCCCGCTTCCTCCATCCTTATCCTCGAAGCCTCCATCACCAAAGCCCTGCCCAAGAAAATCCATCTGTTCGTGCGCTCCTCGTCCGCCTCCCGCCCCATTCGCTTCGTCCTCTCGCGCTGGATTGGCGGGCTCTATTCCAACCTGCGCGCCTCCTCACCTCAGCGCCAAGTCCGCTCGTTCTACGATTCCATCGCCCCCCGCTACAAATACCACGTCGAGCCGGGCCGCGCGCATCAATTGGCCGTATTTTTGGATTTCATCTCCAAGGATTCCAAAGTCCTCGACGCCTCGGCCGGCGACTGCACGTTCGCCAAGGCGGCGAAAAAAGAAAGAAAGGATTTGGACGTCTTCTGCTCGGACCTCAGCGAGGGCATGCTGGCGCTTGGAGCGGGGGTTGTCCCGTCCTCTCATCTTGCCGTCTCTTCCGCCTCCCGCCTTCCCTTCCCCCCTGCCTCGTTCGACGTGGTCCTGCACTCCTTCTCCAACCTCCACCCCTCCGACAAAACGTTCTTCCGCTCCTTCGCCCGCGCGCTCAAGCCCGGCGGCGCTCTCCTCTACCACCCCGTCAAGGCTCCGGGCGAGCAGTGGCCCCCATGCATGAAAGAGAAAACCGAAGCCGCCCTGCGCGCCGCCGGATTTGCGAAAATCGAGCGCCTCTCGGCGAATTCCAACGGTCCCAAAAAGTCCACGCTCGTCTTCTACCTCGCCCGCAAATGAGCGCCTCCCGCCTCTTTCCTCCCCACAGCCGGACTCCTTCCACCTCGGAGATTTGGGAATACCCTTATAAATTATCCGCTCGTCCCTCTGGACGGTGATTCCGTTATGGTCGACCTGAACATTCCCTCCCTCTCGGACGCAGTGGCGATGGGGGCCAACGATGCGGTGCAGAAGATTATCCTCTTCGTGCCCAACCTCGTCATCTCCGTCATCCTGCTTCTGGTGGGCTATTTCGTGTCCATCATCGTCGGGCGCATCATCCAGACCCTTCTGGACCAGCTGCAAATCGAGAGCGCGTTCAAGAAATACCGCATCGAGGATGCGCTGGGCGGCAACCAGGTTACCCCCATCCTCGCCACGCTCACGCGCTGGTATGTCCTGCTCATCTTCCTGCAGCTGGCCGTCGCCTCGCTGCAGCTGGAGCCCCTGACGGGCTTCATCAACCAGGTGCTGCTCTACGTGCCGGTCATCTTCGGGGTGCTGCTGCTCATCATCTCGGCCGCCATCGTCGGCGAGTGGATGCGCGAGGCCATCCTGGACCTCAAGAAGTTCTACCTCCAGTACACCATTGCGCAGGCCGTGAAGTGGGTGCTCATCATCATGGCCATCGTGGTTGGCCTTGAGACCGTGGGCTTCAAGATGGAGTTCGTGCGCGAAGTGCTCACCCTCCTGCTGCAGGGCATCGTCTATGGCGTCGCGATTGCGTTCGGCCTGGCGTTCGGCTTGGGCGGACAGAAGGACGCGTCCGACCTCATCAAGAAGGTGCGCAAGGGCTTGGACATCTGAGCCCTTTTTCTTTTTTTCTTTCCCTATTTTTCTTCAATTCAATTCCGTCCCGGTGGACTTTATGCCCAGTATCCCCCTCTCTGCGCAAGCCGGTTCTCTTCTGCTCCTCTCAGGCGCCGTTCTGGCCCAGCCCCAGCCCGTCATGGGCGGGCTCAATGACGCCATCAACTCCGTCTGTGGCCAGTTCATGATGCTCCTGCCGCCCCTCTCCATCCTGCTGGTGGTGCTGGCGGCCGTGTTCTACGGCAGCGGCAAGCTCATGCCCAACGCCGAATTTTCCAACAAGGCCACCAACATGGCCGCCGGCGCGCTGGTCGGGGCGGTGATGTGCCTAATCATCGTGCTGCTGGTACCCACCATCATCCAAAGCCTGACCAACGGCCCGGTCAGCTGCGGCACCCAAACCTGGGGATAAAAGGCGGCAAATCCGGCCCAAAACCCCGATTCTTACTCCTTGGTCAAGAAGAAGGTCATCATGGTGACCGCAAAGAGCAGGGCATAGGTCAGCCCCGTGTCATAGACTCCGTTTTGGATATTGTCGATGACCAGCATCACCAGCCCCATGGCCACCAGGCCGGTGAATTGGCGGTTGATGCGCATTTTTCCCTCGCGCATGCGCTGGTATTGCAGGGTCCAAGCCAGGATGGTGAGCGCCAGCCCGGCCACGGCGATATAATGGAACGTTATCATTTCCTATCGCCTAAGCCTCGTCCAGCAGGTATTTAAACGCGCCGTTGGGGGCCCAAAAGGAGCGCCCGCGCCCGCCTCCGGCTTCAGGGTCGGTATGTAATCCAAGCCAACGCGCCCAGGCCCAGAACCTGCATCAAAGACAGGGCGAAACTGGCCTGATTTCCCAGCGCCGGCAAAATCTCCATCATCTGGACGTTGGCCCAGATGGAAAGCAGGTTGTGGGCCAGCAGAAAGAGGCTGAAAAACAGCAGACCCAGCGCGAATTTCATGCGCGTGCGCACCCAGTTCTGGGCATACACGTAAAGCAGAAGCAGCAGCAGGAGCACCGAACAGGCATCCAGCGCCAGCGAGAGCGTCATAAACGGGTCCATTCGTTCATCTCCGCATCAGTTTGCCTTAATTAAGATTTCTCCAAATCCTGCACAATGCGCTCGATGTGCGCCAAATGCTCGCGCGCCAGCGGCGTGAGGTAATACATTTCCCCATATCGCTTCTCTGGCGTGCATTCCACCAAATCGTTGCGAACCAGCACCTCGACATGGTGGATAATCGTCTTGTAGCCGACGTTGAGGCTGCGCGCCATCTGGTGCAGGTTGTAGGGCCGCTTGGCCAGCAGGCGCAGGATAGCGGCCCGGTTGGGTCCGCCGCGGGTGCCGGCCAGCAGGTGCCACAGCACACCCTCCATGTCAAAACGCAGCACGGCCATTTCCACCTCGCCCCGGTCGTATTGGGAAGAAATTAGGTAGAAAGTTTATATATCGCCCTTCGACCCAGAGAGTTACATTATTCGAGGTGCAAACAAATGCGAATGATTTTGCTGGCCGTCTTGGCCATGGTCTGCGCCGCCCTCCTGCTGGGCGGATGCGTCAATTCCCCGCCATCCGCGGCCAATGCGTCGGCCAACGCGATGAATGCAACGGCCTCCACATCGGGCGCCATGAAGGACACGGGCACCAAGCCCGCGTCCGGCTCTACGGGGGGCGAGGGCGCCATGCCGGCCAAGACCGGCGGCGCGATGAAGGAGGAAACCGGCTCCGCGCCGAACCGCAGCGAGTCCAACTCCATGATGGAGAACAACGCTTCCGCCGCCACGAACAAGACCGAAACCGGCACCCGGATGAACCAAAGCGGGACCGCTCCGGGCGGAAAGAACGGCTCGGCCATGACGAATGAAAGCGAGTCCGGCCCTGTGATGAACGGGGGCGAAGACGCATCCGGCGCCACGATGAACAAAACCGAAATCGGCTCGGCGATGAACGAATCCGGGAACGGCTCCATAATGGACCAAAATGCCAGCGCTTCGGACATGATGGAGGACAACTCCTCGGCCGCGAACAAGGGCTCTGCCGTCATGAACAAAACTGAGAACGGCTCGTCTATGGTGAACGACGACCAATGATTTGTTTTTCTTTCTTTTCTTTGTAACCCTTGCAAGAGGTATCCCATGACCCCCATCTCCCTCATCATCGCCTTCGCGGCCGGCCTGCTGTCCTTCCTCTCACCCTGCGTGCTGCCGATTCTGCCCGGATTTTTGGGCTACCTCTCCGGCGTCTCCGCCATGGGGGCGGCTCCAAAGGTTGCGCAAAAAGCGCCCCAAGGCCGGACCCGCTCTTCGGAGGCGAAATCCGTTTCGCCTCCAGCCTCCGCCCCCATGCCGCGCACCCGGTGGCAGATGTTCCTGCACTCCGTATTCTTCGTGCTGGGCTTCTCCATCGCCTTCGCCGTGCTGGGCGTGCTGCTCTCCGGCGTGCTGGCCCCGGCCGGCGCCGTCGTGCGCCTCTGGCTCTCGCGCGTCGGCGGCCTGTTCATCATCTTCTTCGGCCTCTTCACGCTGGGCGTCGTCCGCATCCCCTTCCTGGAGAGCGAGCACAAGCTCAATCCCATGCACACGCGCTACCAATACCTGACTTCGATGGTGTTTGGCGCCACTTTCGCGGTGGGCTGGAGCCCCTGCGTGGGCGCGGTGCTGGGCTCCATCCTCACCCTCGCCGCCACCGACGCGGGCGGCGCGCTGGGGCCCATGCTGGCCTACGCGGCCGGCCTGGCGGTGCCCTTCCTGCTGGTGGGCGCGCTGGGCAGCGAGGCGCTGGGGGTGCTCAAGCGCTTCAGGGGCTTCCTGCCCTACTTCAACGCCGTCGCCGGCATCCTGCTCATCATTCTGGGCGTGCTGGTGGCCACGCAGCAGCTGGTGGCGCTGGCCAACTTCATCATTCCGCAAGCATTGCTCGCCACGCTCAACGGCGGCGGGCTTTAGGGGGATTTGCATGGACTTCAAAGAGAACGCCTGGATTGCGGTGCTGGCCGTGCTGCTGATTGGCGGCGTGGCCTTCTTCGCCGTCAGCGACGCCCTGAAGGCGGGAACAAACGGAAATCCGCTTCCGCCGGCTTCGCCCTCCTCCTCTGCCGGTGGCAATCCTTCCGCTTCCGGCTCTCCGGCCACTCCGAATTCCAATTCCGCTTCCGGCGCTCCAGCCGCCGGCTCGGGCTCCTCTTCCAACATTGCGCTCAAGGAGCTGCAATATCCGCGCGCCCCCTCCTGGTCGAGCTATCAGGGCGTGATTAATGGGCCCAGAGGCGACACCTTCTCCTCCGAGGATTTGAAGGGCAAGGTGGCGCTGGTGGACTTCTGGACCTACTCCTGCATCAACTGCCTGCGCACCATTCCCTATGTGGAGGCGTGGGAGCAGCGCTACGGCCCGCAGGGCCTTCTGATTGTGGACATCCACGCGCCCGAGTTCGATTTCGAGAAAAACCGCGGCAACGTCGAGATGGCCGTCAAGCGCCTCAACCTCACCACCATCAATGTGCTGGACGGCGAGCACCGCATCTGGAGCGCGTTCGGCAACCAGCACTGGCCGCACATGTACCTCATCCACGCCGACGGCTTCATCCGCTACGACCACATCGGCGAGGGCAGCTATGACCAGACCGAGAGCCAGATTCGCGCGCTTTTGGAGGAGCAAAACAAGAGCATGAACATGACCTCCGCTTCCCCCATCTCCGTCTCCGGCGCGAACACCGTGGACTTCACCCAAGTCGGCTCGCCGGAGTTGTATTTCGGCGGCTCGTCACGGCGCGCGCCCTTGGGCAATTCGCCCCCCGTGGGGGTGCCCGGCGCGGCCTTGTCTTACACGCCGCCCTCCTCCATGGAAGCCAACCGCATCTACCTCAACGGCAGCTGGGCCGATGATGGCGAGGACATGCGCCTCGCATCCGAAACGGGCGACATCTTGATTACCTACCACGCGAAAGCCGTGCATCTGGTGGCCGACTCGATGGACAACAAATCGTCGGTGCAGGTCTTCCTCGACGGCCAGCCCTATTCGGGTCCGGAAGCCGGTTCTTCAGGCTCGATTGCTATCGGCCCCTCCCGCCTCTACACGATGGTATTGACTTCGGGCTATGAGACGCACACGGCCCGGATTCACATTACGGGGTCCGGTTTGCGGGCTTACAGCTTCACGTTCGGATGAGCGCGCGCCCAAACTCTCGCTTTCCCGTCTTCTACGGGTATCTCGAGTATACGCTCACGCGGGCGTGAGAAATGCCCTGGCCAAGATAGATGTCGACATGCTCGATGAAGGCCAGATATTGCCCGTCATAGGAAATGACATACTGCCCTTCTTTGAGCTCCCGCTGGCTGCCGGTGAAGTTGTTTTCGAGCGTCACCGTGCTGCGGTTGGCGTCCGTGTCCACGATGACGAATTCGGTATTGCGAATCCGCTCTCTTTTGTATAGGATGGTTCCGGATTCGACGCAGAAGGGGAACATCTTTCTTACTTCCTCATATTGTTTTTCCCTAAACGAGTAGCCGAACGCGTGCGACTCCATCAGGGCTTTCCCGAGGCTCTCGCACCCGCTCAGTCCGCCGGCGAACGAGAGCCCCATCATAGTGTAGGTTATTCCGGCCATCAGCCGGTTCTTGAAGCTCGAACGGGTCCGATTCCCGTCCTGCTCGGGAACGGTTTTCGTCTGCAAGGCGAGTTTATTCATGCAAATTATGTGGTTAAAGTTATTATTAAATGTTCGCAGCCCTCCCTTCATCCTGCTTTCGCTGGGGGCTTAAAAATGGACTCTCGCTGACGCCTTCGGCCGGCCAAAAAGCGCAAGATAATTCTGAGGGGGTGAAACCCTCAGGGGGACATGGATAATTCCTGTGTTCCCCATATGGGAATGGACGTTGAGGGATTCGAACCCTCAGCCTCCTGCATGCCATGCAGGCGCGCTACCGTTGCGCCAAACGCCCTTCAGCTTTTTTCTTTCTCTTTTGCGAAAGAGAAAGAAAAAACCTGGGAAAAAAGAAAGAGAAACAAGAATAAAAGGCTCTCCTTACGAGGGGGAGATATAGACGACCGAGTCGCCGCGCAGCAGCACCGTGCCGATGCCGCGCTTGACCTCGCCGTCTTTGAGCTGCTCGGCCTTCTCCAGCACCAGGTTCATGTGCACGTCGTAGCTCACCATGAGCCCGCGCATCTCCGTTCCGCCCTTGAGCCCCACCACCACGGTGTTGTTCAGCGACGAATTCAGAATATCAAATGGACGTCTTTCTCCCATTCAAAACACCTCATAAAAAAATTCAAATGCCACTTGGCATAGGCGGCTCAAAGCTTAAAAAACACCCGCTTATCCGCTCGCGTTCTGCGCCGTGGCGTTCATGGTGGAATTAGCGCCTGCAGCCGGGCTTTCGTTCATGGCGGCCGGGGCATTGGCGGCCGGCGTTTCGGCGGACGCATTGGCCGCGCTCGCGCCGGCGCTTTCATTCATGGCCGGGGCTGCGCTCTCATTCATCGCCGGAGCGGATGCGGGGCTTGCCGCATTTTCATTGCCCGAAGCGCCGCTCTTTGGCGCCAGCTCGGCCTCCACCAGCTCCACCATGCCCTTGGGCGAATAGGATGCGCTCACCAAATCCAGCACCTGCCGTCCGACGGGCTGGAAGCTGATTTTCAGCGTGCCGTTCTCCATCGGCGCGTAGTTGGAGCTGACGTTGTATTCGGTCTTGAGCAGGCGGTAGGTCTGCCCGCCCGTTTCGATGGTGGACGGCAGGTCGATGGTAAGGAAGTAAGCCGGCCTGAACTCCACGGCCGTGTCCGGGTATGTCGCGTTCCAGATGCGCGCGATGTCGGCCGAGATGCTCTCGTTGCTGCGGTTCAGCGGCTCGCTGGAGTTGGGCAGGTACTTGAAGGGGTTGGGGTAGACCTCCATCACCGAGGCGGGGAAGAGCGGCGTCACGCCGTACGAAATCAGGTCGTTGGCCACGGCGGTCTCGTCGCTAAATTCCGGCTTGACGCCGGCGAGCCCTTCCTCCACGTCTCCGGTGGACCAGGCGGGCGGGGAGGCCTTGAGCTGCGCGATTTGGGCCGGGCTGATAAGCCGGGGGAAAATCACGACCGAGCGCTGGCGGAACTTCAGCCTGTCCCCGCCGATGAGGTTGGCCTGGAACTGGTTGAGCGCCAGGTTGCGCTGGCTCCAGGGCAGCAGCCCCCTCCAGTAGTTCTGGTTAATCGTCACGTTCAGCGCAGCGATTTCCGCGTCCACGATGGGGCCCGGCAGCACCACGAGATTCGCCGGGTTGTAGGGCATGCGCGAGCCCTCCACATAGGTGTCGAAAGCCACCGGCAGGGTGTCGCCCTGGTCGAAGGCCGGGGTGGCGGTGTAGGAATACGTGCCGCCCGAAACCGTGTGCACGGCGCCGGCCGGGTCGGTCACCGAGGCCTGGGGGATGGAAATGGTGCCGCTGCCCTGAATGCTGACGTTGAGGCCCAGCAGGCCGCGCGTGGTGTTGTACACCTGCCTGGAGTCCGAGAGGGTGAGGATGTATCCGCCCGCCTGGGGCACCTGCTTGGTGACGATGCCCGCCTGCTGAAGCTGTTCCAGCGCCGGCAGGAGGTTGGGGTCCGGCCCGCGCACGAACAGCACCGGGTCCCAGCCCGTCAGGGTGGCGTTGGCCACTCCGCGGCCGGTGAAGGTGTAGCCGGCCGTGCTGTTGGTGGCCGGCGAGGGGGTCCGGGTGCCGCCGCCGTTGTTGGCGGCCGTGCTCATGTAGATGGCGATGGTGGAGAAGATGAACAGCAGGATGACGGCGATGGTGGCATAGCGGATTTTGTCCTCTTTCTTGATGTTGTCAAACATGATATCGGCCTCCAAAACGGGACGGGCGGATGCCGGCCGCCCTCCCGGACAGCCTTTTGGCTCGGCGCCTATAGGCACCCTTTCACTGCGAACTTTTAAAAAATCCAGCATCGAGGATATGGCGGATTGATTTATGGCTAAACCCAAAGCTGGCGACCTGGTTCGCATCACCTTTACCGGCGTTCTGGATTCCGACCAGTCCGTCTTTGAAAGCACCGACGAGGGCGTGGCGCGCTCCAGCGGCATCTATTCTCCGCAGCTGCCCTACGGCCCGCGCCTGGTCCTCTTCGGCCGCGGCTTCATGATTCCCGGCCTCGAGGAGGGCCTCTCCCAGCTGGAGGCGGGCCAGTCGGCGCGCATCGGCATTCCCTTCGAGAAGGCCTTCGGCCCCAAGATTCCCGATTTGGTGCGCGTCATGAGCGAGAAGCAGCTCGCGCGCGGCGGCGTGACTCCCCGCGCGGGGCAGCTGCTCAACATCGAGGGCGTGCAGGCGCGCGTCAAATCGGTCTCGTCGGGGCGCGTGGTGCTGGACTTCAACCACCCGCTTGCCCAGCAGAACCTCACCTACCACCTCAACCTCCTCGAGGTCATCTCCGACCCCATGACCAAGGCCAAGGCGCTGGGCGACGAGTATCAGGCCGTGCTGCAGCTGGAGAAGAAATCCGGCCACATCTCGGTCGTGGTTCCCAAGGCTTTGGAAGCCGGCCGCGCCCGCGGGCTCATCGCGCAGCTCAAGGCGTCGCTGGGCGAGGAAGCCCAAATCCAAGTCGAATCCTAAAACGCCCTATTTTTTCCCTTTTGTTCCAATCAGCACTTTCTTTCCCCGCTTTTCCATCCACTGGCCCAGCGCGCGCGGGATGGACGCTCCTCGCCCCGGCCTGCCCGGCTGGGATGGGGGTGCCCCGGCCGCCGCGCCCGTCCGGCGCACCTCTTGGCGGATTTTGGTTCCCTCCCACTTCTCGCGGTTAAACAGCGGCGAGGGGTCCAGCTCATAGTCCGCCCCGCCCAGCAGCCGCCTCACCAGCGGATTGGCCGAGGCCACGGCAAACTCGCCGGGCGGGAAGCGCGCCACCACCTGCGCCACCCAGTCCGCGTTGCGGGTGTGGTCCACCAAATGCGCGAAGGTGATTTTGTTGCGCGAGCCGGCCGGATAGTCGGCCATCACCCGCTTTATCGCGCTCTTGCGCTCGCCGGCCGAGAAGGGATTCTCTGGCGTGCGCCTGAATTGGGAGGAGCCGATGCCGACCACGATGCGGTCGTATTTTTTCACCAGATAGCGCAGCAGTTTGTCATGGCCCATGTGGAAGGGCTGGAATCGGCCGATGAACAGCACGCTGCGGCGTTTTTTGCGCATCATTCACGCCCCTAACGCCCGTTTGGAATAAATAACCCATTGTTCGAGCTTTTTTTCCTATTTTTCCACCATCAGCTATATACGCTGGAATGTTGTAATTTCAATCCGTGTGTGAGGTGGTCGGCCGTCGGCCATAGTCATTCAAATCATCGGTGAGGTGATTGGAATGGGCGCGGGCTCAAACGGGGCGGCCCTGCTCGATGCGGGGCCGCAAGGGCGGGTGCCAGTCTACAATTTCGGCACCGGCCAGCAGGCTGCCGTTTCCCCCGCCCGCCTCTCGGCCATTCTCAAGAAAATCGGCCGCGACCCCGAGGGCGTGCAGCGCATCTTCCTCAGCGACGGCAACGTGAAGGCCCTGCCCTATCCGCCGGACCCGGCCACCCTTCTTCTGGACAGCCGCGACGAAATCAAGCTGGTGTGGCAGGACATCCTCAAGAAAGGCCCCGACAGCCTCTATCCGCCCCTCTCGCCGCGCGAAATCGGCAACCTGGTGGTGTCCATGGCCTATGCCAACGGCGGCAATTCCTACGGCGATTTGCCCGCCGTGCTCGAATCCAAGCTGTCCGAGTGCCGCGAGCTGGACGACCTGCACTCGGCGCGCTATCTGGAGAACGGGGCGCGCATCCTCAACGAGGCGCTGGGCCCGGTGCGCTCGGCCCGCAAGCTGATGGAGCAGGGCCTCAAGTCCCTCTCCGACAACCTGGAGCTGGGCCGCCAGCGCGCGCAGAAAGAGGCCGACGACATGGCCGGCATCGCGCGAGACAAGGCCAACCGCACGCTCGACAAGCTGCAGGGCTATCTCGACATGCTCAACTTCGGCACGCTGCTGCGCTTCGTGGTGCCCTCCGTCGGCGCCGCGGCCGTCGCCGTCTACACCACCATCACCGAATGGCTCTCCGCCTGGCCGCCGGTCGGCAAGGCCGGACTGGTGGCCGGCGCCGTCGGGATTCTGACCGGCGGAGCCTTCGCCTTCCGCAACTACGTGCGCCGGCGCATCCGCCGCGCCACGGGCGAGCAGAAGGCCGAGATGGACAAGGCCCGGGACGATGGCCTGCGGCGCGAAAAGCAGCTGATGTCCGAAAACGAGCGGCACGAGGACCAGCTGGCCCGCCGCTTCGAGCGCGCGGTCCAGCGCTATGCCATGGCCGCCACCCTCAAGTGCTTCATGCTCTGCATGGAGTTCTTCCCCGAATACGTCAAGGAGGAGCTGCGGCTGTTCGGCAGCGAGTGGGGCGCGCGCGGCTTCAGCGGGGCTGAGCGCGAGGAGGCCACGCGCCTGCTCATGGAAGGTTTGCGCCGGCAGAACAAGTCCCTGGCGCTGGGGCCGGACTGGCTGGGAAGCAAAGACGAAAACCCGGCCCTGCCGGCCTAATGAGAAAATGCGGCCTCGTTATCCGGCTTGCCGGCAGGCCGGGGCCAAAACACCTAGTGTTTGAAGTGCCTAATGCCGGTGAAAACGAGCGCCATCTGCCGCCGGTTCGCCGACTCAATCACTTTTTCGTCGTTAATCGAGCCGCCCGGCTGCGCCAGCGCGCCTACGCCCGCGTCGCTCAGCTCGTCGCTGGTGTCGGAGAATGGCAGGAACGCGTCGGATGCGGCCGACGCGCCCTTCAAATCGAAGCCGTTGGCGCGCGCCTTGGAAATCGCCATGCGCGTGGAGTCGATGCGGCTCATCTGCCCCGCGCCCACGCCCAGAATCTGCTCGTTGCGCGCGATGGTAATCGCGTTGCTCTTGACGTGCTTGGCCACCACCATGGCGAAATGCAAATCGCGCCATTCGGCATCCGTCGGCGTGCGCTGGGTGGCCACCTTGGCCTCCTTGAGGTCGTACACGGAAGCGTCCTCGTGCTGGTAGAGCATGCCGCCGGTGATGTGCCGGAAAGTCACGTCGCCCGCATGCACGGGGTGCCACAAGTCGCTGATGTCCAAGATGCGGCGGCTGGGCTTGGCCTTGAGGATTTCCAGCGCCTCGGGCTCATATCCGGGTGCCAGCACCACCTCGATGAACTGCTTGCCCATCGATTCGGCCGTCTCGGCATCGAGGCGGGAGGAGAAGGCGATGATGCCGCCGAACGCCGACATGGGGTCGGAGGCGTAGGCGCGCTCGTACGCTTCCTTGAGGCGGTGGCCCGTCGCCACGCCGCAGGGGTTGTTGTGCTTGAGGATGACGCAGGCGTTGCGTCCGTAGAACTCGCGAATGAGATGCAGGGCCGAATCGGAGTCGAGGAAGTTGTTGTAGCTCATCTGTTTGCCCGAGAAGATGCGCGCGTCAAACAGCGAGCGCTGGCCCACGAGGCGGTAGGCCGCCGCCTGCTGGTGCGGGTTCTCGCCGTAGCGCAAGGGATATGCCCGCTCGAACACCATCTTCATGCGGTGCGGGAACTTCTCCTCGCCCTCGCCGCCGAAATGCCGCGAGATGGCCCAGTCGTAGTGGCTGGTGCGCTCGAAGGCCTTGATCATGAGGTTGTGGCGCTTGGAATCCGACATCCCGCCCGTCTCGTCCAGCTCGCGGATGACGCCGGCATAGTCCTCCGGGTCCACCACCACGCCGACGAATTTGGAGTTCTTGGCGGCCGCGCGAATGAGCGCCACGCCGCCGATGTCGATGTTCTCAATCGCCTCGTCGTTGCTGACGTCCTTCTTGGCGACCGTCTTCTCGAAGGGGTAGAGGCTCACCACCACCAAATCAATGGGCTGGATGCCGGCGGCTTTCGCGTCCGCCACGTCCTTGGGGTTGTCCCGGCGCATGAGAATTCCGCCGTGGATTTTGGGGTGCAGGGTCTTCACCCGGCCCCCAAACAATTCGGGCGAGGCGGTGTAAGTGCTCACTTCGGTGACGGGGATGTCGGCCTTGCGCAAAGTAGCGGCCGTCCCGCCGGAGGAGAGAATTTCCACGCCGTGGCGGTTGAGCACCTGGGCGAGGTCCAGCAAACCGGTCTTGTCAAAGACGCTGATTAGGGCTCGGGTGATTTTCACGTTTATTATTTAGGAGAGGAACTTTATTTTAAAGGCAATGTTCGGTTCTGTCCCATCGCCGTGGGCAGCGCGTCCGCCCCATAGTTTTAAATAGAACTTGTTATCTATTTCTAACATTATGTTCGTTTAAACGAACAAAATGTGCGAAAAATAGAACTATGGTGATATCATGGCTTCCAAACCCAAACGCCCCTCTCCGCCCAAATCCGCATTCAAGCTCGACCGCTGGACCGTCACGTGGGCCGTCTGCGCGCTGCTCATCCTGCTCGCCAGTCTCAGCCTGGCGGGCGGCGCGCAGGGCTGGTGGGGCGATTACCTGCTCACGGCCGCCATCGCCTTCTTCATTCTCAGTGTCATCGCCTACCGCCGCCGCAAGGGCGGGCTGCGCTTTGACGAGCGCGACGTCAAGGTGCGCCAGAAGGCGGCCTCCGCCTCGTGGTTCTTCACCTACGCCTTCATCGCGCTGCTGATTCTCAACCAGCAGGCCGGCCTCATCCCGCTTGAGACGCAGGCCGCGCTGGGCTTGGTGTTCTTCTTCATGCTGCTCAGCCAGCTGGCGGCGCGCCTCTATTTCCAGCAAAAGGAGGATTTGTAGATGGCCGCCTTCGCCACCCGCATCAAGGAATTGCGCGCGCGCCACAAGCTGACGCAGGAAGAGCTGGCCCGCCGCGTGGGGGCCCGGCGGGAGACCATCGTCTTTCTGGAAGCCGGCAAATACAACCCCTCCCTCGAATTGGCGCATGCGGTGGCCAAGGCGCTGGGCGAAAAAATCGAGGAGGTCTTCCTTTTCGACGACGAGAAGGGGGACGACGACTGAGTTTTCGCTCCCACTTTTCCCCCATTTTGCGTCACGTGTCGTGTTTTTTTGCGTCAAAAAGCAAGATTTAAATACGGCTTGAACAGCGGTCATTCCCAGTGATTCCTATGGTAGAAACTATCGCTGTGAGCAACAAGGTCAAGGTCAATGGCGTTCTTCCGACCAATGGAAACGCCACGAACGGCACGGCCGTGATTTCCAATTTCCTGCCCGGAAACGGAACTACTGACAAGGCCATCCTCAAGTTTTCGTCCGACCCCTACTTGGGCCTCTCCGGAAAAGAGCTGCGCAACACCATCGCCCAAAACCTCGAGCGCCTCATCATTCGCGGAAACCTGCGCGGCTTTACGGCCATGTTCGAGTTCGGCGGAAAAGAAGTTTCCCATCTGCACAACAACCTGCTGGCCTACGCCATCCACCACGACCAGCGCGAAATCGCCCAATACTTGGTGAAGCAGGGCGCCCGCATCACCAACTACGAATTGCAGGATGTGTTCTACCTGCACTTCGCCGCCAACCTTCGCAAGCCGTTCTACCAAAAACTGCTGGGCGCGACGCCGGACTCGCCTCTCAAGGCGGCGGAGCACAAGTTTGAGCCTCCAAGGCCGGTGATTATGCAGATGCTCCCGGATCGCCGCACGCCTGAGGAGAGCGTCAGCATCGTCCTGCTCAACGCCCTCTATCCGGGCGAGGCGGCCGCCGCCCTTCGCGACCTGCAAAACACGCTGGAGATGTCGGATTCCGATTTCAAGGCCCTGGTCTCCCGTGTCGAGGCCAGCCAACCGAAGAAAGTGGCTTGATAAGAAAAAATGGTTTGAGCCGCCATTTTTTCACGGCTCAAACACGTCTTCTATTTTCTTTTTGAACACGCCCGCTAATTTGAACGCCAGCGGCAGCGACGGGTCGTATTTTTCCGTCTCAATCGCGTTGACGGTCTGCCGGCTCACCCCGCATTTGGCCGCCAGCTCGTCCTGCGTCATGCGCAGGCGCGCGCGCAGTTCGCGCAGATGGTTTTTCATAAATCCGCCCCTAACTCTTGTGCTCGAGCCACATCAGCGTGCCGCCCTTGGCCGCCGCCATGCACAGCGCCAGCACAATCAGCGGGCCCAAACCCGCCATCATCTCGGCCTGACTGGCCCCTTTTGCCGTCAGCGCCGCGGCCGCATATGCGCCGTATCCCACCAGAAAAATCACGGCCACGAACGAGGCATTGCGCTCGGCGATGAGCTGGTGCTTCTGCTCGCGCTCGTCCAGTTTGGAATACACCTTGGGCATCACCATCAGCATGTCAATCGTAAAGACCATGGCCACCAGCACCATGAACGCCAGCCGCATGTCGCCTGACATGGGCAGGATGCCGGGCAGCAGGAAGAGCGCCATGACCCCCAGAATATAGGCCACGCCCTGCCAGCTCTTTATCCCCATGCCCCAGCCAAACTTGCGGGGGCAGAACCACTCCGCCTTTGCCAACATATCCATCACCCCTCCCTGCGGGAGGATGTAAAGTATTCTTTACTAAAAGTATATAATGCTTTACATACTTCCGTCGTTGAAAACTAGTCCCGCAATTTGAGCGCCAATCTGGCTTCAATTCGGCTCCATTCTTTTTTCCGCGCGGGCGGCCCATATCAGCCGCCACACTTTGCCGGCCTTCTCCCATGCGAACTTGAAAGTGTCTGCTATTTCGCCCGCGAGCATGCGCGCCACGCTCCCGCCCGCCGCCCGAATCTGGCTGTATTTGGCCCCCGCCACGCTTCCATACAGCAGCAGCCCCGCCATGCTGGATGCCACAATCGCCCATTTCTCAAACAAGAATCCGTTCAGCCCCCAAAATACCGACGCCAGCGTGTAGAGCGCCTGCGAGCCCAGCGAGATGCCCTCGGTTTTGAGGTCTTTCATGGTCTTCATGAACTGCAAATAGGGCGGCATGGTGGCGGCCAGCGCGAGGGTGTTGAGCGGGTCGCCCACGGCCGCATAGAGCCAGGCGTTGGCGAGGCCGCTCTTGTCGATTATCTTGTATCCGACGCGCGCGGCTTCAACGCCGGCCATGCCGTACGCCGCTTGGATAGAGCTGGCATGGCCTTTGAGGATTTGGTATATCCCATAGCCGCGCGGAACCAGCGCGAGGCAGTTGGAAGCCACGACGGTGTAAAGCCGGGTTCCCGCGCCGTAGGCGGCCCAGCCCGCATCCACGAAAAACGACGTCACCCACGCCCGCAGGGAGATGTCCTCCTGCTTTTTCCCCGCCTTCTCCATCCTCCAGTTGCGCCCCAGCTGCATGCCGAACGCGAGGCAGCTCATAAGCAGGGCGATTTGCCCGGCCCACTCGCTCTGGCGGTCTTTTTCCACCGGCGCCTCGTGCGGCAGGGGAAGCTTGGAGAGTCCCGCCGCTTGGGCCGCATTAAGCGGAATCTGGGCCATGTTGATTTTTTCCGCCTGCCGGGTTTGCGTGCTGGCCGCCGGCGTCAGGTTCTGCAGCGCCGCTCCCTTGGGCTGGAGGGGGTCGTTCTGGATTATACTCTGCACCGCTGCCCGCGCGGGCGGCTCGTGCTTGAAGAAGAAGGGGTCGTAAGTATTCACTTTGACGGTGCTCAAATTGAAGGCTATGGTGGCGGCTATGAGAAAGCGTCCTGCCTTCATGTTGCATAATATGCGCAAAAGTGCTAATAAATCCAAAGCTTGGCCCCGGCGCAAGGGCTCATTCGCCAGCGCCGGCCGGAAGCAGCATTCCGGGCAACCCGGCCAACGGTCCGCCTGTTTCTCCAAACTCGAACGCCGGGGGGAGCTGGATGTATTCGCAATGGCCGTCTTGGGTCAAGCGGGCGGTGCGCAGCATCTGGAAAGAATCCGGCTCTATCAGGACGAATGCGACATGGCCGCGATAGAGCGCGGGGTTGTCGGGGTCGTTTTCAGCCTTGATTTCGGCGTTGTCCATGCGCGTGACAAGGCGGTCGTTGTTGAGGAATTTGATGGTCAGCTCCGCCTCCGCAGCATACACCGCCGTAAGCTTTTCGGCCCGGGACTCCAGCTCCAGCGGCAGAATTTCATGCGCTCCCAGATGTTTTACATACGTGGTCTGCTCGGCCGTGTCGTCAAACTCCGCCCCCAGCAGGCCGAAGTTCTTGTGGTATTTCACTTCGGGCACGTGCTCGCGCAGCTCCGCCACCCATGCGCGCTTGTAGTGCGAGAACAGCTCGTCGCGGGGGCCGTAGCGGGCTTCCTTGAATTCAATTCCTCCGTCTCCCAGCAGCAGTATGGCCGACCCGTTTCCGTTCCCGAGCCGGAGGTTTTGGCGGTACGCCTCGCGCAGGGTCCGGATTTGGCCGTCGGGCATATGCCGCAGCAGGTTGGCCATTTTTTCAAACTGCGAGGCGTCCGACCCGTCCGTCTCGGTGCAGCAGGCCGTGTATTCGTGCCCCCGGCCGAAACGGATGGAAATCGGGGCGTTCTTGGTGCAGAGGTCGAGCAGGATGGCGCCTTCAAAATGGTAGAGAATAACGTCCACAACCGGGTTGAGCCGGAAGACTTCAATCAAATTCAGGCGCGAGCCGGAGATGGCGTTGTTCAGCACCTTGGCCGTTTCACCCAGATCGACAATGCGGTCGAATCCGCGCGTGCCTCCCGCATCTATCCGGCCGACGGCTTGGTTTTTTTTCAAAACCGGCGCTATTTTTTTCAAAAACAGGGACGTGTCTAATTGCTGTTGTATGGTTATCATTCCACGACCTGCCGCTCACGGAAGCTGTATGGGGGTGCGCCTATCGCTACACGCTTTATTATCAACTGACAATTTTATAACTCCGTAAGAGGCCGGTTCTTGCTTATTCCCTGCCTTTTTCTTTTTGGTTGCGCCTACTCCTTCTTCTTTTTCGAAGCAGCGGCTTTCTTCTTGGGGGCCGCCGCCTTCTTGGCCGGAGCCTTCTTTTTCACGGCATCCTCTTTCAGCTCCATTTTCTCTCCCGGCGCGCCGGTGCCCTTGAAGAACGAGGAAGCGGGCGGGGAAGGTTTTGAGGCCGGGTTCTTTTCTTCGCCAGCCGGCTTGAAGGTGCCGGGAAGCGGAGTCGGGGCCGAAGGTGGAGGAGCCGGCGGTTTTGCGGCCTTGGCCTCTTTCTTTTTCTCCGCTTCTTCCTTCTTCACTTCCGACTCGAAGCGCACCGAGCCTCCGCCGCCCGAAGAGGAGGATGAAGACGAGTTGAACCCCCACGCCTTTTTCGTCTCGCACGTGGGTGAGAGGCACATCTCAAAGGGCCTCCGGCCCTTGCGGATGACGCGAATCTGCGGCGTGTTGCATTTCTCGCACGTTTTTCCAACCGCCTCGATGAGCGCGCCCTGCGGCAGCGGATAAGTCTGTTTGCAAGTGGGATAGCCCGAGCAGCCCACGAATTGCCGCCCGCCGCGCAGGTGAATTTTCTTGAGGTCCTGTCCGCAGGCCGGGCAGGGGCCGAGTTTGGCGGCCGCCTCGCGCGCGCCGGTCAGGGCCACCGACAAATCGCCGCCGATGGCCTCCTCCTTCTGCTTGAACTGGTCCAAGATTTTGGTGAGAATCTTCTTGCCGTCATCCACCACGGTGTTGGGGTGGATGTGCTTTTCCTGAATCGCTTCCATCTCCTTCTCAATGCCGCGCGTGAGCTCCTCATCCAGTATTTCGGGCGCATATTTGCCCATGATGTCGCAGACCGAGCGGCCAAACGGCGTGACGGTAATCGAGGTCTTTCCCGTGAGATAGCCGCGCTTGAAGAGCGTGTCCACCACCACGGCCCGCGTGGCCTTGGTGCCCAAGTCATGGTCCTCCAATTCGGAAATCACCGAGGCGGGCGTGAGGCGCTTGGGCGGCTGGGTCATCTTGTCGGCCATGGAGAATTCCTTGGCCTCCACGCTCTGCCCCTCCTTCCAGCCCGGCAGGGTGATTTCTTCGAGCTTGACATAAGGTTTGTAGAACTCGAACCAGCCCGGCGAGGTGGTGCGCGAGCCGGTGGTCGCATACCCCTCGCTCCCGCACTTGGCCTTCACCTTGGCGCTCTCGCGCTGGGCATTGGGCGCCATGCAGGCCAAGAACCGGCGCACAATCAAATCGTAAAGCTTTCTTTCTCTCTCGCCCACCGCCCCTTTCTGGCCGGTGGGGTGGATGGCCGGATGCGCCGGGTCGTCCTTCTTGCCCTCGTGCGGCTTGAAGCGCTTGGCGTCCGCCAATTGCTTGCACAACGGCGCGTATTCGGGCTGGCCGGCCAGCGCTTTCACGATGCGCTCCAACCCCAATTTCTCGGGCAATTTCTGCGAAGAGGTGCGCGGATAGGAAATCATGGACTGCTCATAGAGCGTCTGCGCCATTTCCAGCGTTTGGGTGGGCGCGAACTTGAATTGGCGGTAGGCTTCCACCTGCAGCGAAGTCAAATCAAAGGGCGGGTTGGGCTGCTGCTCAAAGGGCTTGCGCTCCACCGAGGCGATGGAATGCGGCCCCGGCTTGGAGCCGGCCAGCGCGGCTGTGGCCTCCTCTTTTTTGAGGAACCTATCTTTCTCGTGCTTGAATTCCACGCCGTCGATTTTGCACGTCAGTTCCCAATACGGCGAGGGCACGAAGGCCTCGATGGCCTTCTCGCGGTCGGCCAATAATTTGAGGGCCGGGCCCTGCACGCGGCCAATCGACATCACCTGGAATTTGCCGGCCGCCTTAATCGCGCCCATGAGCGCGCGCGAAAGATTGATACCATAATACCAGTCGAGAATGTGGCGCGCCTCGCCCGCCTGCGCGTTGGGCACGTCCAGCGGCTCGCGGCTCTCGTACGCGCCCACCAAATCGCCGGCCGTGAGGGCCGAGAACTTCATGCGCCGGCCCTGCTCGTCCTTCTTTTTGCAGGCATAGCGCAGCGCATTATACCCAATGAGCGAGCCCTCGATGTCGTAGTCGCAGGCCACAATCACTTCGTCCGCCTTCTTGCCCAGCATCTCGAGGGTTTGCACATAGCCCTTGGTGTAATCGGCCTCTTTCTCGGCCTCATAGGCCGGCTTCCACTCGATGTCGAAAACGGGATAGGTATAGCCGGTCTTGTTTTTCTCGGCCAGCCCATAAATGTGGCCGACCGCCGGGGTGATGGCGATTTCCTGCCCATGGCGGCGGATGATGAAATAGGACGCCTGCCCCCTGCCCTTCTCGCGCAGCACCGGCCCTTCGGCGAGGGCTTGCGCTATTTTCTCGGCCACTTTGGGTTTTTCGGCGATAATCAGCTGCATGGGCGGGCCTCTTGTAGGTGAATTTGCATTAGGCCGGCTTGGGGTTTATAATATTGTAAGGGCGGCTTTCCGCTCCATCGACGATAAACGCTCCGTTTCGGTGCGTTTCATGGCGCGCCGCTGCGCGCACAACTCTGCGCGGCCGTGAGGTTGACCTCGGGCTCAAAGTATTCGGAAACCAGCCGTTGGGGCGGCGTCTGGCAAAGCCATTGCTGGTTCAAGGCGCAAACGTGCGGTCCCCCCGGCTTGACCTGCTCCTCAAAACGCTTGGTTTGGCACAGGCCGGGGTAGAGCGCAACCAAGTCCAGGCATTCCTGGCGCACTCCCGCGTCCCGAATCTTCGCGCAGGCATCTGCCGTGGCGCCGGGCCGAACAATGCTGTTGACACAATCCGTCCGCTGGCTTGCGGCGTAAAGCGCACAGGCCTCCAAGTCGCCGCCCGCCGCCATTACGCTGCGCCTGCACGAATATTGGTAGAATTCGGTGCTGCCGCTCCCGGCCAGCGTCCGGCACTGGTCGGCCACCGATTTTCGGCAGGCACTGTCCGAACAATTCGCGGCTTGGCTTCTGAGCAGGTCAATCCGGCATTGGGCCGAGCTGTAAGTCTGGTCTTCATAGGGGCTTGACGAATCGGTGCTGACGAACTCGCAGTATTTCGCATTTCCGCTTTTTTGGGCGATTTGATATTCGCACACGCCGGCAAACGGGTAGGCCTCCCGGCACGCCATATACTCATTCTTGGCCAGCGCCTGGGCGAGATAATACCGGCCCATGCAGCGTGTTTCCGTCATTTCGAAATCGCCGGTCTTGTCGTTGAGCAGGTTGCCCCACATCTGCAAGCGGTGCAGCGTGCAGAAGCCCGGGTCCACCTGCCCGAGCGCATCAATGGGCTGGGGAAGGACAAAAACCGGCCAGAGCAGGAGAATGGCCAAGACGGCCAAAAGGCCGTAATGGCGCGTCTTCTCATCGATTTTCGGAAAATGCCTCTTGAGGTATGGCGCCAGCTTCCTGTTCAGCAAAACGAGGATGGCCACGCGGACGATGGTCTCGATTATCACGAAGGGTATGCGAAAGAGCCAGTCCAACGAGCTGCCAATCATCAGCCCCCCGCCAATTTGGCCTCGGTAAGTGCGCATGATAGGCGGTAAGGCCGATTCTATAAAAACGTATGGCAATTGGTAAGGAAAAAGAAAGAAGAAAAAGAAAAAATCAGGACGCGGCCGTCCCGTTCTTCGCCCGGGCCAGCTCGCGGTCCAGCACCGCCTTGAACTGCTCGTAGGGCAAATAGCCGCGAATCGGCAGGCCGTTGATGAAGAAGCCGGGCGTGCCCTGCACGCCGTTGGCTCCTCCCTGGGCCTCATCCGCCGACACCTGCGCCGCCGCCTGCCCGCCGTCGAGGCAGGCGTTGAACTGCGTGGTGTTCAGGCCAATCTCGCCGGCATAGCCTTTCAGCGAGGGCACGTCGAGGCTGCGGTTGGTGAACATCCAGTCATAGTATGACCAGAAGGCCGCCGGTTTCTGCCGGTACGCGCACTCGGCCGCCTCCGCCGCCTTCTGGGCGTCGGGGTGGATGGAGAGCGGGAATTCCATGTAGGTGAGGCTCATCTGGCTGCCGTAGTCCTTCTCGGCCTGCTTGACCACGCCGTACGCCATCTCGCAGTAGGGGCACTCGAAGTCCGAGAACTCCACAATCTGCAGCGGCGCCGAGGCGTTGCCGCGCGTGGGCCGTCCGGTGACGTTAATCACCGCGCGCGGGGGGTTGAGGACGTTGTCGATGGCCGTCGAGAAGCCGGCCAGCGAGCGGTCCTGCAGTTCCTGTCCGTTGACGATGAAGGTGGGCGTGGAACTGATGCCGTTCTGGGTCGCGAGGTTGCTGAACGCCTGAATCAGCGGGGCCTTGGCGCCGGAGTCGAGACAGGTGTTGAACTTGGCCGTGTCCAATCCCAGCGTCTTGGCCTGCGCCTTGAGGTCGCTCACTTCCAGCTTGTTGGTCGTGAACAGCGAATCATACATCTCCCAGAACTTGCCCTGGTCATTCGCGCACTCGGCCGCTTCGGCCGCCTTCTGCGCGAGCGGGTGGATGGACGTGAGCGGGAAGTGCACGAAGATGAGCTTCACGCTGCCGTTGTACTTGGCCATCACCTGCTCCACGGTCGGGTAGGCCTGCACGCAGTACGGGCACTGGAAGTCCGCGATTTCAAAGATGGTGACGGGGGCATTCGGGGAGCCGCGCACCGGGCGGGTGCTCAGGTCGATGGTCGGCAGGGGGGCGGAGGGATTATTGGTCCCGCTTCCCGAATTGGTGCCGGTTCCGCCGCTGGCCGCATTGTTCGAGCCCGTGTTCGGGGCCGGGTTGTTCGGAGCCATGCTTCCGTTCCCGGCCGGGGGGTACTGCGACACGGCGGTGTTGAAGTTCTGGTTGGCCAGCCACACGGTGCCGAGCAAAATCACCAGGCCCACCACCAGCGCCAGGCCGATGGCATAATAGCCCTGGCCCGGGCCGGCGGGTTTGGCCGCATGCGTCGGGCTTTTCGCCCCGCCCGCACCGCCTGATGAGGGCGTTGAGCCGCCCGATGAATCCGATGTCTCGTTCATGTCATTCCCTCCTTAATTCATGGCGGCCTTGACCGCGCTCTCGAATTGGCTCAGCGGCACGGCGCCCACCACGGGCGTGCCGACCAGCTGGCCGTTCTGAATCTTGCCGATGATGAACGTGGGCGTGCCCTCCACGCCCGCGCTGCTGCCGGCCGCCTGCTGGGCCGTCAGCGCCGGCTCGTACTTGCCGCTGGAGAGGCAGGCCGAGAATTTCGCCCCGTCCAGCCCGATGCTCTGGGCCGTCTGCGCCAACCCCGCGTTGTCGTACTTCTTCTGCGAGAAGATGGCGTCATGCATTTCCCAGTACTTGCCCTGCTCGCCGGCGCATTCGCCCGCGAGGGCCGCCAGATGGGCGTCGGGGTGCACCACGAAGTTCATGTGCACCAGCCTCACCTTGCCCCGGTATTCCTCCATCAGCTGCTGGATGGTGGGCAGCGCCTGCATGCAATACGGGCACTCGTAGTCCGAGAATTCGGCGATGGTGACGGTCGCGTTCGGGTCGCCCTCGATTTCGCGGCTGAAGCTCTGCCCGCCCAGTGTGAAAGTCAGGGTGTTTCCGCTCACGCCCGCGCCCGAATCGCCCGTTCCCGCTCCGCCGGCCGCGCCGCCGTTTCCGCCGGCCGGCGCGCGCTGCAGCGCGAGCACGGCCGTGCTCTTCATGTTGTCGAAGCTGAACCAGACCATAGCCGAGCCCACAAGGAACCCCAGCAGCACGAGGCTGGCCAGCATGTACAGCGTGCTCTCTTCCGGGGATGCAGAACTGCCTGTCATATCACGACCTCCCATTTATGAATGAAAAATACCGCCACCCATATCGGGCCCGGGATATAAAAACGCTCTGAATTTCGTCCGGGCCGGATTTGGGAAAAAGTAAATAAATGAAGGAAAAAAGAGGGGGCGCGCTCCTGCCGCGGAGGTCTTTCGACCGCCGCCCGCCCGCTTCTCCTTTTCGTTCTAGCTGTTGAGCGCGGTGTTCACGGCCTGCTGGAACACGCCGATGTCCTGCGCGCCCACCACCATCTGGCCGTTCACCATGTCGCCGTTGCGCACGCCGATGACGAAGGTCGGGGTTCCGCCTGCGCCAATCGCGCCGGCCGCCGCATTCTGGGCATCCACTCTCGACGCCATGGCGCCGGAGTCGAGACAGGTGTTGAACTTGGCCGTGTCGATGCCGGCAATGGCCGCGGCCTTGGCCTTGAGGCTGGCCGCGTCCGATTTCTGGTCGGCGAAGATGGCGTCATGCATCTCCCAGAACTTGCCCTGTGCGCCCGCGCACTCGGCCGCCTCGGCCATGACATGGGCCGGCTGCCCATGGATGACGAGGTTCATGTGCACGAGGTTGATTTTGCCGTCATACTGCGAGAGCAGCTGGGCATTGGTGGACTCGGCCCGCTTGCAGAAGGGGCAGAGGTAGTCGGAGAAAATCACCACCGTGACGCGGGCCTTGGCCGACCCCTTGGGGGGCAGGCCGCTGACGTTGACGGCCGCTTTCACCGTGCCGCCCGTGCCGGAGCCGCCCGGCGCAACCGCTCCGCAGCCGGAGGGGGCCGACGGGGCCTGCACGCCGCATCCCGGGGCCGCGCTGGGCGCCTGCACGGGGGCCGCGCTCGGATAGCTCGGGGCCGCACCGCCCAGCGTGGTGATGTTAAGCACCGGCTGGATGTTCATGGGGGGGAGGCTGACCGTGAAGGGTTTCTGCTCAATCGTGCGCGACAGCAAATCGGCCGAGAAATAAACCGAAGCCGAGAGCACCAGGCTGGCCAGCACGATGGCGATGGCCAGCATCTGGAGCGGGTTGGAATCATCCGTTTTCATTGCCATTCAACCAAACCTCCATGAATTCTAAAAAGCGCAAAGCCCGATGGCTTGCGCTTCCTCCCACACCGATGGCATGGAAAAAGAAGAGCGCATTTTTAATGATGCCGCTTTCCTGCTTCAAGCGGGCGGCGCGCGCGGGTGCTCGAACTTGGCCAGTTTTTGGTCAATCTTCTTTTCCGCTTCAAGGCGCTCGAGGCCGATGTTCTCCCGATTGACGAATTTCATGAAGCTGGCCAGCCTCGGATGCACGCGCGCCAGCTCGTCCGCCATCTTCACCGCCACTCTGCGGTAGTCCTCGTGCCCCTGCGGCATGCTTCTCAATTCGATGAGGTGGAAGCACTCGCGCAGGGTGAGGTGGAAATACCAGCGCAGGCGATACGCCATCGGCACGGCATACTGGGCCAGCTCCGGGCCCTTGGCGGAGCGGAGATGGTCGAAGGCGGCCTTGGCCTCCTTCATGGCCTCCTCAAACTCGCCCGCCAGCCCGGCCTCCTTCAACTCTTCGGGCACGTCGTAGCCCCAGTCGCAGGACAGCATCTGTCTTTCCTGCGTCAGCATGCGGTGGCGGTGCAGGTCGCGGAACTGGCCGAAATTGCCGCAAATGGCGAAGGTGTAATGCGCGTGTTCGAATGCTCTTCCGGGCTTGTGGCGGCGGTTGCCGCGCGGGCCGGCATAGGCGGAGAGCAGGGCGAGGCGGTCGGCCTCGGACATCGCGTCGGCCTTCTTTTTGGCGGCGGCATAATCCAGCCCGCCGTATGAAAACAAAATGGCCGCGCAAATCTTCTGTTCTGCATGGGAGTCGTATTCAATCAATTCGACTTCGGGAACGGAAGAAGCGGGAGCAGGGGCGAATTTCCCCGCCTGCACCGCACTTTCTTTCCTGCACTCCATCCAATAGGCCTGCGTGGCCTGCCCGTGCTTGTCATTCGCTCTTTTCACAAACGAGGGAATGGCCTTGGCCAGCTCCTCCTGCATCCCGCCCGCCAGCACCTGCACTTCCGGCAAGTCCGAGGCATACATCCGCGTGAGCAGATATTCGAACGCCCGGCCGTTCCCGTACAGGCCGGTGTTGGTCAGCGTCGAGGCCGGAAGCAGGCCGCGCAGCAAATCGCACACCTTGGCCCGCACGGTCGATTCGTAGCCGCGGTCGGTGATGTCGGCCGGCTTGGGGTATTTCTTTTTGATGAAGGCGATGAGCGGCTCCTGCAGTTTCACATAGGTGTCGAAGAGCATGTCGCAGATGCGGATGTATTCGAGAGAATCGGCCAATTCCTTGCCGCGGTAATATCTGTATCTGCCGTCCTTGTCTTTTTGGTGGAAATAGACATAGCGCGTGCTTTTCTCCAAAGGCGAGAGCCCGATGCGCGCGTCCTGTATGAACTTGGTGGCCAAATTCGAGACTTCCTCGCAGGCCAGATGCGCCCCGCCCAATTCGGCGACCGAATCGTCGCCATAGCCCACCAGCACCCGGTCATAGAACTGCTCGGCCTTCTGGGTGGCGACCAGCTGATTGGCGGCGGAAGCGGATGAGGAACCCACGATTTGGTCGAACTGCATCTCCGGATTCTGGATGAACTCTTCCAGCAGCACCCGCCTCGCGCTCTTGGTGCTTCTCGAATATCTTGAAAACAGCGCGCCGCAAACCACCTGCGGCAGATTAACCAATCCAAAAGTCGGCTTGTCGGTATTGGTGCAAAACCTCGACAAAATAGCCTTCTGCTCGGGCGTGAATTCGTCCATGGCTCCCACAAGGGCCGGATGGGCGAACAAGATTAATTAATCGGACGGAAAAGATTTTCCCTTCATCCCGTATTTGCCCTTCTGGTATTCGCGCAGCACGATTTTGGCCGCCTCCTCCAGATTCGGCTCCCCGCCTTTGAGCAGCTTGCCGCGCCGCAGGGCGATGGCTGTGAGCAGGTCTTCCGCGTCCTCGGCCGGCTCCACGCCGAAATATTCCACCAGGCCGGCGTCGCGCGCCAAATCGAACTTCTCAATCAGCTTCTCAGCCGTCGAGAGCGGGTCGCGCAGCTTTTCCACGTCCAGCGAGCCGGCCAGCGCGAGGCCCTCGTCCTGCATGGCGAAATCCACCACGCCGGGCGCGTCCACGAAGCGTATGCCCTCCGCCAAATTAATCCACTGCACGCCGCGCGTCACGCCGGCGCGGAATCCGGTGGCGGCCGCCCGCCGGCCGGTCATGGAATTGATGAGCGAGCTTTTGCCCACGTTGGGGATGCCCAGAATCAGGATGTCGAAGGTGTTGCACCACTCGCCGCCGCGCATGTAGGGCTTGCCCCGGCGCGCGAAGCGCTCATACGCTTTGGTGGCAATCCATTTGCGCAAATCCTCCACTCCGTCTTTGGTCTTGGAGGACACGTAGAAAACCGTCAGCCCGTTTTTCTGCACCTGCAGTCCGGACGGTTTTCCGGGCAGCAAATCCGACTTGGCGGACGCCAGCACCAGCTTGGTTCCGGCTTCGCGCTCGAGGCGCGGAATCCGCCCGGCCGACATGTGCCGGCCGTCCACCACCAAGAGCACCATCTGGCAGGAGCGCACGAGGCGCTGCGCCGTGGCCCATGAGCGGAGCTTGAAATTGGGAATGCCCATGTGCAGAGAGGGATTGGCCGCCTTTTTATAGACTCGTGCCTTGGGGCTATGCGGGGTATTCGCATGGCATCTCCCAAAATCATCGTGCGCAAGCCCACGGCGGCCGAGCGCAAAGAGGCCGCCCTGTGGGGCGAATGGTCCAAGGAGCCCTCCGCCTTCGAGTGGAGCTATGACGAGCAAGAAACCTGCCTGATTTTGGAAGGCTCGGCCAGCGTCAAATCCAAAGACGGCTCCCAATCCGTCTCTTTCGGCCCCGGCGACTGGGTGGTGTTCCCCGCCGGCCTGCAATGCGTCTGGACCATCTCCAAGGCCATCCGCAAAAAATACCAATTCGGCTGATAAAATGAATTATAAATCATAAGCAGGTCATCTTCCCATGGAAACCATCGTATCCTCTGTCGCGCCGCCCAACATCGCCCTCATCAAGTACTGGGGCAAGCGCGACGATTTGCTCAAACTGCCGCTCAACGACAGCGTGTCGATTACGCTGGACGAGAAGACGCTGGCCAGCACCACTACGCTGGTGCTGGGCGCCAAATTGGGCAAAGACCGCTTCATTCTCAATGGAAAAGAGGGGCCGGACTCCCACATCGCGGAAGCCCTCCTGCTCATCCGCCGCCGGCTGGGCAAGAAATATCCTCTCATCAAAAAACCCGTCCTCCTCCTCTCATCCAACAACTTCCCCACGGCCGCCGGCATTGCCTCCTCGGCCTCCGGCTTCGCGGCTCTGGCGCAGGCGGTCGCGGCTGCCTTTGGAATCAAGGACAAGAAGGAGATTTCCATTCTCGCCCGCCTCGGTTCCGGCTCGGCCTCGCGCTCGGTTTTCGGAGGCTTCGCGCGCTGGAAGGCGGGCAGGAACAAAGACGGCAACGACAGCCATGCCGTGCAAATCGCGCCCCGCTCCAAATGGCCCGAGGTGGTGGACGTGATTGCCATCACCAATCCCGAGCGAAAGAAAGTCAGCTCCAAAGACGGCATGGAGCGCACCATGCGCACCTCCGACTTGTGCCACTGCCGATTGGGCATCGTTGGGAAACGGGCCGATGCGGTGACGCGCGCCATCCGCTCGCGCGACTTTTCCACCATGGCCACCCTCACCATGCGCGACTCCAATGCCATGCACGCCACCATGCTCGACACGTGGCCTCCCGTCATGTACATGAACGACATTTCAAGGGCTATCGTGTATGCGGTGCACGAATACAACGAAAAGAGCGGCCAAACCAAGGCCGCCTACACCTTTGACGCGGGCCCCAATGCCCACATCATCACCACTCGAAAAGAGGCCGGCAAGATTGCGCGCATGCTCAAGAAGATTCCCGGCGTTCAGCGCGTCATCATGGCCGGCGTGGGCGAAGGCTCGAAAGCGGTCGAAACCCCGAAAAAAACAAAGCAGCTCCTCAAGCGCCTTCTATCCTAGCGCCAGCGTCCCCTTTTCCCCATCCACTTTCACGCGCATCCCGTCTTTTAGCAATTCCAGCGGGTTTTTCTCCAACTTGTCCACCATCGGGATTTTGGAAATGATGGCTCCCACCACGATGATGGGTTCGGCCTCCAAATTCACCATGGCGGCCGGGGCCTTCCCGTTCTTCGCCAGCTGAAGCAGCACATAGGAACCCACGGTGGAACCTTTGCCTTGGGGAAACACCAGCACCTTGCCGGCAATGTTTTTGCCCTCAATCGCGTGCTTGGGCGCCACGCAGGTGCCGCTCTTGGGGTCGATGTCGCCCAAAAACGAAATCGCATCCTTGCAAATGAGAACTTCGCCCTCGCCAATCCCGCGCGAAATGGAACGACCATGTAGAGTAGTAACCATACCTTTCACCTGCCGTCCTCCTCACTTCACAACAATTATGTCGTCCACGTCTCCATACACCACTTTCTGCTGCTGCATGGAGGCCAAATATTTGCCTGCCTTGCCCGAATTGGTGGAGGTGCAGCTGAAGCCCATCTCCTTGAGCGGGCAGACCACCATGCAGGTGTCGGCCACCACGAGGCCGCCCGCCGCTTCAATGATGGCCGTGTAGCCGGCCTTGTCGGCCTTTTGCTTGGTCTCTTTGGCGGTGCAAACCCACAGCTGGTGCGCCACCTTCTTGCCCTTCACCCGGTGCGCCACTTCTTCGATTTCAGCCAAGCTGGCGTGCGGGCAGCCAATCGCAATCAGCTGCGGGGGAGAGTCGGCCGAAGTCAGCGATTTGCGCGAAGCGGCCAGCTCTTCAGGACCGAAGGAAACTCGCTCCGCCTCTCCACTCACGTTCCATTCCGGCGTTATTCCCTTTGCATTGTACAACGCCACCGAGCCCGAAGCGGCCATGGCCGCCCCCAGCGCCTTGAGCTTGTCCTCATTGGCCGTCTCTTTGCTCAAGCCCTCGAACGCCGGATTCTTGTTTTTGGCCAGCGGCCCGACAAAGGCGCCCAGCGCCCCGAAATCGGCGTTGGTTTTGAGGGGGACGCGAACATCGACCAGCAGCCGGCACTCTCTTTTCGCATCCAGATGATAGCCATAATCGGGCGTGAATCCGCAGATGGCGGCCGCCAAAGCCGACGGCCCGCCTTCGCGGTTGGTGCGCGCGCCCAGCACCGAATTGCAGAACGATACGGCCGAGCTCTCGGCCCACGCCACATGCTCGCCCACTTTGGGCCGGATGCCGATGAAGTAGGGCGTGCAGGTGCAGGTGGGGTTGATGCCCATGGCGGCGAAGGCGTCCAGCACCAAAATTTGCTTTTTGGCGAAATCGGCCGGCACCCTCATTTTCTCCCATTGCTCCCTATCCATGCCGGCGGGGTTGAGGAAGGTGGGGATTTTCACTTTGGCTCCTTTCTTGACCAAGTCGGACAAATATTCCAAGCCGGCCTCTCCAATGGTCTTGTAGGACACGCCGGCAATCTGGGCGGACGAAACCGGCACCATTCCTGCCGCGCCGTAAATCTTGCCCAAGGCCACCAGAATTTCCATGCTCTGCTGCACGGCCTCGCCGCGCTCGCCGTCCAGCATTTTCTGCTGCTCGCCCGTCAATTTCATAGCAAAACCCACCTGCCCTGCTCACGCGCCGAGTTGATTTAATGTTTGTGGTTCGCGCCCAGATTTTGATTGTGGTAATCGGTTAAAAAAACTACGATGCGATGTTATTTGCATGGGCGAAAAACAAAATCCCCGTTCCGGCAATCAGCACCGGGTCATTTCCGCCACTTCTTCCATCGAGAAGCCCCCTCTCTTCATTTTCAAGCATCTCAGTCCAAGCGAGACGCTCAAGCGGCAGGTGGAGACGGCCAGCCAGCGGGCCATTCTGGGCGGCATCCGCGACGGCTGGAGCAAGTCCCACTCCAATCAGGACGGCATCGTCATTCCTCTGCGCGAAGTCATCGGCCTCCTGTCCGGCAAGACCTACGAATTCACCGACCCTGATTTTGCGCGCATCTGCAACCTTCTGGACAAAAACTACGGCCAAACCAATATTTACGTCGGCCTCAACAGCTTCTTTGTGCCAGCCGTTTACCGCTGGGCCATGGCGAGCGAGGAAAAGGAGGCCTACCCGTGGTTCAAGCGCACGCTCGGCGAGCTTCTGTACCGGATGGAGTCCATCCGTCCCTTCCTCTCGCGCAAATTCACCCAGAAGCGGCACCTGCAGGAGGGCGAAACCGGCTCGCGAGAGGTGAAAATCAGCTTCGAGGAATACCGCGACGTCCTGCTTCAACAGCTCTTCCTCCCGGTCAACCGGGCGGATTCGGAGTGCATCTTCTGCAAGCGCACGCCCGAAGAGCTCAAAGCCGGCGAGGTGACGGTGCACCACATCCTGCCCAAGGGCGCGTTCAGGCAGTTCCATGACGAGCTTCAGTCGTATTCGAAAGAGCAGCACGTCAACGGGAGAGGCGTCGGGGACTTCGGCCAGAATCAGGTGATGCTCTGCCGCACGCCCTGCCACAATTCGTTCGAGAACGTGATTGAGGCCAACATCGTCTACAGCTCCAAGCACCCCGACAAGGGCGTGCTGTTCGTGGCCGACCTCTATATTCTGCTGGCCAAGAGCTTTGCCAACCACCACCTCTACCACCACACCATCTTTGGTTCGGAAAAATACTATCACCAAGCCTTGGAAATCGAAAACCAGTTCCTGCTCACCCTGTTCCAAATCTGCGCCCCGAACGGGGTGGACAAAAAAGCGGCGCTCTCCAATGGAAACGGGTATCCGCCCTCGCCAACCGGCAATATTCTGGTCCCCGCCTCATCGGGCATCTGGACGCCCGCGTAATGCGGCCGGCTCACATCAGCTTGCCGACATCCACTTTGGTCCATTCGGCCTTGGAAAAGTTCTTGCCGTGCGCCACCATGGGCTTGGTCGCATCCAAGCCCATCTTCGCGGTCTCGTAAGTGTGCGGGTCGGCGGACGGGTCGAGTGAGCTGCCTTTTTGCTTGCTCTTAATCACCACGTCCTTGTCGGCCTGCACGCGGGTGGCAATGGCCCACTCGACCGAATCCGGCGAATAGATGTCGATGTCAGTATCCACAATCACCACATGCTTGAGCGACTTGTGGCCCGCAAAGGCGGCCTCGATGGCCTTCTTTCCATCGTCTTCGTTCTTCTTGTCGATTTGCACCACGGCGTGCAGCCAGCTCGTGCCGCCCGGCGTGATATTCACTCCGGTGCATTTGGCCACCTTGTTCACTTCCAGCACGATGGTGGGCTCTTTGGGCATGCCCATCAAGAGCTTGTGCTCCAGCGCGCCCGGAAGAAGGGCATGGTAAATAGGATTTTGGCGGTGATGAATTTTGTTGATTTTCACCACCCGCTGCGAGCGCACCACATCATAGGTCTCGGTCAAATCAATGAACGGCCCCTCGTCGTGCATCTCGTCGGTGATGGTGGCCTCGAGCACATATTCGGCCTGCGCCGGCACCCGAATCCCGTTTGGCAACTCGACCACGTCCAGCGGAGCCAGCGAATTCGCAATCGTGGTTTCATCCACCCCAATCTTGCCGGTCGAAACAGCCGAGGCCAGCAGGAAATTGATGGGCGCGCCAATCACAATGGCCACGTCGAGGCTCTTGCCGCCCGCCCTTGCGATGAATTCATCCAGATGCCGATGCAAAATGCGGGCCACCATGCGGTCCTTCCCAATCTGCATCATGCGGTGGAACGAGCAGTTCTGGCCCAGCTCTTTGTCTTTGGAAACCACAACGGCGGACGAGAAATACGGGCCGCCGTCCTTGGGCGCATGGAAAAGGATGGGCAGGGTGTCGAGGTCCACGGTCGAGTCGGTTATTTCCAACACCGGCGCATGTTTTTTCTCCACCACTTTGGGCTGCGTCGGGTGGTCGATGGCGTGCGCCAGCTTTGCGACCAGCTCGCCCTTCTTGCATCCCAGATAGCGGGCAATGATGTCTTTGGTGGAAAACACGTTCCCGGCCACCACGGCGCCGGGATTCTCCTTCACATGGGCCGTCAGCACCGGCTTGCCGTCCAGCGCATGCAGCGCCCCGGCCAGCTCCAAATGCTTGGAAACCGGCTTCTTCAGCTCCACCAGCGTGCCGTCGGCTTTCAATTCAGAAACAAATTCACGGAATGACTTCATGTTCCCACCACGCAAGCTAAGCGGCTTGAGTATTATATGGGTTTGCGAGGCGGGGCTCGGGCGCCAAGCCAAGCTGTCGGCCGCCGCCTCTCCGGGCGGTTTTTTGCCGCCCGGCTCGCAAAGCCGCGTTCTTTTTCTTCGCGCCTCTTCTGCCCCCGGGCCGCGGTCTATTCCTTGAGCGCCCCGCCGCACTGGGCGCAGAATTTCGTACCCCATGGGAAGCTGGCATTGCATTTGGCGCAGGTAATCTGCAGCTTCTGGCCGCAGTTGGGGCAGAATTTGAGGCTGCTGTCGGTGACGGGCTTCTTGCACTTGGGGCATTTGCCCTTGTCTGCTTCGCCCGGCTTGAGCACCTTGCCGGCCCCCTGCGCTATCTTATCCGAAATAACATTCCCGGCCTTCCATTCCATCTCGTATTTCACGCGGTTCGCGACTCCATCCAAAATTCCCATTTGCATCCCTCTTTGAGCGGATTTTCAGTCCGCGTTTTTAATCGTCATCCCGGCCGGCAGGGCCGCCGCATCTGCCCCGACCAGCGTCAAGCCCACCATCTGTCCGGCTTGGGCGGAGGGCAGGCTTTTGTTGGCGATTTCGATTTTTTCCACCACAAAAACCTTGCGGCCCCCCTCGGCCTTGACTTTCTGCCCGGCCTTCAGCGTGCCGGACATGATGGAACCCGCCACCACGGCTTTCCCGGCCAGCATGAATACGGCCTGCACTGTCATGCAAAACGGCGCGGCATCCGGTTTGTTTTTGTCTGCCATATTCTCCCCCCTTCATCAAAGCGGCGAGCGCAGTTCGCGGGCCCATTCTTCCTCCTTGTCCGCCTGCTCCTGCAGCATCTGTTTCTTCTTGGCCGACATTTGCACCTCGGCCGCGTTCACTTCGGCGAACCCGCCGCGTTTGGCCTGCTCCAGCATGATTTGGGCCGTCTTCACCAGCTCCGGCTCGTCCATGGCCTTGGCGTCCCGCAGCATGTCCTCCGCTTCTTGGATGCCGCGCTCCTGCTGCGCCTTCTGCTCGACTGGCGTTATCTGCTTGAACTTCTTGAGTTCCTCGCGGGCCTCCACCGCCGCCACGTATCCGGGCAGCGCCACGTCGTGGCGGCGCGCAATGGCGGTGCACCGCCCGTCCGGGTTTTTGGAGAGGTCGGTTTCGACCAGCCCGCCGGGGCCGAGGGCCACTTTCATGGCATTGGAGAGGCTGGCCAGCAGCGGCTCGCCCCGCCCCAGCCCGCGCGAAATCTGGGGGCTGAAGGCGTAGCCGGTGGCCGTTTTGCCGCCTGCCGGGTCGCGAATCGAGTTGAGGCATCCGATGAAAGACACCGTGCCGCCCTTCACCTCGACAAAGCCGCGGAAGGTCCTGCCCGAACCCCGGCCGGAGGACGCCTCCTTGGCCTGCGTGAGCATGTCCTCGTATTTGGCCCGCACGCCGGCCGGGAGGTTGAGGCCGGCCTTCAGCACTTTTTCCAGGCTCTTGCCCACCTCGTTCCCGGCCGGGCTTAGCGGCGGGCCCACCTCGAATTTCGGGCATCCCGGCCCCCCGGCCAGCTGGTCGTCCACCCGCTTTCTCGAGCGGATGTCGATGAAGAACAGCCCCTCCATAAGTTCGGCCGACGAAATGGCGTCCACGTTGTTGGTGACGTATTGGCTGCCCTGGTTCTTGCTGTCCGGGTGCCCGCTCTTGTGGCCCACCGAGAAGCGCACGCGGCTGCTCGGGAAGATGTCGATGGAGAAATAGTCCTCGTCCTCGCCTTCCCCCCGCATGGGGTTGCGCACGCTCTTGAGGCCCCACACATACGAGCCGGCCTTGGTTTCGATGACGTCCCCATCCCGGACGGGCGTCACGGGCCCCTTGCCCCGGTCGAAGTAATAATCGTAGAGGCGGATGCGCGCCCCGCCCCGCACGATATGCGCTTCGCCGAACACGCGGTATTCGCGCGCGTCATAATCCTGCACGAACTGCAGCTTGGGGCCCGGCTCGAACCCGCCGCCGCCCGGTTTTTCCTTGCCCCGGCCGTCCGGCTCGACGGAGCCGCCGTTCACGAAATGGATGATGCGCGGCGGGGCGGCCAGCTTCTTCTGATATTCGGCCGCGTCCTCCTCGCGCGCGAGCTTGCGGTAGTCGGGGGTCGGCTCGGCCTTGTTCTTGGCCTGCATATCGGCCATCTTCTGCTGCACTGGATTGAGCTTTTTGGCCAGCTCCACGAGTTCGGCCATCTTCTTTTTGTCCACGCCGGGCGGGAGGGAAGTCAGGTCAAGCCCGGCCGGCGCCTGCCGGTTTTTCGACAAGGAAGCCGCCGCGGCTTTCGGGGGCTGCGCGGTTTTTTCTTTCTTGTTTTTTCGGGCCATCGGCTCATTCCTCACGCTTTCTTCCACTCGGCCTTGAGCGGCGGGTAGGGCGGCAGGGCGGCCAGCTCGGCCAGTGCCTCTTGGGTGAGCTTCTGGTTGCGGTCCGACATCCGCTTGGCGCCGATGGCTCCCTTGCGCGCCATTTCCCCAAAATCGTATCCTTGGGCCTGCATTTTTTTCATGCTCTCCTGCATCTGTCCAAAGCCTTCCTGCATTTTGGCCGACATTTCCTTCATCTTGGCCTCGTCCATGCCGGCCGCGCTTTTCTGCATCTGTTCAGCCTGTTCGGCCGACACGCCCAAGGCCATCAGCTCCGCCTTGTTCATGCCCTTGAGCTTGAGTGCCATCTCCATCGCCGCCCCGATGCTGGCGGCCTGCATATCGATGTTTTGCGGCATGTTGCGCGCGTTCTGCTCGCCTTGGTGGATAATCTCATCTGCGTCCTTGACGCCATACACGTCACGGCCGGCCGTTAGGGCGTATTTGGCGATTTTCTGCATCCGCTCGTCGGTCTGGGTGAAGGGCTTGACATAGATGCCCTCCGCCATCACGGCCCCCTCTTTCTGGAAAACCGGCACGTCCCGCTTGGGGTCGCGGGGCGGCACCACCATGAAATGCCGGCCCCCCTTGCGCGCCGCCACGTCAAGCCCGCCGTATGTGCAGAAGGTGTGGGTGTAGAAGTAAGTGGAACCGTCTGCCAGTGCCTCGATGGAGAGGAAGCCGGTGCTGCGGTCGGACGCATAGCGCCCCTCCAGCGGATGGCGGAATTCGGCCCGGGGTGTGAGCAGCTCGCCGGTGGTGTCCACCGCGAAAATGCCCCGCACCAGCTCGACGCGGGTAATCGTCCGGCAGACGCGGTGTTCATTCTTGGCCGTGTATTCGTATCCGCCGACGCCCAGTTTCAACTCGCTGTTGGGGAAAATGGAGAGCATGGTGGAGGCCGGGAGCTTCTTCGTCCGGTCCTCATAGCCGCTGGCGCTCAGGGAAGTCATCGAGCCGGGGCCCGTAAGGATGGAGTCGCCGTCCTCCAGAATGGGGCGGTTTTTCTGCAAATCGGAAAACTTGAGTTCCCGGTTCGGAATCAGGGGCGGCAGGAGCTTGCCCCCGCGCCGCATGCGCACGCCGGGGCCGATGACCTCTCCCCAACTGATGCTTCCTTCGCTGATTTCATCCATCACATTCGCCGGGAGGAAAATTCGGCCCACATTCGCGAGGGATTCGGATGTTAATAATGATTTGTATGACGTGATTTTCAGGCATTGCGGGCAGCCAGTATTTGTTCCGTGCGCCCGGCCCTATTCCTTCCATCTCTTGAACAGCTTGTGCTCCACCCCTATCTGGTCCATCACTTTGCCGCAGATGAAATCCACCAATTGCTCGATGGTCTGCGGCTGGTGGTAGAAGCCGGGCGAGGCGGGCAGGATGATGCCGCCCGCCAGCGTGACGAGTTTCATGTTCTCTATCGCAATAAGCGAATAAGGCGTTTCGCGCACCACCAAAACCAGCTTTTTCCTCTCTTTGAGCGCCACCTCGGCCGCGCGGGTGGTGAGCGAGGAGCCGACGCCATGGGCTATTTCTCCAAGTGTTTTGAGCGAGCAGGGGCACACCACCACGGCATCGGCCGCATTGGAGCCCGAAGCATAGGGGCAGGAGAAATCGGATTCAGAGAAATCGGGCGCGGGCAGGACTGCTTTTTCGGCCTTGGCCACTTCCTTGGCTCCAGAAGAAATGACTATTCTAACATCTTGTTTGGCTTCGCGCAAATGCTGGGCCAGCCGTGTCCCATACACAAGGCCGGACGCGCCGGTGATGCAAAGAAGAATGCGCATGGTCTCCTTTTGGGCAGGCGAAATTTAAAACCCCCAAATCCCCAATAAACGCATCAAACCCTAGCGGGACAACTTATGGCCATCTACCGGCCCAAAGGCAATCTGGTCATCGCCTCCTCCATCGAGGGCGTTTTCAACAACGGCGTGCGCGAATGCGCCTACATCTCGCTCAACGCGCACCAGCGGATGCTGGCCGAAAAATTGCTCAAGGGTCCGTCCTTTTTCGGGCGCATGCTGGACATGAAGGAGTTCCGCGAAGTCGAGGCCATCAACCAGTCCGAGACGGTGCAGGCCTTCGTGGCCCTGCGCCCGCTGGTGAAAAAGGCGGCCGATTATCTCAACATCCTGCAATTGATTTCGGATTGGCCCAACGAAGCCCGCCACATCATCCAATCCAAAGACGATGCGGTTGTGGCCTTCTTCACCAAAAAATTCGAGGAAAAGAAGGCGCAAACCGCACCCGAGCGCTTGATTTTCGACCAATATTTCTACGATGAGCGCAAGGCCCGCCAAGCCCAGAGCGAGGCCGAGTGGTTCCTGCTGCAGGAGCCGTTCATAGACACTCTCTCCGAGCTGCGGATTCTCAACCAGCATGGCTACACCATTCACCTGGTCACCAGCAAGGACGAGCAATCCACCTGGGATTTGTGCCGGGCCTACAGCAGCCCCCTCGCCGGCTTTCTGGAAGCGCACGACATCGCGCTCAGCGAAGAAGACCGCGTCATGTTCGGGGCCCGCAAGTGCATGATTCGCCGCGAGTGCATCATCGGCAAGGAGCGCATGGGCGACAAGAAGAGCAAGGCCGGGCAGCTGGAAATCAGCGCCGAGCTGGAAGGCGTCCCGCCCCGGCGCGTGTGGCGCTTGGACGACATGTACAACGCCGACGAGGTGGCCGGCATGCGCGCCGCCGGCTTCAACACCATCTTCATCGTCAAGGGCGGCTATGCCTTTGATTTGCACTATCGGCAGGCCGAGAAAGCTGAAATTCCGGTGGTGGAGCGGGTGGGCATGGCTTCGTTCATAGCCGAATACGCCTGTCAGTTGGGATTGTGATTATTAACCCATTTCTTCCAGTTCCCCTTATGCAAATCCTCAAGCTCGGCGGCAGCGTCATCACCCAAAAAGACCGGCCCCAGACTGCGGACTTGGAAGCCATCCGCCGCCTCGCCAAGATGCTGGGCGGCTTGTGGAAATCCGGGGTGCGCGACATCGTGCTGGTGCATGGCGCCGGCTCGTTCGGGCATGCTCTTGTCATCCAGCACCGGCTCGACAACGGCGTGAAAACCGAGGCGCAGAAGCTGGCCTGTGCCCAGACGCGCGCCGCCTGCGCCAAACTGAGCGCCATCGTGGCCCAAGCCCTGCTGGACGAGGGCGTGCCGGCCATGGTATTGCCCACCGGCTTGTTGGCGGTTTCAACCAACAAGCGCATCTCCAAATTCGATGAAAAGAAGGTTCTGTCCTGCCTCGCGGCCGGCTACCTGCCCATCCTGCGCGGCGACATGGTGCCCGACGCCTCCTTGGGCTTCTCGGTCTGCTCCGGCGACCAGCTGGTGGCCCGCTTGGGCAAAAAGGCCGAGCGAATCGTGCTGGGCTCAGACGTGGACGGCGTGCTGGCGGACGGAAAAGTCATCCCGCTCATCACCAGCCAGAATTTCGCCAAATACGAATCCCACCTGCGCCCGTCCGATTCCCCCGATGTCACGGGCGGCATGGCCGGCAAGGTGAAAGAGCTGCTCTCCGTCAAGGTGTCGGCCTATGTGGCCAATGCCCTCCAGCCCGAGCGGCTCGAAGCCCTTTTGCAGGGAAAGAAAACGATTTGCACTCAAATCGAATGGTAATCCCCGGATGGTAAGGTATCGCTATGGTGTCTGATTTGGGCAAGGAAGCCATCGAACTGCACAAGAAATTCATGGGCAAAATCGCCGTCAAATCCCTCTACAAGGTGGCGGACCGGCACACCCTCGCGCTGGCCTACACGCCGGGCGTGGCCGACGTGTCGCTGCACGTGCGCGACCATCCCGAAACGGCCTTCGACCTCACCTGCAAGGGGAGGCTGGCCTGCGTGGTGTCGGACGGCACGCGCGTGTTGGGGCTGGGCGACATCGGCCCGCTCGGAGCCCTGCCGGTGATGGAGGGCAAGTGCATGCTGCTCAAGTCCTTCGGAAACGTGGATGCGGTGCCGCTGTGCCTGGACACCAAAAACGAGGATGAAATCGTGGCCGTGGTCAAAGCCATCGCCCCCTCCTTCGGCGCCATCCTGCTCGAGGACTTCTCCTCCCCCAAATGCTTCGCGATTGAGAAGCGGCTCGAATCCATGCTGGACGTGCCCGTCTTCCATGACGACCAGCACGGCACCGCCATCGTGGCGCTGGCCGGGCTGATTAATGCCTTGAAACTGACTGCAAGAGAGGACAAGAAATCGGTCAAGATTGTCATTTCCGGCTGCGGCGCGGCCGGGGTGGCGATTGCGCGCCTCTTCCATGCCTACGGCTTTAGGAAAATCTCGATTGCCGATTCAAAGGGCGCCGTATGCCGCCCGCGAAGCGACCTCGAGGAATACAAAAAGGAGCTGCTGCCCATTTTGGAGCCGTCCGAGCCCGTTTCTCTCAAGCAATTGCTGGCCGGCGCGGACGTGTTCGTGGGCGCCTCGGCTCCCAACATCTTGAAAGCCGAAGACATCAAAACGATGGCGGAAAAGCCCATCGTCTTCGCATTATCCAATCCCACTCCCGAAATCTCTCCCGAAGCCGCGCAGGCCGGCGGCGCGTTCATCTACGGCTCCGGCCGCTCGGATTTGCCCAACCAAATCAACAATGCGCTGGGCTTCCCCGGCATCTTCCGCGGCCTTCTGGACTGCCGCGCCAAGCGCGTGAGCATGGGCATGAAGCTGGCGGCCGCGCAGGCCATCGCCAAGCTGGCCCAAAAGGAGGGCCTGTCCGCGCAGAAAATCGTGCCCGACCCCTTCGACAAGAAGCTGGCCAAAGTGGTGGCCAAAGCCGTGATGAAGGCGGCGAAAAAGGAAGGATTGGCGCGGGCTTAGCGCCAAAAGAAGCGCGCGGGGCCGCTTTTTCTACTTCTCGCTGGGCCCCACCAGCTTCGAGGGGTCCAAAAGCTTGTCCAGCTCTTTTTCGGAAATCACTTTCTTTTCCAAAATCACCGTTTTGATGGCCAGCCCGCGCTTGTCGGCCTCCTTCACCCACTCCGACACTTGGTTGTAGCCGAATTTGGGCGCGAGGGAGGTCGCAATCATCAGCCCGTCCTCCAGATGCTTGCGGATGCGCTCCTCGTTGGGCGACAGGCCGTCGATGCACTGGGTGCGCATCATGTCGCAGGTGTGCGCCGCCAGGCGCTGGGCCGAGAGCAGGTTGTGCATGATGAGGGGGGTGAGCACGTTGAGCTGCAGCCGCCCGCCCCGGCAGCCGTCGGCCGCCGTGCGCACGCGCCCCACGATTTGCAGGGCCGCCATCTCGGCCGCCTCCGCAATGGACGGGTTGATTTTGCCGGGCATGATGGAGGAGCCGGGCTCCACTTCCGGAAGCCGGATTTCGCCGATGCCGGCGCGCGGGCCGGAGGAGAGGATTTGCAGGTCCATGGAAATGCGGTGCAGGGTGGTGGCCATCTGCTCCAGCGCCGAGCCGTAGACCAAGAAGGCGTTCATGCTCGAGGTCAGCTCCACCGGGGAGATGGCGGGCGTCACGCGCACGCCGGTGTTCTTCGCCAGGTGCTTGACCATCAGCGCGCGGAATTTCGGGTGCGTGTTCAGGCCCGTGCCCACGGCCGTGCCGCCGATGCCCAAGACTCCCACGCGGATGCAGGCGTGCGCCAGCTCGTTTCGGTCGTGCTCAATCGAGAGGGCATAGGCGTCGAAAATCTGGCCCATGGTAATCGGCACGGCATCCTGCAAATGCGTGCGCCCCGTCATCACCACGTGTTCGTACTGCTTGGCCTTGGCCTTGAGCGACTCCTGCAATTTCAGGCCGGCCGCATCCAGCGAGGGGTTGCCCATCAGCACCGCGAGGCGAATCGCGGTCGGAATGACGTCGTTGGAGGACTGGCTCTTGTTGACGTCGTTGTTGGGGTGGATGTAGTCATAATCTCCGCGGCCGCGGCCCAGAATTTCCAGCGCGCGGTTGGCGATTACCTCATTGCAGTTCATGTTGAAGGGCGTGCCCGCCCCGGCCTGAATCGCGTCGAGCGGGAACTGGTCGTCGAACTTGCCTTCCGCCACCTCGCGCGCGGCCTGCTCAATCGCCTGCGCCTTGTTGGCCGGCAGCTGCCCCAGCTCGCCGTGCACCTGCGCGGCCGCCTCCTTGATGCGCCCAAGCGCATGAATCAGCACCGGCCGCGCCTTGCGCCCGCTGAGGGTGAAATTGCCCGCCGCCCGCTTGGTGAAAACGCCCCAATACACGTCTTCGGGCACTTCCACTTCGCCTAAGAAATCGCGCTCTTTTCGGACCATGAGTATCACGTCCGATAAAGGGCGATAAGCCATATAAAAAGAGCATCCCATATCCGCCCATGGCAGACGCGCTCTCATCTGACGAACTCATGGCCAAGGCCCAGCGCCTCGAGGGCAAGAAACTCTTTGTGAAGGCGGCCGAAATCTACGAAACAATCGGCCAGAAGGACAAGGCGGCCCTGGCTTTGGAAAACGGCGGGGCATATGAAAAGGCGGCCCTCCTCTTCGACTCGCTGGGCCGCAAAGAGGATGCGGCCCGCTGCCGCAAGGCGGCCGAAGCGGAGAAAAATCCCCAGACCTGGTCGGATTTGCAGGCCGAATTTGTCTCGGATTTCCCCGGCTAATCGTACTGGGGCGCGGGCGGTCGCATGAAATCTCACACTGAATATTTGTGGTTCAACACCAAGAAAGAGAAAGAGATCGTGCCGATAACCGATGCAATCGAAAAAATCGTTTCCGCTTCCGGCGTGAAGGAGGGCTTCTGCCTCGTCTCGGCCATGCACATCACGGCCGCCGTCTATGTCAATGACGAGGAGAGCGGCCTCATTACCGACATCCTGGACTGGGCCGAGAAACTCGCCCCCGTCGGAAATTATCGCCATCATCATACGGGCGAGAGCAACGGAGATGCGCACCTCAAGCGGCTTTTGCTCGGCCACCAAGTCCTTCTCCCCATCACCAACGGCAAACTGGACTTGGGCCCATGGGAACGGGTATTCTATGCCGAGTTCGACGGCATGAGAAAAAAGCGCGTCATTGTCAAAGTGATGGGCGAATAGGCCGCCCGTCCGGCCCGCCCGCTCTCTCCGGTTTGCGGCCGGCCCTCGTCACCCCCGTTTCGGTTCGTTCTTCGCCGAACAAACCCATTTATATGCGTCTTTCATCATGAATCAGTCGCGGCGGGATTCGCCCTGCCGCATGGGATTCGCATGACCGCTACTCTCCAATCTGCAAAATCCTCCAATTCCACCCTCATTCTGGTTTTGCACCGGCCTTCCTCTTCCATCAGCATGCTGACCTATGCGGTGGAAGTGTCTTCCGTCCAAAACGGCCTGTCCGCCAAGCTGCTGGGCCGGGTTCTCAACAGCGGCACCGACAAGTACAATGTCACGCCCCGCACTGCCCGCCCCCTGATGCTCCCGAACGGGGCGTATTCCTTCGTGGACGCCCGGCACGGCCTGAACGACCTTGAAGTCGCGGTTGTCAATCAAAAAGCCCTCGACCTTTTTTACGGCAGCTCGCCCGACCGCGCCGCCCGGCAGTTCTCCTCCTTCAAGACCGCGGATTGAGCGCTTTCACGCTCTTTTTTGGCCTCTCCGCCCCTTCTCCGCCTTTCGCCGCGCGCCCGGGCCGCTTTTCTTTTTAACCCCTCTCTTCTTTCCCTCCCCATGCCGAATGTCCCTGCCGGCGACCCCCTCGACCCCCACGAGCGCATCGCCTATTTCACAATGGAGGTCGGCATCAGCCACTCCATCCCCACCTATGCGGGCGGCCTTGGAATCCTCGCAGG
>CABMCD010000001.1 GCA_902384555.1 uncultured archaeon | reverse complement strand
AGGATTACGACAACCCCAAGAAGAGACCGCCGCCTCCGCCCCCCAAGACTTAGGCGTTTGCCCCCCGCCCGCCGCCCGAACCGTTCTGCCGCCCACCCCCTTTCTCCCCGGCCCGGCGCTTTGTTTATATTCTTTTAGCCCCCAAAATGTAGATATGATATTAACAGTTATCCGCACGCGGCGCGCGGCTTCGGATTCCGGCGAGGACGACCCGCTCGAAGTCTTCTGCCGCCGCCTCTCCATCATCAGCCACCGCGACATGGACGGCACGGTGACGGTGGTGTTCCGCTCGATGCTGACCAGCGGGCGCACCCGCCCCGTCGGCAGCTCGGAGCTGGCGGAGCTGACGCAGCTCAACCGCGTGACGATTATCCACCACCTGCAGCGGCTGGAACAGATGGGGCTGGTGGAGCACACCGAGCGCAAATACCGCCTGGCCGTGAGCGACTTGAGCGAGGCGGTGGAGCGCATGCGCGAGGAGATGCTGCGCTCGTTTGACGAGGCGGGGAATCTGGCCCTGCGCCTCGATCGGCAGATGGGCATCGAGGAGGGCGAGCCCGCCGCCCGCCAACCGGCCCAAACCGGGCCCCGGAACGTCCGCACGGCCCAAACCGGCCTCCCGTCCGCGTCGAACCGCGCTGATGCGCCCGCCCCCCGGCTGCCCTCCGAACACGGCCGCGTGGCGGCCTCCTACAAGCGCCGCCTGCGCCGCATACAGGAATGATGGACATGAGCAAGACTGAAGACAAAACCAAGAGCCACCCGGCCGCCCCGGCCTCAAGCGAGCCTGCAAAAGGCCCGGCCCCGGCCTCCAAATCCGAGCCTCCAGCCGAATCGGCCGCTGCCCTCCAATCCAAGCTGTCTGAATACGAGAATGATTTGAAGCGCCTCGCGGCCGAGTTTGACAACTACAAGAAACGGGTGGAGAAGGAGAAGGCCGAGGCCCGCGCGCGCGGCAAGGCCGAGGCGCTGGCCCCGTTTTTGGAGATGGCCGAAACGTTCGAGCAGGCGCTGGCGCACGCGGAGAAAAAAGAGGGAAGCTCGATGAAGGAGGGGCTGGTGCTGCTGCACCGCAAACTCCATTCCATCCTTGCCTCTTGTTCGGTGCGCGAAATCGAGTGCAAGGGCCTGCCGAACCATGCGTATCACGACGTGATGCTCCAAGTGCCCGGCACGCCGGATGGCGAGATTGCGCAATGCTTGCGCAAGGGCTATGTGATGGGCGAGTATGTGCTGCGGCCCGCGCAGGTGGCGGTGTTTGCCGCAGAGCCCAAGGAGAAGAAAGAGGAGGAAAACAAGGGCGGGAGCAGCGAACCCCGCCAGTCGGAGGAGAAAAAGAGCAGGCAATAATTTCGCGTTTCATACTTCGAGGTGAGCAATATGGCAACTGAAAAAATAATCGGAATTGACTTGGGAACCAGCAACTCGGCCGCCGCCGTTCTGGAAGGCGGCCGGCCGGTCATCATCCCGTCCGCAGAGGGCGCCTCGCTTTACGGCAAGGCCTTCCCCTCCTACGTGGCCTTTACCAAGGACGGCCAGCGCCTCGTGGGCGAGCCCGCCCGCCGGCAGGCCGTCTCCAACCCGGACGGCACGGCCGCGGCCTTCAAGCGCAAGATGGGCAAGGATTACAAGTTCAAGCTGGCGGGCAAGGAATACCGCCCGCAGGAATTGTCGGCCATGCTGCTGGCCAAAATCAAGGCCGATGCCGAGGCGTTCCTCGGCGTGCCGGTGCAGAAGGCCGTCATCACCGTGCCGGCCTACTTTGACGACAACCAGCGGCAGGCCACCAAAGACGCCGGCGAGATTGCCGGCCTCGAAGTGGTGCGCCTGGTGAACGAGCCCACGGCCGCCTCGATGGCGTACGGACTTGACAAGAACAAGGACGAGCAGCGCATCCTGGTCTTCGACCTGGGCGGCGGCACGCTGGACGTCACCATCATGGAGTTCGGCGGCGGCGTGTTCGAGGTCAAGGCCACGTCGGGCGATACCCAATTGGGCGGCACCGACATGGACAGCGCGCTGGTGGACCATCTGGTGGGCGTTTTCCTCAAGGAGAGCGGCATCAACATCCAGTCCGACAACATGGCCATGCAGCGCGTGCGCGAGGCGGCCGAGAAGGCCAAAATCGAGCTGTCGACCACGCTGGAATCGGAGATTAACCTGCCCTTCCTCTCGGCCGGCAAGGAGGGGCCCAAGCACTTTGTGCACAAATTGACGCGCGCCAAACTGGAGGAAATCGTGGACCCGATTGTGCAGCGCTGCTCCAAGCCGGTGAAGGGCGCGCTGTCCGACGCCAAGATGTCGCCCGACAACATCCACAAGGTGGTGCTGGTGGGCGGCCCCACGCGCATGCCCATCGTGCAGAAGTTCGTGGAGGGGATGCTGGGCAAGAAGGTGGAGCGCGGCGTGGACCCGATGGAATGCGTGGCCTTGGGCGCCGCCATTCAGGCCGGCGTGCTGGCCGGCGAAGTGAAGGACGTGCTGCTGCTGGACGTCACGCCGCTTTCTCTGGGCATCGAGACCATGGGCGGCGTGTTCACCAAGCTGATTGAGCGCAACACCACCATTCCGACCAAGAAGTCGCAGGTGTTCTCCACCGCGGCCGACAACCAGACCTCGGTGGAAATCAAGGTGTATCAGGGCGAGCGCGCCATGGCGGCCGACAATGTGGAATTGGGCCGCTTCCAGCTGGTAGGCATACCTCCGGCTCCCCGCGGCATGCCGCAGGTGGAAGTGACGTTCGACATCGACGCCAACGGCATTTTGCACGTGACGGCCACCGACAAGGGCACCAACAAGGAGCAGAAGATGAAAATCACCGCCCCGCACAAGATGGACAAGTCCGAGATTGAGAACAAGATGAAGGACGCCGAGAAATACGCGGATGAGGACAAGAAGAAGAAGGAGGCGGCCGAGACGCTGAACGAGGGCGAATTGACGGCTTACACGGCCGAGAAGACCTTGAAGGAATACGGCGACAAGGTTTCGGCGGACGTGAAGAAGGAAATCGAGGAGAAATTGTCGGCCCTCAAATCCGCCAACTCCAAGAAGGACGTGGAATCGGTGAAAAAGGCACTGACTGAATTGCAGGCTTCCTTGCAGAAAATCGGCGAGGAAATCTACAAGAAGACCGGCGGCGCGCCCGGAACCGGAGACTCGGGCAGCGGGCCGTCCGGCTCCACCGGCGGCTCCTCTTCGGGCCCGTCGGGCGGCTCTCCCGGCGGCTCGGGCGATGAGCCGATTGATGCCGAGTTCAAGAAGAAGTGAGGGGTGATTCGTATGAGTATGATGTTAGATGTGTTCATCAGAGCGATTCATTCAAAAAATAAATTGAGAGTGACGTTCTTCTCAAAAGAGGATGGACGCTACTTGACGCGCTTGTGCGCCCCGATGGACTATGGGCCAAGCCGAAGAGCGCGAGACCTTGCTGACCGATTTCACTTTTGGGACTATGACAGCGATAAGGCGCAGCACACACTTTCGAAAATCGAAAGCGAAATCTCCGAAATCAAAGTTCTTGACGAAAAGTTTGACCCTTCTGGTTTCATCACCTGGGACGTCAAGAGTAATCCATGGTTTGTAAAAAGAGCTTGGGGAATATTCTCCTAAATGGGATGAGCATGCCTCTTAAACATAAATCTCCGAAAGATGAGCCTGGCCTACGAGCAGTTGTACTTCGCCTAGACCAAATTATAAAAAATCAGAAGGCATCGAACAAAGCAGCTAACGACTATAACCGATCAAACTATGCTCTAGCCCTGTCTATCTTTTTTTTAACTTTCATATCAATACTAATTACGCTCCAGCAATATTCTATTCAAAACAAAGATACTTTTTGGGTTGTTGTTTTCGGCCTATGCATTCTCTTTTGTTTATTTGCACTTTATGCCCTGCTCTCACATGTTTTTAGTTGGCCACGGTCACATCGAAGTGGCACTGCCCAAAAGAACAACTTTAGCAGTCATATATCTAAAGGAGTAAATTTTGCTAAAAAACTTCTGAATGTCCTCGCGCTTCTTTCGATACTATTTATTGTCTACGTATTTACTTATATCCTCAAAAATTGGCTAAAAGCTATCTAAAGGTCTTTCCCCATGTCCTCCAAACGCGACTACTACGAAACCTTGGGCCTTCCCAAAACCGCCAGCGTCAGCGAAATCAAGTCCGCCTACCGCAAGCTGGCCATGCAATACCACCCCGACAAGAACAAGGACGCCGGCGCGGAGGAAAAGTTCAAGGAAATCTCCGAAGCCTACGCCGTCCTCTCGAACGAGGAAAAGCGCAAAATCTACGACCAGTACGGCCATCAGGGCTTCGACCAGCGCTTTTCGCAGGAGGACATCTTCCGCAATGCCGACTTCGGCGATTTTCAGGACCTCTTCCGCTCCATGGGCTTCGGCTTCGGCGACGAGGACGACCCGATGGGCTCCATGTTCGGCTCGATGTTCGGCATGTCCCAGCGCCAGACTGGCCGGCATCTGAGCGCGCAAGTCAGCGTCACGCTCAAGGAAGCCGCCAGCGGCGCCACGCGCACCATTGAATACCGCCGCCAGGCGCCCTGCGACTCCTGCAAGGGCAGCGGCGCCAAGCCCGGCGCGGGCTTCAAGACCTGCTCGCAGTGCCACGGAAGAGGCCAGGTGCAGCAAATCCGAAATCTGGGCGGCTTTGGGCGCATCGCCACCGTGGCCCCCTGCCCGGCCTGCCACGGAAGAGGCCAGATTCCGGGCAAGGAATGCGACGCCTGCTCTGGAAAAGGTTACAAGCCCAAAGACGAGCATGTGGATGTGCAGGTGCCGGCCGGCATCGAGGACGGCATGCGCCTGCGGCTCAACGATTTGGGCGAGACGGGCCCCGACGGGCCGGGCGACTTGCTGGTGCGCGTCCATGTCGAGCCCGACGAGCGTTTTGAGCGCGACGGCGAGGACTTGCACGTCCAAGTTCCGATTTCATACACACTTGCCGTATTGGGCGGCAAAGTGAAAGTGCCCACGCTGGACGGCGAGGCCGAAATGACCGTTCCGGCCGGCACGCCTTCCCACTCCCTGCTGCGTTTGCGCGGCGAGGGCCTGCCCCGGCTGCACGGCACCGGAAAGGGCGACTTGCTGGCACAGGTGATTATCGAGGTGCCCAAGCACCCGGATGCGCGCACCAAAGAGCTTTTGCGCGAGCTGGAAGGCGAGGGTGAGCCGAAGGACAAGAAAAAGGGCTGGTTCTAGATATGGGCACATCCAAAAGCCGAGCGCCAAGGCGCGAACCGGGCATGGGGCCCGACTCATCTGTCCGCCCTCTTTCCGACTGCATGCGCGAACGCAACACCTCCTATTACCAATCCTCCTCCACCTCCATCTATTCGGATTTTCTTACCTATGCCCAGTCCCCACAGGGCCAGCTCACCCGCGCGCAGGCGCATGAGTTCCACGCCCGCGCGCGCGAGCATCCCAAACCCCGGCACGAGGTGCTGGAAGCCGGCGTGGGCGAAGGCGCTTTCGCGCTGGGCTTTTTGCAGGAATTGCAACGCTTGGACAAGGCGCAGGGCACCGACATCCACTCGCGCGTGCATTACACGCTGTGCGATTTTTCCAAGCCCATGCTGGACAAGGCCAAAACGCGCCTGGAAAAAGAGGGCTTCGCGCACCAAATCGACACGCGGGAGTGGGATGCTTCCGATGCCGACTCCCTTCCTCTCTTTGGCGCCGACTTCATCCGCTGCAATGAATTGTTTTCCGATTTGCCGGCCGACGCCTATATGCGAAAGGGGGAACAACTGCTGCAAGCCCGCTTTGACGATAAGATGGGCCTCCATCCCGCGCCCGCCGACTGGGCGGAGCTGGATGATTTCGAGCGCAAGCTGCTCTTCGCGCTTCCAGAGAGCTATGTGCTGCCCTTCAACCGCCTTGCGCGCGATTCGCTTTTCGCGCTGGTCCAAAACCTTCATCCGCACGGCAAGCTGGACGTGTTCGACTACGGCTTCTACCGGGCCGACGATTTCTCCATTCCGTCTGAAATTTGGAACCAAACCCTGGTGCGCGAATTCAACACCCAATGGACGGTGGACCTGAACTTCCTCTACCTCTCGGCCGCCCTCTCCTCCGAGGGCCATTTTGCGCGCGTGGAGGGGCAGGAAGACTATGTCAACCATTGGCTGGCAGAAAATGCGGGGGCAAAGCCCCATCCCTCATCCGGCCTGGATTATGATTCTCCCACTCCTGCCGATATGCAGGAAGACGATTTCTTCTATCATTTGGAGGTGAAGAAACATGGTTAAACCCATTCCCGCGCACCTGCTTCATCTGCCCGGCTGGTCCCAGCACACGCCCTTCCAGCAGGCCGTTCTCGCAGCCGTATATTCCATTCCAAAAGGAGAAGTGCGCACCTACCAGCAGGTGGCCCGAATAATCGGAAGGCCAAAAGCCGTGCGCGCGGTCGGGACCGCCTTGTCCAAAAACCCCTACGCTCCTCTCGTGCCCTGCCACCGGGTGGTGAAAAGCGATGGAACGCTTGGCAACTATTCCGGCAAGGGCGGCAAGGCTGGCAAGAAAAAAATGCTGCAAAAAGAGGGGGCCATCGAAAGATAGTTATTTAAGGTCAATAAACATGAAAAATAAGCATGAGCGCGCCTCGAGCCTTTACTCCGGAACAACTCAAGCAAATCAACAACCTCAAGTTTTTGGCCACGCAGGTGCGCCAGCGCAAGGGCCTTTCCTCCTCCACCGCCATCTTCTTTGACCGAATGGAGCGCGCCTATCGTTATTGCGGCATCGAGCTCAACGTTCCCTCCTCCGACATCACCGGGCCGGGCATCCACATGCTGGCGGACGTCTTTCCAAACAGCAATTCGAACTCTGCGATGGGGTTTGTCTACTACCCGGCCAAGACTCCCCTCACTCCCGCCCGCCAAGCCTACGGGCTGACGGAGGGCGGCAGCTATGTGGAAATCACCACCGGAGTAAACGGCGCCCTTCCAAAAGAATTGGCCGCGTTCTTCGAAGCCATCTCCCTTCACTATGCCCTGAACCAAGCCTCCATCACTTCGAGCATGGACTCCCAAGTCCGTTTTCGCGATTCCAAGATGAATCTGGGCCGCCTGGACCGCAAGTTCATGAAGCATGTGCTTGGAGAAACGCGCGCGGCCTCCGAGCAGGCCAAAGAGAATCTGGACAAGCGCTGGCTTTCGGCCATCGAGCAGATTGAGGCCGGCCACCACCCTCTCTTGGGCATCGCGCCCGAAATCTGGGCCTTGGGCCTGCGCGGCGAGGACATCGAGAAAGGGGCGGGGGCCATGCTCAACGCCCTCATCGAATATGGTTTGATTGAGGCTCCCAAAGCCGTGGAAGAGAAGAAAATCATCATTGAAATATCCCCTATCATCAAAACCGCGAGCGTATCGGCGTCAACCGGGGCGGAGCCATCCGCCTCTTCCAAAGACCGCTCTGTCGCGGTTAAACCGGCCCTCGTTGTTCTGCCTGAAAAACCGCCTTCCCTCCCCATCGAAAATTCCGGCTCGTCCGAGTCCAAGAATTCTTCCCAGAAACCGAAGCCGTTTGATGAAATACAGCGGGTTCGCGACAATGGCAAAAACGGAGCGGAAAAGAAAGTCGCTACACAACCCGTCCGCCAGCCCACCGGCATCCCGGTGCTGGACGCCTTTGCCGATTACGTGGGTCCACTCAAGGATTTGCAGGGCAATTATACCAAGCTGAGCGCGCGCGAAATCAAGAAAATGAATTTTGAAAACACCAACCTCTTCGAGGCCATCAAGGAGCACTACTCCATTTTCGACTGGCCCCACCAAATCCTGCCCCTGCTGCTGCACGAGTCGCGCCTGGCGCCCGACATCGAGGACGCGAAGGCCATCTCCAAAAAAGCCATCGAGTACATCAAACTCGCCCTCATCCAGCGCTCGGACCAGATGGGCTCCCTGCTCTATGGCAAGGACTGACCGGGACTGCCCATCCATGAACCCAAATCCATACGCATAAAAGCCTCATGGACTTAAGCAGCCCATGGCCTTCCCGTTCAAGAACTGCTCCTCCATCCTGCTCTTCAGCGGCGAGGCGGAGGACGGGCCGGACCCCAACTTTTTCCACCTCAGCGGCGCGGACGTGGACGGGGCGATTCTGGTCTGGACCCAGAAAGGGCAGACGCTTATCACCTCCAAAATGAATGCGGCCGGAGCCGCAGCCCAGTTCAGTGGCCGGGTGCTGGCCCCGGACTGGAAAGACATCGGCTCGACTATCAAGAGTCTGGTTCCGGCCGGAAAAGTCGGCCTTGATTTGCGCAGCCTGAGCGCGCGGCGCTACGTGCGCATGGGCCAGCTGCTGTGCGCCAAGCGTTTGGTGGATGCGGGCGAGCAGTTGGACAATCTGCGAAGAGTGAAAAAGCCCCAACAAATCGCGAAAATCGCCAAAGCCGTGAAAATATCCAAGCAAATTCTCGACGAGCTGGAACTCAAGCCCTCCATGACCGAACTAGATGTGGTGAAGGCCCTCAATCTGGCCTGCGCAAAGAGGGGCACTTCCTTCGCCTTCCCCCCCATCGTGGCCGCCGGCCCCGCCTCGCGCGAGCCGCACCACATTCCCGGCCCGCGCAAACTGGGCCGGGGCATCGTGCTCATCGATTTTGGCGCCCAATACCAGCACCTCAACGCCGACCTCTCGCGCTGCTATTTCCTCGGCCCCTGCCCGGAGGAGAAAAAGAAGTATGAAGAGGCGCAGCAAATCCACGATTCCATCCTCGACGAAATGCCCTCCCTTCATACCGGCGGCCAGCTCGCCCGCTTCGCGGACGCGCAATGCAAAAAGATGGGCTGGGGGCGCATGATACATGCCATCGGCCATGGGCTGGGCCTCGAAGTGCACGACCCGCCGCACTTGAGTTTGGCCAGCAAAGACAAATTGCAGAATAATGTGGTGCTGGCCATCGAGCCGGGCTGGTATGGAAAGAAATTCGGCGTGCGCTATGAAAACAACGTGGTGTGGGGCCGGAAGAAGGCCCGACTGCTCTAGGGGGAAACCATGGCGCTCGCTTCCTTCTCCTTCGAACTCCACCGCGCCCCTTCATCCGACTTGCCCTTCTTCATGCAGGGCGCATTTGCCGATTTCGTTTCGCGCTCGCTGCAAGCGCGCCCCCTGCTGCTCATCGGCCTGCCCGGCGGCCATTCGCTGGACGGGTTTTACGGCGGATTAGGAAAGCGCGTGCCCTCCAAGGCGCACCCGCATCTGTTTTTCTTCCCGGTGGATGAGCGCCTTGTGGGCATGAAGGACAAGGAGAACAACGGCCAAGCCCTGCAAAACGCCCTGCGTTCCTCCAAGCTGGCCCACCCCAAGCAAGTGCTGAGGCTGGACACTTCTGTCTCGAAAAAGGGCGGACTGGCCGGCGCGCGCGAGCTGGACGCTTACGGCCAAGTGCTCCATCAGATGGCCCCCGAAGGTGCAGACCTGCTTATCCTCGGCGTGGGGCCGGACGGGCACGTGGCCTCGCTGTTTCCCAAAAGAAAAGAGCTGGACGAGGAGGGGGCGGATTGGCTGGCCGTCGATGACTCGCCCAAGCCGCCCGCCCGGCGCGCCACGCTGCCGCCCGCCCAAATCCAATCTGCGAGAGAAGTCTGGCTGGTTTTCCGCGGAAAGGAAAAACAAAAGGCGCTGGTGAAATTTCTGGACGCCTCGGTGCCGGTCCGGGACTGCCCGGCGAAGCTGGCTCTGGGCGCGGGCCGCGTTGTGATTTGGACCGACTTGCAGGTTTGAAAAATCCACGCCGTAGCGACGACGTTCGCCGACATAGGGTTTTAAACCTTCATCGACCCTGCCTGCACTCAGTCGTGCGGCCCATCACCAAAAAGCGGTCGGCCGCCGGTGGGATATGAAAAACCGCGTCGATTCAGGTGAATTTCCATGCCGCTGCCCCGCCTTCCCACCTGGTCCGACCTTCCCTTCTTGAAGAAAAAGAAGCGCCCGCCCCACAAAATCTACACCCGCCTTACCGAGACCGTCATCCAGGCTTCCGAGAGCGAAGCCTCGGCGGTGCTCTCGCGCATGGGGAGCCGCATGGACGGCCTGACGCGCCACGAGGCCGCCGCGCGCCTGCGCCAGTACGGCGAGAACAAGCCGGTGCACTCGGTCAAGAAGCACAAGCTGCAGCGCCTGCTGGAGGCGTACCAGAACCCGCTCAACCTCCTGCTCACCATCCTGGCCGCCATCTCCTTCCTCACCGAGGACGTGGCCTCGGGCGCCATCATCGTGCTGATGATGGCGGTGGCGGTCGGCATCCGCTTCTTTCAGGAGGTGCGCGCGGACGAGTCGGCCGAGCGGCTCAAGGCCATGGTGCGCACCACGGCCACCGTCATCCGCGACGGGGCGCGCCGCGAAATCCCCCTTGCGCACGTGGTGCGCGGCGACGTCATCCTGCTCTCGGCCGGCGACCTGGTGCCGGCCGACGTGCGGCTCATCGAGTCCAAGGACCTGTTCGTCAACCAGTCCGCGCTCACCGGCGAGTCCATCGCGGCCGAGAAGCACGCGCGCATGAACGGCAAGGCCGTCGGCAGCCCCTTCGAGCTGCCCAACATCTGCTTCATGGGCACCAACGTCGAGTCGGGCAGCGCGCTGGCCGTGGTGGTGCTCACCGGCACCGACACCTACTTCGGCGCCATCTCCCAGCGCATCACCTCCGTGCAGTCCGATACCGAGTTCGACAAGGGCATGAAGGGCTTCACCTGGCTGATGATCCGCTTCATGATGGTGATGGTGCCGCTGGTCTTCGTCATCAACGCCTTCACCAAGCACGACCTGCTGGAGGCCTTCCTCTTCGCCCTCGCGGTGGCGGTCGGCCTGACGCCGGAAATGCTGCCCATGATTGTCACCGTCAACCTCGCCAACGGCGCCATGACGATGTCGCGCAAGAAGGTCATCGTCAAAAAGCTCTCCTCGATTCAAAACTTCGGCGCCATCAACGTGCTGTGCACCGACAAGACCGGCACGCTGACGCACGGGCGCGTCATTCTGGAGAAGCACATCAACGTGCGCGGGCAGGACGATTTGGACGTGCTGCTCTACGCCTACGTCAACAGCCACTACCAGACGGGCCTGAAGAACATCATGGACCTCTCGGTGGTGGAGCACGGCAAGGAGGAGAAGCTGGACAGCCGCCTGCACGCCTACCACAAGGTGGATGAAATCCCATGGGATTTCAAGCGCAGGCGCATGTCGGTGGTGGCCGACGAGCACAACCGCCGCCGCCTGCTCATCTGCAAGGGCGCGGTGGAGGAAATCCTCAAAATCAGCCCCCGCATGGAGCTGGGCGGGCGGACCTTCAGGCCGGGGCGCAAGGACCTCGCCTCCATGCGCGCGCTGGTGCAGTCCCTCAACGAGGACGGCTTCCGCGTCATCGCCATCGCCTACAAGGAGCTGAGCGCCTCGCGCAGCACCTTCTCGGTTTCCGACGAGGAGGACCTGACGCTGATGGGCTTCATCGCGTTTCTGGACCCGCCCAAGGAGTCGGCGCGCAAGGCCGTGGCCGGCCTCGCCTCGCAGGGCGTGGAAATCAAGGTGCTCACCGGCGACAACGATTTGGTGACCAACAAAATCGCGCACGACATCGGCCTGCCGGTCAAGGGCATCCTGATGGGCAGCGACATCGACGCCATGGACGACCTGGCCCTGCAGCAGGCGGTGGAGACCTCGACCATCTTTGCCAAGCTCTCCCCCATTCACAAGGAGCGCATCATCCGCGCGCTGCAGCGCAACCAGCACGTGGTGGGCTTTTTGGGCGACGGCATCAACGACGCGCCGGCCCTCAAGGCCGCCGACGTCGGCATCTCGGTGGACTCGGCCGTGGACGTGGCCAAGGAGTCCTCGGACATCATTTTGCTCGAAAAAAGCCTGCTGGTGCTGGAAGAAGGCATCATCGAGGGGCGCAAGGTGTTCGGCAACATCATCAAATACGCCCGCATGGCGGCCAGCTCCAACTTCGGCAACATGTTCTCGGTGCTGGGCGCGTCGCTGCTGCTGCCCTTCCTGCCGATGGCGCCGCTGCAAATCCTGGTCAACAACCTGCTCTACGACCTCTCGCAGACCGCCATTCCGTCCGACAACGTGGACAAGGAATGGCTCTCCAAGCCGCGCAAATGGAATCTGGGCCGCATCCAGAACTTCATCATCTTCATCGGCCCCATCTCCTCCATCTTCGACTACACCACCTATGCCATGATGTGGTTCGTCTTCGGCGCCACCACCGTCGCATCCGCCGCGCTCTTCCAGACCGGCTGGTTCGTGGAGTCGCTGCTGACGCAGGCGCTCATCATCCACGTCATTCGCACCAACAAGATTCCCTTCATCGAGAGCCGGGCCTCCACCCCGCTTTTGCTGGCGTCGCTTCTGGTGTCGGCCGTGGGCATCTGGCTCACCGTCTCCCCCTTCGCCTCCGCCTTGGGCTTTGTCCCCCTGCCGCCGCTGTATTGGCCGCTGTTGCTGCTCACGCTGGTGTGCTATGTCGCGCTCACCCAGAAGGTGAAGACGTGGTATCTGCGCCGCTATGAGAAGGAGGATTTTCCACCCAAGCCGCAGCCGCCCGTTGGCGCGCCGGCCCCGCCCGCGCCCCTTGCGCCGGCCGCTCCTAATCCGGCAACTCCTGCTCTTTCCCTTCCCAAGCCGGCCTGAGAATATGAAAAATAAAGAGAGTCGGGCTTGTTTTCTCTTCCGCTTCTTTCCTTAGTCCTTCAGGTGGTCCAGCCATTCCTTGGCTGCCGCCGGTCCCGCGCTTCCGGCCGCGTAATGGTGCAGGGCGGGCTTCTCTTTGAGCGTTTCCACCCACTTCCACGCCAATTCCACCTCGTCGCTGCGCGAGAAGCGGGTGCGGTCGCCACTCATGGCGTCCTCGAATATTTTCTCATAGGGCAGGCGCTGGTACAAGTAGTCGCATGAATAGCAGTAGTCCATGGAAAAGGGCTTGATGGACAATTTCTCCTCCGGCGTCTTGAGGTTGAAGCGCAGGCGGAACACCTCTTCAGGCTGGACCTGGATTTGCAGGCGGCTGTTGCCCAAGTCAAAGCCCTTCGCCCCGGAATATTCGTGCGTGTGCCCATGCTCCGCGCCGCCGGGGGTGAACATGCAGGCGGTCGGCGGGCGGAATCGCACCGTAATCAAACCCTCGTTCTTGTCGAGGCGCTTGCCGGTCATGACATAGAAGGGCACGCCCTTCCAGCGCGGCGAGCGCACGTGGGTTTTGAGCGCCACGAACGTCTCGGTTTTGGAGGCCGGCGAGACGCCCGGCTCCGAAGTGTAGCCCGGCACCTCCTTCCCATCCACCTTTCCGGCCGTGTACTGCCCCATCACCACGTCTTCCTTGCGCAAGGGGGCCAGCCGCTTGAGCGCCCGCACCTTGGCGTTCTTGATGGGGTCCTCCTCCAAGCAGGCCGGCTCTTCCATGGTGAGCAGGGCCAACACCTGCAGGAGGTGGCTTTGCACGAAATCGGCCAGCGCGCCGGTGCGCTCGTAGAAGGCGGCGCGGTTCTCGACGCCCAATTCTTCGGAAAACGAGACGGAGACGCTGGAGATGGAACGCCGGTCCCATGCCGACTCGAAGAGGCGGTTGGCGAAGCGCAGCACCAGCAAGTTTTCCACCGCCTCTTTGGCGAGGAAGTGGTCGATGCGGAACACGTTGCGCTCGCCCACGAAGCGGTCGAAGAGGCGGTTGAGCCGCCGGGCCGACTGGTAATCGGTTCCAATCGGCTTTTCCACCAAGAGGCGCAGGCGCTGCCGCTGCGAATCGTTGAGCGTTTTCATGCCGTTGCGCACCAGCGGCTCGAACTCGGCCGGGGGCACGGCCAGATAGCCCAGCACCACCTCGCGCTTGCCCGGGGCCAGCTCCACCAGATGCCGGTAAAGCCCCCCAAATTCGGATGCCTGCGTAAAGTCGGCCGAGTGGTAATGGACCTGGCGCAGGAAGGCGGAAACGGGAGGCTGGTTGGACCTGGGTTTGACAAATTCCGTTATTTTCTTCTCGAACTCCTCGCGCGCCAGCTCTTTTCTTCCGCAGGCGAGGATGACGGTGTCCTCCAGCTTGCCGCGCGCGTGCAGGTTGTAGAGGGCCGGGTAGAGCTTGCGCCGCGACAGGTCGCCCGTTCCGCCGAAAATGATAATCGCGCGCGCCATGGTCCATTCCTCGTCTTTCGCCCTTCACTACTTCTTTTTCTTCAGCACCATTTCATGGCCGCCAAAGCCGTTGCGGATGTAGGCAATCACACGGCCGGAGACGGATTCATGCTTTTCAGAAAGGCGCCGGGCCTTGAGCGAGGCGGAAAGAACCGGCATATCTGTTTTTCGCCTCTTTGCCTCTTCTATCGCCCATCTCCCCGTCTCGCCCCCGCCGATTTTGCCCACCACGTTCTGGAGCCGGGGGTCGGTCTTCAGCTTCTCTTGCGCCAGCTCCAAAAGCCAGGAGCGGATGACCGAGCCGTGCGTCCAGACGCCCGCAATCTTGTCGAGCTTGAGCTTGTAGGGCGCCTTGTGCAGCAGCTCGAATCCTTCCCCATAGGCCTGCAAAAGCCCGTATTCAATGCCGTTGTGCACGGTTTTCACATAATGGCCGGCGCCGGAGGGGCCGCAGTATAGAAACCCGCCCTCACATGCGATGGAGCGCCAGAGGGGAAGCAGCTTGCGGTACGCTTTCTCATTCCCGCCGATGGTGAGGCACGCGCCATGGCGCGCGCCGCTCAGGCCCCCGGAGGTGCCGCAATCAAGATATTGGACGCCGCCCTTGGCCATTTTCTTGGCCCGCCGGACCGAATCCTGATAGTTCGAGTTGCCTCCATCAATCACAATATCTCCTTTCTTGAGATGGGTTTTGAGGCCTTTGAGCACCTCGTCCACCGGATGGCCGGCCGGCACCATGAGCAAAATAACGCGCGGGGCGGGCAGGTTGGCGCAGAACTCATCCAGCGAATAGGCCGTCATGGCCCCCGCTTTGCCGGCCTTGTCCACCGACTCTTTCGAGCGGTTGTAGGCCACCACTTCGTGCCCCTGCTCGAGCAGATGCAGCATGATGTTGAAGCCCATTCTTCCAAGGCCGATGATTCCCATTCGCATAGTTCCATCTCCCCAATCTGATGAAACGGAAGACATGTTTTTTAAGCTGAGGCCGGGGCCGGCCGCGCCAGGCCGGTCCGCGGGCCGGGCCGGGCGTTCAGGCGATTTGGGGTCCCGCGCAGGGCTGGTAGGGGCAGCCCGCGCCGCACACGTCCAAGCCCTGATTGTAGCGCAAAATCACGCGGGTGCCGTAAATCACCTCGTCCTTGTTGGAGCGGGTGTTGTTGAGCTGCCCCACCACGTATTCGGGCAGGCTCAGGCCGGAGGAGGCCGTGTAGCTCTGCACATAGGAGCGCGTCGGCACGCCCAAATAACTGTAGGCCGACATCCAGGCCGCATACCAGTCCAGCTCTTCATAGGCCACCCCGCCCGCGCGGATTTGGCTGTTGGGGGCCGACCACAAGTCCTGCAAGAGCTTGCGGTAGATGTCGAAGTTGGTCTGGAACACCGTGGCGCCGCAGCAGGCGTTCTGCTGCGGGTTGAAGGGGTTGTAGGATGCGCCGCCGCAGTCCAGCACCATGGAGCCGGAGCCGGTATAGCCCGGCGCGTCGAGGCACTGCATGATGCCAAGTCCGCAGGCATAGGTGCGGCTGTTGTCGATGTGCCTCAAATTAATCCAGTTCTGGATTTTATCCCGCGGGCTGTCCGGCGGCGAGGGGGAATTGAGCAGGATGGAGGGGTCCTTGTCGCCCCGGCCGCAGCGCGAATCCTTGATGCCCATGGCGCAGGAGGGCGGGGTGGCGGAATCCACGTTGCTCTGCCCGCCGGGCAGCGTCCGGCCCAGCCCGCTTTCGCGCACCGCAATCGCGCGCATCAGCACCGGGTCGACGCCCTTCTCGGAGAAGGCGATGTCCATCTGCGGGTAGTCGGTGCAGGCGTTGGGGGGGAAATCGTAGGAATCATAGCGCTTGACGAGGTCGCGCAGCTTGCAGAACGCGGCCGGCATGGGCACCGAGGAGAGGCAGGCGCCGCCCCCGCAGGAGAGCAGGGCGCTGCGCTGGCGGTCCTCCAAGTTGCGCGAGAGGGTGAGCGAGTAGGCCGCGCCCGCATCGTTGGTGCGCACCGCCACGCGGGCATAGGTCTTGGTGGTCTCAAAGGCCGAGCACTGGCCGCCCCGCCCGTTGGCCGACCAGACGAGCGGCTGGGCCGGCGCCTCGGCCGTGATGGGGCGCTCGAACACCTTGATGTCCGGCCCGTCCGGCCGGGCAGCGTAGGCCCGTCCGTCCATGCCATAGAAGAGCGTCTCGTTCTCGCCGGCCGTCTGCACGCTGCTCACGTCCGCCCAGAACTGGCTGTCCGGCGAGGTCAGGTGCGCGCCGTCCGCCACCTGGTCCATGGTGGTGTTGGCGATGAAGAGCGGGGCGCGGTTGGAGGTGTAATACTCGCATCCCGAAAACCAGGTGTAAGCGGAAGGGTGCGCGCTGCCGTCGGCGTTGAAGAAGCCGAAGCGGCTGGCCAGCGCGTAAATCTCAACGGTGCCCCCCGCGCCCAGCCGGGCCGCGTAGGCGTTTCCGTCCATGCCCAAAAAGACGGCACGCGTCCCGTCGCTCTGCTCCGGCACATAGCGCGCCACGCCAACCGCCGCGTCAGGATTGGCGGAATCGTTGAGGGTGAGCGCCGTGTCGCCGCCCTTGAAGTTGCGGATGGAATCCAGCGAGGTCAGGGTGGTGTTGAAGTGCCACTGCTCCACACTCAGGCGCATGGGCAGGCCGGCCGGGTCGTCTCCGAAGCGGTAGGGGGCCACCCCCACGATGCCGGAGGACACCAGCGCGGGCACGTAGCTGACGAGCGCGTCATACGCGTTCGTGACGTCGCTGTCGGTGGCGTTGGGGCAGTCGGGGCTGGCCGTGGGGCCGGCCGCCATGCCGACCGCATACCACACGCTGGGCTTGTAGAACTGCCGCAGGGCCGCGCGCGAATAGGACAGGTAGAGCCCGACCTCGCCTTCCAGCGAGCAGGAGGGCAGGCGGGTCTCATCATTGGCGATGAAGCCCACGCCGACGAGGTCGGTGTATTTCCACAGGTCTTGGCGCGTCGCGAAGCGGCCGGTCTGGCTGCCGTATTCGGCCAGGCATCCTGCCGGCCGGGGCGTATTGGTATTGGAGTTGAGCAGGTAATCGAGGGCGCACAGGTCGGGCCGGCTGTCGTTGTCGAACACGGGCTTGAGCGCCAGCACGGAGAGGCACTGGGGGCAGTCCTGCTTGATGGTGCGCAGCTGGTTCGCCACTCCGTCCAGGGCGCTGAAGTTGAGCAGGCGCGCGCCGCTCTGGCCGTTGGGGTCGGCCATGGTGGGGTCGAGGAAGGCCTCGGTGCTCACCATCACCGGTCCCGCGAGGGGCGACGGGCCCTTGGGCGTGTTGAAGGACTGGACCATCTTGGCGTATTCCGCCGTGTCGATGTAGCGGCCGCCCGAATACCAAATCACGGCCGGCATCTGGTCGCGCTGCAAATAGCAGGCCAGGCGCGGCGAGGAGACGTTCTTGTCCAGTTTGCCGGTGGTGGCGTTGGGCACGGCCCACGTCACGGGCATCTTGAGCTGGGTGTTGCAATACATCTGCGCGCGCGAGTAGGCCGAGGCGTCCGAGCCCTGGCCGAGCATGAAGAAGCGCGGCATGCAGGCCCGCTCGTCCTTCTTGCCACTGAGCGGGTCGGTGAGGTTGCAGTTGATGCCGCCCGTGCTGGCGGCCACTTCAATGAGGCCGCCATAGGCGCTGGTGTTGATGCGGATGAACTGGCAGCGGGAATTGTTGAGGGTGGACTCCACCCAGTTCCCGCCGAACAGCGTCCTGAAGAAGGAGCCCAGGCGCGAGGGGGCGTCCTGGCTGCACACCATGGCGGTGCAGCTGGCCTGCGGGTCAATGGTGGGGTCGCGCACCTGCGCCGTCACGTATTGGCTGAAGTTGTAAATCACCGGATTGCTCAAATCGGAGGAAAACTTGTCGGCCGGCGCCACGGAGGTGACGCAGCCGGGCATCAGGAAGGACGCCAGCAGCAGCGCCAGCAGGGGCAGGGCCGCCAGAACGAGTCCGAATCGCATGCTGCGCTGTGCGTTCCCAACCATAAAAACCCTCATATGAATTCGACTTTGTAGTTGCGCTCGGCCTCCATCTTGCGCAGGCGCTCCATCTCGGCCTGCAAATAGGCCAGGCCCTGGTGGTAGCCCATGCGCGTGTCGCGCTCGATTTGCAGGTTCAGCTGCGTGAGGCGGGTTTCCCGCTCCTCGCTCAAGGCCATGAGCTTCTTGCCCCGCTCCACCTCGCTTACGCGCCGGTCGGTCTCCACCTCGCGCATGCGCTTCTCGTAGTCGCGCACCGTGCGGCGGAACTCCTCCACCCGGCCGGCCGCCTCGCCGCCGTTGCGGCGCGCCGCGTCCTCGAGGCAGAGGGGGCAGGCCGTTCCGCGGCGGTAGCCGATGCCGTGCGTCGAGCAGTGCGCCTGGTCCTGGTAGTGCATGTAGTTCTGCCCGATGTGCTCGCTGAACGAGAAGGAGGCCGTCACCCAACTCTTCATCTGCTCGCGCTTCTTGCGAATCCAGGGGTCGAGGCCGGTCTGCTCGCGCTCCTGTCGGATGGCCTCGGCCGAGCGGCAGAGCGGGCACATCTGCTCGCCACGAATGGTGAGGCCGTGCGTCGGGCAGCGGTAGCTCGTGTCGCCCAGCCCGATTGCGGCCTGCCGCGCGGTGTGCATCGCCCGCTCGGCGCGGCGCTGCTCGTCGGTCATCTCGCCCAAATCCTTCTCGCGGGGAGTGTGCTGGTTCCAGGTTTGCTGGCGCGCCCAGGCCGAGTTGTGGCGGAAGACGTGGAAGAGGCCCAGATAAAGCGGCGCGAGGGGAATGGTGTATTCCGAATTCTGGAACGACCAGGACTGGCGCTGCATGTCCAGCTCGAAGAACTTGCCCAGCGCCGGCGTCTCGCGCCGGTACACGTCGCGCAGCGCGTCGCGGAACAGGTCCTGCTCCACGCCCGGGGTGCCGCGCTCGCGGCCCGGCATGGACATGCTGTCGCCCATGCCCTGCAGCATGGAAAAGGGCGAGAGGGGGCTCTTGTGCTGGACGGACTCTCCGCCGGCCTTGTAGTTGGCGTATCGGTCGTACAGGTTGCTGGTGGGGGTGAGGATGGGGTTGCTGATGGTGCGCGCCAGGCGGGGGAAGAGCCGGGAGCTCCCCTCCTGGTCCACGTACAGCATGCCGGGGATGGGCACGACCGGGCCCACGTTCTTGTGCGACCAGGCGTACAGTTCCCACGGGCGGTGCGACTCGCCGATGGCGGCGATGTCGTAGCCCGAGCGGTTCTCCACCGCGTAATAGTTCTGGCGGGTGAAGCTGCGGACGCCCGGCAGCGACCAGGCCGTGCGCGTGGTGTTCAAGACGTCGCCGAATTCGCGGATTTGGGACTGCATCATGCGCCGCTCGACGGGGTCGGTGATGGAATTGAGGCGGCTGCGCATGGCGTCGATGCCCTGGCGCATGTTCATCTGGTTCTCGGCCTGCTCCCGCCGGTCCCACAGCAGGTATTCCTCGCGGAAGGTCAGGCCGATTTTGCGCCGGCGCATCTCCTCGCCCGCGTCCAGGCCCATGGCCTGGTATTTGCGCTGGTCGATTTCGGAGGTGTAGTCCGTGCCGCCGCCGCGCCCGCCCACGCCCTTGCCGTACTTGAAGGTCCAGGGCAGGTTGTAGCGGATGCCGCCCCAGTTGGTCTCCTCCTTGATGGCCCAGCCGAACTCGTCCTTGTAGTCCCGCGCCCTAAAGCCGCGCATGACGGGGTTGGCGTAGAAGCGGGTGAACCAGTCGAAGTTCAGGCCGGGCTTGAAGAGCGACTGCACGCCCTCGATGACGCCCGGCTCGTGGTTGTTGGCCGCCATCGGGCCGCGCTCGGGGTCCTGGTGATAGACGGTGGTGTAGCCCGTCATCTTGGTGAAGAAGGTGCGGGTGTGCATGCCGAACAGCATCGAGGCGTAGTAGTTGGGCCGGGCGAACAGGTTCATCACCCGATCTCCGGGCAGCAGGTGGTAGCCGGCCCACATCTGCGGCCGCTCGCCGACGAATTGACCGGTCTGGTAGCCGACCATCAGGGCCGCGCCCATGGCGTAGCCGCCGCCGAACGCGATGCGCGGGTCGCGCATGTTGACGTTCTCGTTCACGTTGTAGAACGGGTTGGCCAAATCGGCCACTCCCCGCAGGTTCTTGTCCGCATTGCGGTTGTCCGTCTGGTACTGCCGCGCCCGCTCCTCCAGCCGCGGGATGTCGCGCACCAGCTGGCTGATTTCGCCGCGCAGGGCTCCGAGGCGGACCTGCTCCTCGGCCGTGAGGCTGGGCTTGGAGAGCAGCTCCAGCTGCTGCACGCGCGCCTGCTCCAGCTTCTTCTTGGCGTTGAGCGAGTCCTGAACCTCCTCGGAATAGAGCTTGTTGGTCCGGATGTTGGCCTCGGCCGCGAACATCACGATGCGCGCATAGGCCTGCGCCGCATACCACGCATGCAGGCGCTCGTCGGTGTCGTGCAGGCCGCCGCGCGTCACCCGCTCCATGGACTGCGTGAGGCGCGCCATGCCCCGCGTCCAGGCGCTCTGCCGCATCTGGCCGGTGAGGGCCGAAGGGTCGGCCAGCGCCGAGCGCGGCACCGCGCGCACGCGCTCGGCCAGCATCTCCTCAATCTTGCGGATGTTGGCCCACACCTGCTCGCGGCTCAACTCGCGCCCGGAGGCCATGGCCTCCAGCTGGCCCAAGTCGGCCAGCCGCCGCCAGTCCCGGTTCACGGCGCCGTAGGCGGGCTGGGTGAGCTCGAGCCAGGCGGCCTTCTGCTGCTGGAAGAGAATACCGGTCTCCCGGTCGGAGGGCGAGCCGGGGCGCCACTGGCCGTCCTGGCGCTTGTAGAGGTAGGTGAGGTTGACCGGGCGCTCGGAGTAGTCGGACATCATGAACGAGAAAGCCCCGTGCACGTAGGCCCTCTTGCCCTCGAAGTCGATTTCCTGGATGCGCTCCGGCGTGTTGTGGCGCAGGCGGCCCTGCGCGTCCAGTTCCACGCGCACGCCCAGCAGCCGGCCGTCCTTGTCGCGCAGGACGTTGGAGGCCACCGGCACCAGCGAGCGCTCGCCGCCGATGAGCCAGGCTCCCTTCTGCGCGTCCTTGAAGCGCACGCCCTGCTCCTTCCAGGCATTGTAGGCGTCCGCGTCCCATCCGGCCTTGCCGGTGTAGACGCCCTTGAGCGCCATTTCCTTCATGGTGAGGTAGACCAGCTGGTTGCGCTCCACCTGCGTCCAGTAGTTGCGCAGCAGCGTCTCCTGCCCATGCCCCAGCATCCAGCTCATGCGCTGGCGCAGGATTTCAATCTTGTTGCGCTCGGATTCCCACACGTACCCGGTGCGGTTGGCGTTGTAGCCGGTGAGGTAGTTGCGCGCCGCCCACTCGCCGCGCCGGTAGTAGTCCAGCTCTCCGCGCAGCTTCTGCAGGCTCATCTCCGCCAGCGCGGCGCGCTTCCATTCCGCGTCCAGCCGCCCGCCCGCCATGGCGCCGGCCGAGCCGTTGAATATGCGCTCAAACAGCCGCTTCTTCATCAGTTCCTCTTCCATGCCCTGGCGGATGATGACCATGCGCTGGCTTTCGGTCAAATCGGCGCGCATGCGCCCGTCAAGCTGGCGCGCGCTCAAGGAGCGGCCGATGATTTCGGCCATGTCGTGGCCGAGATAGACCAGCGGCACGCGCCCGTCGCGCAGTTCGCCGGCTTTGGCCCTGTAGTCCTCCAGCAGCCTGGTCATGTCGCCGTAGATGCGGAACGCCTTGTCCGGGTCCATCTTCTTGGCCGCGTCGGATGCGAAGTCGGCCAGCATGCTGCCCTTGAGGTACTGGCCGTCCTCGCGCAGGAGGCGGAAGGCCTCCGCGATGTGCTTCTCGGCCTGCTTGAGGAAGTCCTGCTTGTCCCGCTCCGATAGCGTCAGGCCGGCCGCGTCCACGAACTGCATCTGGCTCAGGTTCTTGCGGGCGTAGTCCTGCAGGGCTTTGGCGAACAGCTCGCGGAACAGCATCTGGTCGGTGATTTTTTCCTTGGTGGCGTCCTTTTGGGCCCGCTGCACCATCTGCACGATTTCAGCCAGGCGTTTCTCGTCGATGCCGAATTTCACGCCCCGCAGCCCGTCCTTGTCCCGGACTTCTTCGCGCTTGAGCACGGCCGCCAGCACCATGGCGCGCATGTGCTCATCCACAATCGCCTTGCCCAGCACCCACGTCTCGTTGCGCATCTTCTCCACAATGAAGGGGATGTTGCCGATTTTGCGGTTGTCGTAGAGGTGGCGGCGCGCGTACGGGCTCTTCTCGCGGTCGAGAACGCCCAGCGCCACGCCGACTTCGGCGGCGGCCGTGCGGCGCAGCTGCTGGCGCATCGAGACATTGCCGCCGCGGTTGGCGAGCCAGTCGTTGATGACCAGGCCGGTGCGCTCAACGTAGGGGATGCCGGGCAGGTTGTTGGCCCAGTTCTTGTTTCTCCAGGCGGGCACCAGCCGCCAGGGCTTGGCCAGCAGCGGCGCCAGCGCGCCCACGGTGCCGCGGGCCTTGATGGAGAGCGTCCTATCGCCGGTGCGGCCGTATTCGTGCACCTTCTTTTCCAGCAGCAGCGCCTGGCGCAGCTGCATCTGGTCCAGCAGGATTTGGCGCGCCCGCTGCTTCTCGGCCTCGGACGCGCCGGAGTTCTCGATGAGGCGGTTGAGCTTGCGCATGGCGTCCTCCATCGCCTTCTGGTTGGCGAATGGCGACTGGGCGGTGATGGTGGTCCACTTGGGGATGAAGCCGGCCTGCCCGCTGGGCATCAGGCCCTGCAGCCCGTCCTTGGGCAGCCGGCGCCCGCCCTTGCGGTAGAGGGCGAAGAGGGTGCTGGAAATGGTGGCGTTGGCCCGCCCGATGATGCGGTCGGTCATGCGGCCCTTGCTGGCGAGGTGCATGGGCATGGTGGAGGGCTTCATGCGCAGTTTGCGCATGGTGGGCAGGCGCGGGGTGGTGATGTCAAAGAGCGAGAGGGGGTCGCGGCCGCGGTAATACATCGAGGCGACGAGCAGGCCCACGATGAGGAAGATGGGCAGGCAGGCGGCCAGCAGGCCGCTGCGCGCCGCCGCGTCGCCCAGATGGAGGGTGTAGAAGAGGCTGCCCACCTTCGCGCCGGAGGGGCAGACGATTTGCGGCGCCGCGTGCAGGGCCTTGATTTTGCCCTGCAGGGGGCTGGAAACCAGGCGCACCTGCACCTCGGCGCAGGTCGGCCAGTCGGCGAGCGCGACGGCCGTGCGATTGAGGGGGTTGGGGTTGGCCGAATACAGGCCGCCCGGCACGTAGCAGGACGCCTCGCCCGGCTCCAGCGCGGCATTGCCGCTTCCCGGCGCGCCGGCGGCGGTGAGCTTGTCGCAAACCGGGTTGCCGTTCTTGTCGGTGAGGGGCTTGCCGTCCAGCAGGACCTGCATCACCGCGCCCGCCAGCGGCCTCAGCTGCGTCTGCGACAGGTCGCCCGCCGGCTGGTCGCCCCCGCCGTAGGGCCGCCCGCTCTGCAGCTGGATGCCTTCCGTATACTCGATTTTGAGCTGGATGAGGGCCGGCGTTTGGGTGAGGCTGGCCTTTTGCACCTGCACCCAGGCCTCATAGGAGTTGTCCGCGGCCGGCGAGACGGCCAAAACGGGCAGCGCGAGCGCCAGAATGATGAGGGCCGCCGTCCATGCGCGCATGTTCATATCCCGCCTCGTCCATGCTTTTATGCTGCCCGGTTCTCCCGCAATCCCCTTTCCTTCGCGGGCCGCCTCCCTTTCCTATATATACTATATACTGTTCTTTTGCCTACTCGTCATTTTTAATATTACGCCGTGTTGAGTAATGGGAGGTGTAAGGCCCGCATGCGCGCTCCATTTGCAATCCTGGCCCTGATGCTTCTCATGGCTGCGCTCTGGGCCCAGAGCAATCCGGCGGGCCCCTCCGGCCTGCCCCTGGTCAACCAGCGGGACATCTTCGTGCCCAACTGGCTGAGCCTCTCGATGGTGGCGCTGGCCCTCTCCATCGGCCTCATCGCGCTTTTGTTCATGGCCGGCGAGGCGTTCAACCTGCCCAACGTGCGCTCCTTCGCCCGCCAGGAGGTCTATGCGCTGGCCGTGAGCGTGCTGCTCATCGTGCTGGTGCTCTCCGGCCTCTACGCCTACGGCCAGTTTGCGGAACGCGTGACCAGCAGCTCCCTCGTCCCCGGCACCCCCATCGTGAGCGGGTTCTGCAACGACTCGCTTTCCATCTATCCCGTCAATTCCAGCAATCCGGAAAACAAGCTCTACGCCGACGTGGACTGGTTTCTGGGCTGCATGCCCACCGGCGAGCACGGCAAGTATGAGCTGCTCAACGAGAGCGTGGCGCTGCCCTACAACGCCAGCGCGGTGAGCCCCTACTCGGCCGCCCAGTGGAAGGACGGCTCCAGCAAGGGCGTGATGGTGGGCCATCTGATGAACATCTACATCGGCCTCTTCACCCTCGAGCTGCCGCTGGGCACCATCTCCACCTTCGGCGTGAGCGCGTACCTGCCCGAGCCGCTGGTCAGCTCCATCTCCCTCGACTTCGCGCCGCATGCCGCCCTCTCGCCCATCTCCGAGGCCACCATCACGATTACCGACCTCATCGGCGTGGGCGTGAGCACGCTCATCATGCAGAAAATCCTGCTGCAGTTCATCCACCAGAACGCCATCGCCGTCTTCCTGCCGCTGGGCCTGGGGTTCCGCGCGATTCCGTTCCTGCGCAAGACCGGCTCCACCATCATCGCGCTCACGCTGGCGCTCTACTTCGTTTTCCCGCTCACCATCTGGATCAACCAGCAGGTGTATTTCGGCCTGCAGGGCGGCATCGTGAACGGGCAGTACCAGCATCCGGTCATTTCGGACTGGACCAACTACCATACCCTCCTGCAGGCCTGCGTGCCGCAGACGCCGGCCGAGCGGGAGAACCCCCAGCTGGTCATCGACCGCGTGCAGCGGGACATCGCCCAGCCCTACGCCGCGAACGCCAGCGACGTGGAGAAGGCCCTGCGCGAGAAAATCTACGGCTCGGCCAAGAACGCGCAGGGCCAGACCGTGAGCATCTACATGCCCACCAGCCAGGCCAACGCCCTGATTGAGGCGCTCAAGAACAACGGCCAGCTGGTGACGACCTACCTGCTGCACCCCGCCTTCGCGCTGGGCCCCTCCCTTCCGGTGGATTTCTTCTACTCCGCCCTGGTGGACCAAATCACCGTGGGCGCGCAGTGGTTCGCGCTCAACCTGCTGTTTTTGGTGAACACGCTCATCATCACCATCACGCTCTTCCGCGACATTTCCCTGGCCATCGGCGGCGAGCCGCGCATTTTCGGCATGAGCAAACTGGTGTAGGAAAATGAAGGCACAAGAAAGAAACGAAACAAACAAACCCGGGCGGGCGCCCGTATTCGGCAGCGCCAGCCCGAACCAAGGCCGGGTTCCGGGCGCCGGCGCCCGAGCGCCGGCCGTGCCCGTTCTCCTGCTCTCTCTGCTCGTTCTCTCCTCTCTCTCCTTCGCCGACGACCTCTCGTTCGTGCCGGGGGGCAACCTGTTCGCCGCCCAGTCGGCCTACGGCGCGCTCATCCCGCTCTTCATCATCGGCCTGGCCACGCTCTCCTTCGTGGCCGCGCTGGCCTTCATGGTTTCGCAGATTTTCCGCTCCAACGAGGTGATGACGGCGGGCAAGACCGAAATCTACCACGCCATCACCACCGTGCTTTTGGGCCTCTTCATCTTCGGCACGGCCGTGACGCTGGACCACACCCTCACCCTCTACTGCAACGACTCCGCCCACGCCTGCTCCGGCACCCTGTTCGACGGCGCGCAGGCCTACATCAACCAGGTCACCTGCCTCTCGGCCATGACTTCCATCAAGATGGAGGGCTACAAGATGGGCCTGCAGTACTTCGCCGGCATGAAAAGCCGCTTCTACGCCGGCGCCTGGGGCTTCTCCTATCCCACCTACCCCGGCTTCGAGGTGCTGGACCGCTCGATGGACCTGATGCAGATGTTCGTCATCCCCTTCACCTCCAGCCTCTACGTGCAGAAAATCGGCCTCGACGTCATCCGCGCGACCGCGCTGACCTTCCTGCTGCCGGCCGGCCTGCTGCTGCGCCTCTTCCCGCCCACCCGCGACGCGGCGGGCTTCCTCATCGCCTCCGCCTTCGCGCTCTATTTCATCCTGCCCTTCACCTACGTCATGCACAAGGAAATCATGGAGCCGATGTACCTCACCGAATTCGGCACGCCGATGTGCGGCGGCGGCGCGTCCACCAACCTGGTGGGGCTGGCCGACCAGGATTTGGCCAACAGCCTGGCCCTCAACCTCACGCCAAGCCCTCTGGGCCGCGATTTGCTCAAGTTCCCGACCGCCATCTCCTATGTGGCGGTGCAGTCGGTGTTCCTGCCGGCGCTGAGCATGATTATCGTGGTGACGTTCATCCGCACCAGCACGCGCTTCTTCGCGCAGGGGATGGAATAACATGAATGAAAAGGAGAAAACCGCAAGCAACTCCCGCCCGTTCGGGCCGCCTCCAGTGCTTCTGCTGCTCTTCTCCCTGCTCTCGCTCTTCCTCCTCTCCTCCGGCTGCCTGGCGCGCCAGAGCACCAGCGCGCGCGACATCTGGCCGCTGTTCTCCACCTACTGGGGCCCCTGGCAGCTGGCGTTCTTCACCGCGATTGCGCTGGGCGTGGGCATCATCGCGCTGGCCTACGCCTACGCGGCCGCCGTGCGCGACGACAAGCTCAAGAACTGGTGCTGGCGCGAGCTGTTCCAGCAGGCCTACAGCATCTTCATCCTGCTGGCGGTGCTGGCCATCATCGCATCCCTCTCCTGGACGGTGATGGCGCTCTCGTCGGTGAGCGTGGCCAGCGGCGGCGACGCGCGCGCGTGGCAGGCCTACGTGGCCGCGCGCTGCGCGCCCACCACCAATTCCTACTACGACCGGCCCTGCCACATCCGCCTCGCCGAGGACTACCTGCAAATCCTGGCCTCAGCTTCCGAGGCGCAGGCGCGCACCGTGCTCAACTACAACTCCATCCTGGCCGAGGCCTCCTCGGTCGGCCTCTCCTTCCGCGGCATGCCCGACCCGGCCGGCTACTTCGACATCGCGCCCTTCGCCGGCTTCTCGATGCCGGTGGAGACGCTGGGCTTCGTGTTCGACATCTCCAACAAGAGCCTGATGACGCTGCGCTTCCAGCAGTTCATGCTCGAATTTTTGCATCTGGCGTTCTTCCCCCTCTTCATGGCCCTGGGCCTTTTCCTGCGCAGCCTCTACTTCACCCGGCGCTTGGGCGGCCTGCTCATCGCGCTGGCGCTGGGCGCCTATGTCGTCTACCCCATGATGTACGTGTTCTTCGAGGGCATGCTCTTCTCCTTCACCGGCCCCTGGCCGGCGCCAAGCCAGGCCCAGTTCGACGCCTATGTCGAGCAGGTGGGCAGCAGCCTCTATCCCATCTACGTGGACACCGAGGGCGCCTCCGTCTCGCCCCAGCAGCCCGACCCGGCCGCGCCGGGCTACAACGACGCCTTGGGCCCGCGCGCCGGCGCCTTCACGGGCACCCGGGGCGCCTACAGCTTCGACGGCTACATCGAGCCGTGGGAGGAGTGCAACGAGTTCTCCTTCTCCAACCGCACCTCCGCCCCCGGCGATTCGGGCGCGCCCAACACCCTGCCCTTCGGCTGCCCGCCGCGCAACGCGGCCGGCCAGCTCATCCCGGGCCGCGAGGGCGACTACTACTGCAACCACAACAGCGCCACCTGCACCAGCGACCCGGCGCACGGCTACGGCCGCGTCCCGGGCAGCCCCACGCGCGACCAATACGGCAACTACATCTCGCCCTTCCGCGCCCAGTTCATGGACCCGGCCACCCGCAACACCCTCGTCAAGTCCTCGGCCGGCCTCTCCGCCCTGATGTGCACCAACACCTCCACGGCCGCCTCCGACGCCGAGGCGCGCCGCGTGCTGCTGGGGCAGACCCAAGTGTGGCAGGAGCGCATCCTGCAGGGCTGGGGCGGGGCATTCAAAATCGCGCTGGTGCGCGACGAGCTCCTGGGCTTCAACGGCGTAATCGACAACCTGGCCAAAATCCTGGTGTTCAGCCTGCTGTGCCCCTTCCTCTCGATTATGGTGATGCTGGCCTCCATCAAGGTGCTCTCGCCGCTCTTGGGCGGAGACGTGGAAATCGCAGGCTTGACTCGGCTGATTTAGATGGATGAGAAAAAAACGGACGCCAAACAATCCGGCCGCTTCGGCCCTTCCTCCAGCACGCCCTCTCCCCCGTTCACCATCCCCTCCCGTCAGGCCGCTCTCTCCTTCCTCTCCCGCCCCCAGACCTGGGCTCTCTTCTTCTCCGCCCTCTTCATGCTGTGCATGCTGGCCGGCGCCAGCGGGGCCGGCACGCAGATTTTCGGCTGGTCGGTCCCCTCCTTCTTCGACCGCTTCCTGCCCGCGCCGGTGAGCAACGGGGCCGTGATGCCGCCGGACACGACCTGGTTCCGCCTTTCCATGATTGTCATCATCCTCAATGCGACCATGGGGGCCATCGGCTACACGCTGGGCGGCATGCTGGGTCCGCAGGTCAGCGCCTGGTCCAAGCAGTTCCTCTACTCAGCCGCCAAGTCCGCCTTCATCGTGCTCTTCATCTTCGCCGGCTTCAACATCACCACCTGCCAGGGCGCGGGCGGCAGCGCGACCAGCGGCACCATCTGCGTGGGCTTTTTGCAGATTGAGCGGGCGGTCAGCTTCACCGAGACGATTCGCAACACCATCGGCCTCGAGTTCGGCACCATGACGGCCGCCACGGCCGTGCTCTCCACCTTCCTCAACATCACGCCCTACTTCCGCCCGGCCGGCATCATCGGCATCTCCTTCTCGCTCTCGCCCGCCTTCCGCCCGCTCTTCGACGCGCTGGGCATCCTGCTCTCGCTGCTGTCGGTGGCCACGGGCGAGTGGTTCGTGCAGTCGTGGCTGCTGCTCTTCATCAAGGGCCGCATGCTCTCGCTCTTTTTGCCCGTCGGCCTCTTTTTGCGCGCCTGGGCCTTCCCGCGCGCGGGCGACGCGCTCATCGCCATCGCGGTCGGCTTCTTCTTCGTCTACCCCTTCATGCTCAACGTCAGCGCGTACGCCATCCAAAATTACCTGGTGTCCGAATACGGCACCGCGCAGGTGGTGCAGGCTTCGGGCAACCACGGGTTCTACACCGACTTCTCGGCCTGCACGGCCGCCACGCGCAGCCAGGGCCAGTCGGTGGTGTGCTTCTTCAAGCTCGGCTCCCAGGGCGCCTTTGACGCCATCAAGTCGCTGACGCGCAACATCAGCCCCGGCGGCGGCCTGCTGGCGTTCGGGCTGGTGCAGCTGCTCACCGGCGCGCTGCCCAACGCAATCGTGGTCAGCCTGCTGATTCTCTACACCCTCGCCATGCTCAAGGTGTCCATCTTCTACGTGCTGGTGGTGTCCATCATCATCCCGCTCTTCATCCTCTTCATCGTGCTGACCGTGATCAAGGAAATCGCCGGATTCCTGGGCACCCAGATGGACTTCTCGGCATTCGAGAAACTGATATGAGGCGAACCCATGATCGGTGACTACTGCAAAACCCTGCTCTTCTCGCCCACCCAGATACCCAACGTGGTGGGCGGAAGCTGGATGCACCTGGTTTTCCTCGGCCTCCTCTTCTCCACCGGACTGGTGGTGCTGCTCTACATGCTCAGCCGCGCGCTTCGCATCCCGCGCCTCGAGGGCTGGACGCGCCACGAGCTCTTCCAAATCCTCGCCACCGCCGGCCTGGCGGTTCTGGCCGCCGGCCTGCTCTACCAGATGTGCACCTTCAACATCGCGTTCCTATCCGCCGACCTCTATCAGGGGGCCAACGGGGCCGATTTGATGCACAGCTACTGCCCCCAGTCGGCCACCTTCATCAACGGCCGTGCCGTGGTCACCCCCTACTGCGCGGCCGAGGCCTACCTGCACAAAATCGAGAACCGGGGGCAGATACTCTTCACCTCGCTCATCGGCATCAACGGCGCCATGTCCTACCTCTTCCGCATCACCTGGGAGTCGCGGCCCCTGGGCATCGGCTACACGCTGGAGCCGCTGGCCGGCCTGCAGCAAATCCAGAACGTCTTCCTCGTGGGCGTATCGGGCTTTTTGGTGGCCTACCTCAGCGTCATCATCCAGATGCGCATCCTCGACTACATCGTGGCGGCGGTGCCCTTCTATTTCATGCCGCTGGGGCTGCTGCTGCGCTGCTTCCCCCCCACCCGCCAATTCGGCGGCGCGCTCATCGGCTTCTCCTTCGCCTCGCTGCTGCTCTTCCCCCTCATTCTGGTGGTGAACGACGTCATCCTCTACACCAGCCTCCAGGACGTCACCACCCCGCGCGACTCGGCCGGAAACCCCATCGACCTCAACGCCATGCTCTACGGCTCCAACCCGCAAATCGGCGCGCCCATGCCGGTGCAGGATTTGAGCAAGCTCAAGACCGGCAGCACCTATCCCGGATTCGGGCAGATCGGGCGCATCCTCTACCAGAAGCCCGACCTCCTCATCTTCCAGCCCTCCACCTCCGCGCCGGACTACTATTTCGCCCGCCGCGAGACCAACCGCACCTCGGACCAAATCGTGCTCTACAAGATGGCGGGCACCTTCAGCCCCTCCTCGGCCGGCGCGGCCATCAACGAGCGCTGGGGCATGTACAACAACCAGCCCAATTCCAGCGGCTCCTGGACGGTGCAGACCAACAGCCGGGGCACGCCGGTGCAGTACTTCACCGACCCCGACCCCGGCGCGCCGGACAAGCAGCTGGGCCTCACGTCCAGCGCGCTCACCACCGCGCTGTTGTGGCCGGCGCAGATGGTGATGGTCTTTTCGGTGGCGGCGGTGCTGATGCCCATCATCAACTTCATGGTCTACATCGAAATCGCCCGCAGCCTGACGCGCGTGGTCGGCGCGGAAATGGACTTGAGCAACCTCACGAGGATGATTTAGATGGTTCGGACGGAAGAAAACGAAACCAAAACAATATCCGGACGCCGCCCGAGCGGCCGCCCGTTTGTTTTGTTTTTCCTCTTCCTCTTCTGCGGCCTCTCCTTCGCCCAATACTCCTCCCTCAGCGGCATGTCCGGCCTGCCCGGGCAGGCCTATGACGTGAGCGCCATCTTCGGCTCGCAGGGCCCGCTGGCCGGGGCCATCGTCAGCCTGGGGCTCATCACCCTCTTCTGCGCCACGCTGGTCTACATGGCCGGCCTCGCGCTCAACCTGCCGACCTTCAAGTCCTGGGCCAAGTCGGAATTCATGCAAATCATCGTCACCTTCCTGCTCATGGCCGCCTTCCTCTCGGCCTACGGCCAGACCTGGACGCTGATGGTGCAGGCCGTGAGCGGGGCCTACAACCTCGCCCATCCGGGCGCGAACCAGAACCTGCTCTACGAGCCCCTCAGCTTCGACCAGACCTACATCAGCACCACGCTCATCGGCTGCGAGAAGACGGTCTATCGCACGCT